>NZ_DATHFV010000084.1:0-41020 GCF_035317925.1 Sphingomonas sp.
CCCGCAGATCGATCCGGTCAATCATGTCGGCGGTCAGGCCGTGCTCGTCGCGCAACTGCACCGCACCGTCGATGGACGGATGGATGACGATGCCACAGGCGAAAGGTTTGTAGGTATTGAGGGAGATCTCGAAATGCTCCCCAAACTCTTTCGTCACCTCGTTGAAATCACGGTCCGCCGACATCACGAACCCAAAGCCGCGCGGCGCTTCGAGCACCCTGTCGGAACTGGTGAAGTTCTGCTGTGCGAGATGGGCTGAAAGCAGGCCGTTTTGCGCGGCCCGGCCGGGATGCAAACTCTTGCACATGGTGCCGAACATTTCGCGGAATCCGGACGATTGGGTTCCCGCGATCCCCAGTGCCCAGGTCATTTGCTGCACATCAAGACCAAGCACCTTGCCTACGGCCGCCGCCGCGCCGAACACGCCTGCGGTTCCGGTGATGTGCCAGCCGATGTCGTAGTGCGCGGGATAGACCGCATTGCCGATACGGCATTCTACTTCGACCCCGAGAATGAAGCTGTGCAGAAGCTCTTCGCCCGTCATCGGCCGTCGCTCCGAAAGCGCCAGGAGCGCCGAGGCGACCGGGCCTGCGGGATGAATGATCGTCTTCAAATGCGTGTCGTCAAAATCGAACACGTGACTGGAGATACCGTTGAGCAAGGCCGCGTTGAGCACGTCTGTCCGCTCGCGACGACCGAGGATGCCGGCCTCGGGCGCGCCCGCAAATGGCTTCACCGCCAGCAGGGCCCGATCGACTGCCTCGTGACCGCTGCCGCCGATGGCGCAGCCGGCCCAGTTCAGCAGCGAACGCACCGCCTCCTTGCGGACGGCGCTCGGTATGTCGGAATACTGCGCATCCACGACATAGCGGGCAAGGGTGCGGGTAACGGCAACGGTTTCGTCCATGATCTCTCCGATGGGCAACGCGACTAGGGTTGTGACTGTCAGTGCTGAAGCAGCCGGATTGGCCGTCCGGACAAGAATGCTTCAATGTTTTCAACAACATCCGGATAGAAGACCTGGTAGGTCTCTGCCGTGACGTAACCGAGGTGCGGCGTAGCCAGCACGTTCTCCATTGCGCGGAAGGGATGCCCCTCCGGCAGAGGCTCGACATCAAACGTATCGAGCGCCGCGAGGCCCAGGCGCCGCTCACGCAGGGCCGCAATCAGTGCGTCCTCGTGGACGATCGGCCCGCGCGAGGTGTTGACCAGGATGCCATCCTCGCCGAGGAGCGCCAGCTCTTCAGCACCGACGAGGCCGCGCGTGGCTTCGCTCAACACCATGTGAATCGTGACGACGTCGCTTTCGGCGAACAATTCGGACTTGGAGACCAGGCGCACGCCCGCCTCAGCGGCCCGTTCCTCCGTCAGGTTGGGGCTCCAGGCGATAATCTCCATGCCAAAGGCGGCGCCGATGCGGGCCACGACTTTGCCCAGACGGCCAAGTCCAAGCACGCCGAGCGTCCGGCCGTGCAGTGTCAGGCCGACGGTCGTCTGCCAGCCGCCGGTCCGAACGTTGCGATTCTCCAGGTCGATGCGGCGCGCGGCGCTGAGGATTAGCCCCCAGGTCAGCTCGGCGGTCGGGTTCTCGGTTGAAGCGTTGCGCGTGTGGGAAACCACAATGCCCTGCGCTTGCGCCGCCTGCAGATCGAGCGTGCGATTGTGCGCACCCGTTGCACAGATGAGCTTCAACTTGGGCAGGCGCTCGATCAGTGCTGCGGGCATGGCCATGCGTTCGCGCAGCAGGCAGATGATGTCGAAGTCGATCAGGGCAGCGATGGCCTCGTCGATATCCCCCAGGTGCCGGTCGAATATCTCGACCGAACAGCGCGATTCCAGCTTGCTCCAGTCCGCAAAGCGTTTGGCGACACGCTGATAGTCGTCCAGCACCGCGACCTTAAGCATCTGGCGGTCCGTTCTCGCCTTGCAGCTCTTCCCGCCAGAAGCCCAGTTTCTCCTGTGCCGCGCGATCGGAATAGCTGAAAAGCACCGCCTGTTCTTCGACGGCGAAACGCAAATAAGACCAGGCAGGCACGACGAATACGTCGCGCGGTCCGAACGCCAATTGGCGGCCCTCGACTTCGGCCACCCCGTGGCCTTCGACCACCACGAAGACGGCGTTCTCGGTGCTCCGATAACGACGCCCTTGGAAGCCGTCGGGAAGCAGCTGCATGAATGCCGCCATCGTCGGGAACGGATGTCCCCCCGTTACCGGATTGCTGTAACGGAGCTTGGCGCCATGCGCCGAGTGAATGGAGCCGGCTTGCTTGAGTCGTTCCAGCGCTTCGCGGGAGCGGACGTAGGGGTAGAGGAGGATCGGCGAATGGAGGTTGTCGGCAGGCGCGGTAAGCGGCTGCATGTTGGCGCCATAGGCGGCCAGGGACTCACCTTCCGACCGCACGATTGGATGTGCTTCTTCGCCGTGATCCTCACGGAAGGTCGCGCCGAAAAACTTCGGGATTGCCGTGTCCAGACCGTCCAGCCACACCACCGGCCCGGTCCCTAAGTTTCCATGATCGTGCCAGGCCCAGTTCGGCGTGACGACGAAGTCTCCGGGACGCATCGTCGATCGCTCGCCGCCGACGGCGGTATAGCCCCCCTCCCCCTCCACCAGAAAGCGGAGCGCGTTCGGCGTGTGACGATGGGACGGCGCGACCTCGCCCGGCGCAATCGCCTGCAGGCCGGCGTAGAGCGAGTTGGCGATAAAGGTGCTGCCGCGAAGGCTGGGATTCTCGAGCACCAGCACGCGCCGCTCCGCCTGACGCTTGCTGATGAGACCGATGGACTGCATCAGCGCCGGACGCACGTCGGCGTAATGCCAGATATGCGGCACGCACCGCGTTCCCGGCGCCATCGCGCCGGGCTCCCGCTCCCACAGCGGAGACATATCCATGCTGCTGATCTCGCTCGAAAACTGCGCGAGCGCCGCGTTCGAATCCTCTACTCCGGACATCCCATCACTCCATTTCGGGACTCGCCGCGCCCAGGGCGTCAGGCTTGGGCTGGCTGCGCGAACAATGAATATTTGCCGGTATCGCCCTGGATCACGTTCAGCTTCATCGCGCCGATGCGATCGAACTCGATGGTCACCGTTTCGCCGTCCCGGATCGGACCGACGCCCTCGGGCGTGCCTGCGGCGATGATGTCGCCCGGGTAGAGCGTCATGATCGAGGAAGCCATTTCGACCATCCCCGGCACGTCGAGCACCAGATCCCGCGTATTCGCGTCCTGACGCAACTCGTCATTCACCCAGAGACGGCCGCGCAGATCGTTTGGCTCGCCAACCTCGTCGGCCGTCACGATCCAGGGGCCGACGGGGCAGAAGGTGTCGAACGCCTTGCGCGCGACCCGCTCCTCTTTGCCGCGGATCACCGCGTCGATGAGCAGGGTGTAGCCAAAAACGCAGTCACGCCAGTCGTCGCGATGCACGTCGCGGCAAGCCCTGCCGATGATGATTCCGAGCTCGCACTCGTGGTCGATGCGCCGGCCGGCATTGACCGGGAGAACAATCGGATCATTGGGGCCGCTGAGCGACGATGGCGGCTTCAGGAAAAAGCCCTGGGTGTTGGCACGATAGTCGCGCCCCATTTCCTCCGCGTGCGCGTGATAGTTCGCGGGGTAGGCGATTATCTTGCTCGGCCACGGCACCGGGGTGTCCAGCCTTACCGAATCCAGCGGTTGCCCTGGCCGCCCGGCGACGGCGGCCTCAAGCGCTGGAAGCTTGCCGTGATAGTGGGCGATCAGCCGGTTCATCCCAACCGGCGGCCACTCCCCCACAGAGGTTGCCACCAGGTCCGAAACGTCCACGACCTTGTCGTCCCGAATGACGCCAAGGCGCTTTCCGTTGTAGCTCACCAGTTTCACGGCTTGATCCTATATGACGCTTTAGGAAGCAGGTTTTTCAAGTATGTCGCGATATCCGTTCAAATAATGGAAAGTTTATCGCGAACTTTATTAGATACCCTGCGTACAAATTTCTCTTATGACTTATATATCGCGCGAGTTATGATGATCTTGCACCTTTCGCATGATCGGCCCAGGCCTCCCACGCTCTGTTGATTTGACCGACACGCTGAACTTCAAACTCGTTCATGAATTTTGGCTTGCCCAACTTAAGGGCTTCCATTTCCGCACGGGCGTTGATCTGCGTGTACACGGCATTGTAAGTTGCGCGCCGAACGTTGGGACCGACCACGGTCATGCCGTGCCCGCGCATCAGCACGAGATTACGGTTGCCAAGCTTCTGGGCCAGAGCCGCACCAGCTCGGGAGTTCAGCACCAGCATCCCGTTTCTGGGGCCCTCGACCGTCTCGAGATCGAACACGGGGACGGGGTCTGATCCTATGAAGTGGGCCATGTGGATCATCGCCTTCAAAGGCGCATCCGTGACACTGAACGGCAGCACATCCGGCGCATGGCTGTGCACGACCGCCATCACATCCGGCCGCGCCCGGAAGATTTCGCCGTGAATGAAGCGTTCGTTGTAGATCTGCCGCCCCTTCTGATCGACCGGGAGACTGTTCTCGTCGAACTCCATGATGTCTTCGGCGGTCACCAGGCCTGGCGCCCGGTTCCGCGACATGAGGAAATGCTTCGGGTTTTTCAGGGACCGGGCCGTGACGTGCCCATAGCTGTCCAGCACGCCCTGATCCGCCAGGATGTGGTTGGCGGTAACGAGATCGGCGATCCGCTGTTCTTCGGTATCCAGGGGAAACTGCTCGGGGGGCAGCGGCGCGGGCGCCTGTGCGCCCGCCGCCGTACAGGCCACTATCGCAAGGCCCGCGCCACAAAACGCCCGGCGGTCGATAAAGCAACTCTCGTCCCTACGCATGTCTTTGCTTCCCAAGAGATAACCTCGTCCGGATTGGCCGGCGATGCGGGGTTGGGCGAAACCCAACCCCGCCGCGTTCAAGCGGTCGGATGCTCAGAAAGAGTAATCCAACTTGATCCCCACGGTTCTCTGGGCCTCCAGCGCAACGGTATTCTGGTAACTGCCGGGGCCCGCGAACTGCAGTGCGCGGACGCGCACCAGGAAGAACTTGTTCAGAAGATTGCGGGCGTAGAGCGAAACCTTGATCGATCCGTCGAGCGCGCCGACACCGAGGTTGGCGTTCAACAGCCCATAACCGGGGATGATCGTGTTCGGATCGCCTGCAGTAGTGTAGGCGCTCGACCGGTGGCTATAATTGGCGTTCGCGATCAGGCGCAGCTTCGCGCTGATCTGCGGACTATAGTCGAAGCCCACATTGAAAGTCGTCTTCGGCGCATTGATCGAAGGCAAACCCGAAGCATCGAAAAGCTTGGATCCGCCGGTTGCATAACAACCAGGACCCGGCGCAGGATTGACGGCCTGCCCCGGATAGCAGGACGTTAGGAACGTCGTGTATTTGGTGGGATTGTAGGAAAGGCTGCCGGTCAGACTGAAATCCCGGGCCGGATGCACAGCAGCGTCGAGTTCGACGCCCTTGGAACGGACACCAGGCGCATTCGCCAAAACAACAGTGAAAGTGCCATCGGGTCGGAAAACGATCGTGCTGGTCTGCAAATCCTTGAAGTCTTCGATGAAGAACGAGCCGTTCAGCGAAAGCAGGCGATCGAAAAGCTGGGTCTTGAAGCCAACCTCGTAGTTATTGACCGTTTCCGGCCGTACTTTGGCGAGCGTACCGCGCGTCGTTCCGATGGCCGGCGCCTTATAGCCCTGCGCATAGGTCGCGTAGAGCATGAGATTGGAGGTCGGCTTATATTGCAGCGTACCCTTGACCGAGAGGTCATCCTTGCCGGCGGTATCCGAAACGTTGGGCGGCGGCGTGCCTATGAAATTGAAGTGCGGATCGACCGACGAAAAATAAGAAGCGCCAACCCTATCGTGCGTGAAGCGCCCGCCAAAAACAGCCGTAATCTTCTGGGTCAGATGGAAGTTGGCCTCGCCGAATGCCGCAAGGCTGTTGGATCTTGCGGTATAGTTCGCGGTGTCTCCATTCGTACCCACATATGTGTTAGCAGGAAGAACCCGATTGCGCGTGCCGCCTTGATTTTCGGCGGCAGAAACGTTTTGATCGAAGAAGTATCCGCCGACGACGAAGTCCACAAATCCGCCCACCGGTGAGTTAATTCGCACCTCTTGCGAAAGCTGGTGCGCGCTCAGCGTGCCAACATTGTATTTATTGAAGTCCGTTGCCGAGTAATCGCCATCGGTTTGATTTCCGCTCGACTGGGTCTTGTAGGCAGAGATGGCGGTCAGGGTATAGCCGCCGAGACGATAGGTTAATGTCCCCTGGACACCTTTCTGTCGAACGAACGCCTGCACCGGGTCATTATTGACATATTCGCGATTATGCGGGCCAAAGACGATGCCGTAGGGCGCAGACAAGGCTGCAAAATCGAGCGCCGTCTGGGACGTGGGCAAAACGGGGGGTACCGGCGTCGGGAAACTGCGGATCGTCTCGATCGTATTGGTGCCGTCGTCCCTATGGTCTTGCACCTCCGCAAGCAGGTAGATGTTGAAGTCGGAAGAGGGCTCCCAGAGCAGTTTTGCGCGCAGCGAATAATCCCGGTATCCACCGCCCTTGAACCCATTGAATTCGTTGGTGAGATATCCATCCCGACGTTGGTAGGTGCCCGTGATGCGCGCGGCTACGTTCGCCGTAACCGGCAGGTTAACGGTGCTCTCGATCTGGGATTCATTGTCGGTCCCATACCGCGCGCTACCGGAAGCACTGAAGACGCCGAGTTGAGGCTTGCGCGTGACCACGAAGATGACGCCCGCAGAGGCGTTCTTGCCGAACAGCGTACCCTGAGGCCCCTCAAGGACTTCGATCCGTTCGATGTCGGCCAGCGTATTGAAGCCGATGCTCCGGGGCAGCCCCTGAACCACGTCGTCAACAACGACAGCGACCGCCTTTTCGATATTGTAATCGAAGCCCTGGCTGCCGAAGCCGCGGACGAGGAAACCCGCCCCGATCTGCGGATTGTAGTTCACGGCCGGCACGAGATATTGAAGATCGGACGCCGTGGTGTAGCCGGACGAGGCAAGCTTTTCGCCCGACACGACCGCGATCGAGATCGGGACATCCCGCAGGCGAGATTCACGGCGGTTGCCGGTGACTATAACCTCGCCATTGGCGCCAGCATCAGTGGCCGCGCTGCTGGCGGCCGGCTGAACGGAAGGCTGCGCAGCCGAGGCGGCCTGAGGCTCCGCGGCCGGCGCAGTCTGCGCGCTCGCGGCGCCGCCAAATATGGTCATGGACGCCATCGCCAAGGCAAAAGCGGATGATTCCCAGCAAACCTTAGTGAAACGCATAAATATCCCCTCTCTTAAATTCTTATTATAGTTGCAACATTTCGCCGTATTCTCTGTGATGCTTCACTAGTGATCGACGAAGAGCCGCAAATTTGTCCCATTAATATAGAGGCTGACAGGAGTTCTCCCCCAATGCCTCCCAGAAGCTTGGCGTCTGCGCCCTTCGCATTGGGACGCTGACCAGCTTCTCGTCGCCATGTAATCGAATACATTGCGCGCGATCAAGGGGGTAAATTTGCACGTCATCCTGCGTTTTGGGGAAGCGTGACGCGGCGATAGCCACCGCGGCGACGGAAAATCAGTATGAGCGCGCAATAGACGCACAGCATCAGGATAGGCAGCCTGGCGACGGCGGTGAGTGCGCTCTTCTTGCCCGCCAATTCTACCGTAGCGAGCGCAGCCTTGTCGGCGGGCGGGGCTGTCGCCACTTTCTTCGCGTCGAGCGCGACATAGCTTCCGAACACACTCGTGCGCTGTTCGGTCAGATAGGTCGCAGCAAGATGCGAATTGCCCGTTGCAACCTTACGAGCGACCGCGCCATCCTGCAGGGTTCCCAGCAGAACCGATCCCATGATACCGGCGGCGAGCATCCCCGAACCGGCCATGACATTCAGCGTGACCGCACCGCCCCGCGGGAATTGCTCCGATGCGACGGCGAGGCTGGTCCCCCAGAAGAAGCTCTTCCCGATGCCATAGAGAGTGGCGGCGGCAAGCAGAGCCGACCCGCTGGCGCCCGCCAGCCAAAGCAGGCCGACCGCGGCAAGGCCCGAGGCGATAGCCAGGGTGCCGAACGGCGTCAGTCGACTGATAATCGAACCCGCGAACAGTCGTACGACGAATACGATGGCCGAGGTGTAGACCAGCACCCACCCTGCCTGCAGGCCGATCCTGCCCATTTCCGGCTGCATGAGCGAGGAAATCCAGCTGTCGGTCGACAACTCCGTGATGGCGAGCGGGATCATCAGCAGCAAGAGGATGACGTAGAGCGGCCGGCCGGCCGAACGCGCATAGTAAGCGCACACAATCGTCAGCGCCGCTATCAGCACCAGCGTCAGCGTACCGGACAGACTGAATACGCGGCCAATTTCCAGCATCATCATCGCGACTATGATCAGCGCGCTCAGATAGCCGGCCTCACTCAGCATCGTGCGATAGGGCACACCGGCGGCCGCGCGCTCGCTGGCCGGCAGGCGCCGGCGAACCAGCAGCAGGGCATAGATGAGTATCGGCGCGGCCATGAGCGCCACCTTCGCGCGCCAGCTCACGCCATCGCCGAGCCAGATCGCGAGCAGACCGCCGAGGACCATCCCGCCGGGCCATGCGGCGTGAAGCCGGTTGAGCCAGCGCGGCTTGTCATGGGCATACACCGTGGCGATCAGCGGGTTGACCGATGCCTCCACCGCGCCGTTGCCGAGCGCCATGATGAAAGTGCCGCAATAGAGCGACCAATAGCCCCCGGCCATGAGGAGGATCGCCAATCCGCAGCTGTGGCAGGCAACGGCGAACCACAGTGTTCGCTTGAAGCCGATACGATCTATCACCAGGCTGAGCAGCACGATGCTGATGGCGAACGGCCACAGGCCAACCCCCAGCAATTCACCCTTCTGGGTCTCCGTCAGCGCGAATTCGACGCCCCAGGCGTCAATCACCAACGCGCGGAGTACAAAGCAGAACGAGGTTGCCGTGATCGCGGCGAAACTGGTGATGAAGATGGACCGATCGATCGGCTGTGCGGCGTTGGTCATGCAGACCTTCTGATGAAGAGTTCGCCGGCATGGCTGACGAGTTCTGGAGCAACAGTGTTCCCGCAAACAATCGATTACATTGCTCTTGAATGTCAACTGCGGCAGGCTCCAATATTGCCTGCTGGCGGAAGAGGTGTAACTGTTCGATTTGGCCGTTACACGCACCGGAATCGACGTAAATCTGTCCGACGATTTGGTTTCTGTTGGAGGCGAGGGTGAGGCTGTCGGGTCAATGCAAGTACCGCGAGCCGCGTGTGACGCAGCGGGTAATAGCCCGGCCCGCCGACCGAGCGATGTAACCGTTCGCTTTCACCGTTACACTCGCTAAGGTGCCGTTGATGCATCCGGCAATCCAGCTCCGTGAAGCAACGTTGCACTGCAACACTAGGTAATGGTGGTGCTGCAGACGACTGGATGAATGAGGCTCCGGCGAACGAAGAATGAGGCGATGACAAATATCATTGACGTCGCGAAGCGCGCCGCTGTTTCCACTGCCACCGTGTCGCGGGTTATCAGCCGGCCGGAGAAGGTTTCCGAGCAAACGCGGGAGCGCGTCCAGAAGGCGATCGCCGAGCTTAAATACGAACCCAATCATGCCGCGCGCATGCTTCGAACCTTTCGGGCATCGAAGATCCTCGTGACTGTCCCGGACATCGCGAACCCATTTTTCGCCGCGCTCATTCAGGGCGCCGAGGAACGGGCGCGTCTTGCCGGATACGCGGTGATCCTGGGCGACACGCAACATGACGCAGTGCTGGAGAACCAGTATGCGGCCATGCTGCTCCATCGCGACGTGGATGGATTCGTCTTTCTCGGCCACCGCCTCCCCGAAAAACTAAAGGCTTTGCTGGAGCAACCCGGCCGACAAGCCCCTATCGTGAACGGCTGTGAATATAGTCCTGGGCTTGATGTGCCTTCGGTTCATATCGACAATGCCTTGGCCGCGGCCGACGCGATCGACCACCTCGCAGGCCTTGGTCATCGGGACATAGGAATCATCACCGGGCCGCTGGTTAGTCCGCTCAGCCGCGATCGGCTTTATGGGGTCGAACGTGCGGCGGCCCGCCACTTGATCAGCCGGGGGCTCAGGATTCAACACGGCGATTTCTCGGTCGAGTGTGGCGTGGAGCATGGCCGCGCGCTCATCGCTGAGGGTGTTACCGCCATCTTCAGCTTCAGCGACGAAATGGCGATGGGCGTACTGCACGCGATTACCCAGGCAGGCCTTTCCTGCCCCCAGGATGTGTCGGTGATCGGGTTCGACAATATCCAGCTGGCGCGCTTCCTCACGCCGACCCTGACAACCGTGGCCCAGCCGACCAGGCAGATCGGCGAGGAGGCCGTCGGCATCCTGCTGCGCATCATCGACGGGGAGGAGATCCGCTCGACCGTCACCTTGCCGCACCAGCTTATCGAGCGGCAGAGCACCGCAAGAGCTCCACAGCGCTCGTAACGCGCGCTGTATCATAAGGCTTCGTCGGCGACGGAGCCGCCTGCCCCTCGCCCAAGAGCGCCAACGCGCACCACCCTTCATCAGCCCCGTGCCGATTAAGCCTGCGCCACCCCACCCAGCTTTACGCGTTCACGTCCGGATGATCGGCTTTGAATCTGGATGAAGCTGGATTTGGGTCGACTCGCTCAACCCCATATGTAATCTATTACATTTGCTCGTATCATGACGTGGAAGTGGATTGTAGGTGAAGGATATCAAAGGGCCGGCGCTGTTTCTGGCCCAGTACGTCAGGGATCAGCCTCCCTTCAATTCGCTTGACGGCATTGCGCACTGGGCAGCGGACCTCGGGTTTATCGGCATCCAGATACCCACATGGGAACCGCGCCTGTTCGACCTGGAAACGGCAGCCCAAAGCCTGACTTATTGTCAGGATCTTTCAGGCCGTCTTGCCGAGGTCGGGATCGCGATCACCGAGCTCTCCACGCATCTCCAGGGCCAGCTGGTTGCGGTACACCCGGCCTATGACCTCATGTTCGATGGATTCGCCCCCGCCTCTGTTCGCTCAAACACGCAGGCGAGAACCGCTTGGGCAAGCAATCAGCTGGTGCTCGCCGCCAAGGCGTCTCAGAACCTGGGCCTCGCGGCCCATGTGACCTTCTCCGGCGCTCTCGCCTGGCCCTATTTCTATCCTTGGCCTGCACGGCCCGCGGGCTTGGTGGAGGAGGCGTTCGACGAACTCGCACGACGGTGGCGTCCGATCCTCAACGCGTTCGACGA
The DNA here is from genome assembly GCF_035317925.1 of Sphingomonas sp. Classification (GTDB taxonomy): domain Bacteria; phylum Pseudomonadota; class Alphaproteobacteria; order Sphingomonadales; family Sphingomonadaceae; genus Sphingomonas_I. The sequence continues at coordinate 11,276 of NZ_DATHFV010000084.1, forward strand.
GGTCGGCGTCGACGTTTGTTACGAAATCCATCCGGGCGAGGATCTGCACGACGGGATCACTTTCGAGATGTTCCTGGAGCGCGTTGGTTCGCATGCGCGATGTAACATCCTGTACGATCCGAGCCACCTGCTCCTGCAGCATATGGATTATCTAGGTTTTATCGATGCTTATCACGAGCGCATCCGCGCGTTCCACGTGAAGGATGCTGAGTTCAGGCAGTCACCCCGGGTTGGTGTGTACGGCGGGTATCAAGCGTGGGTCGATCGACCTGGCCGCTTCCGATCTCTGGGTGACGGTCAGATCGATTTCGTCGGGATATTTTCGCGCATGGCGCAGTACGACTTTCCAGGCTGGGCCGTGCTGGAGTGGGAATGTGCGCTCAAGGACGCGCAGGTAGGCGCCGCCGAGGGCGCAAAATTCATCGCCGAACATATCATCAAGGTGACGGACACGGCCTTCGACGACTTCGCCGGTTCCCCGATCGACCGGGCTCAGATTCGGGCGGCAATGGGGCTCCGTGCGTGAAATCGGCCCAATCCAAAAGGCTAATCCCGCTTGCAATGGTCGGCGGGGGCGAGGGCGCGTTTATCGGCGCAATACATCGCATGGCGGTGCGGCTCACCGACGAGTTCGATCTCGTCGCCGGCGCATTTTCGTCAGATGGCGAGCGAGGGGCGAGGAGTGCCGCCTCGATCGGGGTGGCGCCTGATCGCAGCTATGCCGATTACAGCCTCATGGCCGCGGCGGAGAGCGCGCGGCCCGACGGGGCTCGAGCGGTTGCAATCGTGGCGCCGAACGACGTGCATTATGATGCCGCGAGGGCCTTCCTGGATCATGGCTTCCACATATTGTGCGAAAAGCCGCTCGCGCTGAACTGCGCTCAGGCGGCCGATCTGGTCGATCGGGTCCGCCGCTCGAACAGGGTCTTCGGCGTTGCGCACACTTATGTAGGGTACGCCATGGTCCGTCGGGCACGAGAAACCGTCTCGGCCGGGTCGATCGGCGCCGTCCGCATGGTGCAGGTCGAGTATCCGCAATCCTGGCTCAGCACCGACGTCGAGCATGATGGAAACAAGCAAGCTGCTTGGCGGACCGATCCCGCGCGAAATGGCTCCGGCGGCGCACTGGGGGATATCGGCACCCACGCTTTTCATCTCGCCGAATTCGTGTCCGGCCTGCGGTGTGAAGAGCTCGCCGCTGACCTGTCGTCCTTTGTACCGGGCCGCACGTTGGATGACGACGCACGCATGCTTCTGCGGTTCAAGGGCGGGGCAGCGGGCATGTTATGGGCGAGCCAGGTTGCCGTCGGCTGCGCCAATGCCCTGCGCTTGCGGGTATTTGGCGAGACGGGCTCAATCGAATGGGGGCACGAGCATCCCAACGAGCTTGTACTTAGCACGCGGGGCCAGCCCACGCAGATGTTGGTTCGTGGCGCGGATGGCGTGGGCTCTGGATTCACCACACTCCCGGCGGGCCATCCCGAGGGTTACATCGAGGCTTTCGCGCAGCTTTATTCGGATTTCGTCGCGCTCATCCGTCAGCACGACAATGTTGAAGATCGAGCGCCAGGCGAAAGCCTTTTGCCGACCGTCGAAGACGGGCTGCGCGGCATCGAATTTATCGCAGCCGCTATCCGGTCACATACCGGCGGGGGAGCCTGGACAAAAATAAATTGACCAAGGCCCGGCGCGACGTTCGGACAAACCTTCCTACTTATTCGGCCGTAACAGTGTCAGCATAACCGTACGGTAACGTGCAATGAAACGGTTATCTTCTTGTCGCCTGTGCTGTGCTCGTTCACGCGATTAGCCGAACAGATAAAACGTGGAGCAGGAATACGCATGTCTATCGCCGCCTTTTCGGAATGGCTTTACAATACGCACATCAGTCAGGGTATTCAAAGCAATACCTGGATCATTCCGACCGTCCAGAGCATCCACATTATTGCGATCTCGATGCTGATGGGTTCGGCGATCGTGCTTGATCTGAAGCTGGCCGGCTTCATCGCGAGGACCGAAAGCGCTGCAATCGTTTTCCGGCGTTACATGCCCTGGCTGTGGGCGGGGCTCGCGATCCTCTTGCTCACCGGCCTGGTGATGATCATCGGCGAGCCGGCGCGCGAACTGGAGAATTGGATCTTCTGGACCAAGATGGGTCTGGTGGTGATCGCCTTCTTCCTCACCCTGATCATGCGCGTGCCGATGTTGCGCGAGGATCTGGGGAACCAGTCGCGCATATGGTCCCTGCTGGTGAAACCGTTGGGCCTGCTGGCGTTGGCGATCTGGATCCTCATCATCTTTTGCGGCCGCTGGATAGCCTACGCCATCGTCTGAGCCGGCCCAATCACTTCACGGAGCGCGCAAATGGCCCTCGCCGACTTTTTCCAGACCCTCAACGACCTGCCAATATCCGTCGCGATCCGAGAGGGGGAATCCTATTTTCCCTGGCTTGAATCGCTCCACGTGCTCTGCATCGTCACCGTGGTAGGAACCATCGCGATCATCGACCTGCGGCTGTTGGGCTTACCCGCGCATAAGCGCAGCGTACGCCAACTGACCCTCGAACTCCTGCCGTTCACCTGGGTCGCTTTCGTGCTCGCGGTTGTGTTCGGATCGCTGTTGTTCCTCTCGAACGCGACCACCTACGCCTACAACACGCAGTTTCAGTGCAAGATGGCGCTGATGCTGCTCGCCGGTCTCAACATGGCCGCCTTTCACCTCGTTACCCAGCGCAACATGCATTTGTGGGACGAACTCTCCGAGACGCCGACGGCGGCCAAGGTAGCTGGCTTCTCGTCGCTTGCCCTCTGGATAGGCGTCGTCTTCTTCGCGCGATGGGTTGGGTTCACAATTTGATGCGCAGTCGACGGGCGTCATTCTTTAGCATCAGCCTGAACGGCCGCCGCGAGCGAAGACCCTGCTCCAATTATGCGAGAAATCTCATGCTTAGGCCCTTGTTTAGTCGAGCGCTGGTGAGCGCCGTGCTGCTATCGTCATGGTCCTCCGCAAACGCCCAGGGCGCGTCCCCATTACTCGTCCGCCACCTGCTGCCCGTCGAGGCCGCGATGAAGGCGGCAAGTGCGGCGATCGCGCAATGCAAGGCTGGCGGATTTGAGGTCGCAGTGGCGATACTCGATCGCGACGGGACCATGCGTTTACTCGCCGCAAGTCCGGCGGTGATACCGATCTCCGTCGAGATCGCCCAGCGCAAGGCGCGCGCCAGCGTTATGTTTCAAACAAGTTCGGCCGAGTTCGGCGCACGCGTGCACGCCAATCCGGTATTCGCGGCGTCGATGCAATCTGTCGATCCGCGGCTTTCGGGCGGCACGGGCGCGTTGCCGATCAGCGCCCGCGGCGAATTCCTGGGCGCTATCGGGGTGAGCGGCGCGGCGCAGGGCGCTCAGGACGAGGACTGCGCGCGCGCCGGCCTTGCGGCGATCTCCGAGACCTTGCGCTGAGGCGCAGGGTTTGTCCTCGACATTCTGGGTCGGCGTCAGCGTCCCGGCCCATGGGGCCGGTCCAAATTGAAATAGGATAGTCAGGGCGTGGGCGCACGCTCCTCCTTCGATTGATCGGGGAAGCGTTGGTGGATCGACGTATCGGAGCGCCAGGGCCCGCCGGCACGAAGCGGGCGGGCGATTACCAACGTGCTGTCGATATTGAGATTTCCGATCGTGCGCACCTCGAACAGCGCCTCAAATGCATCGGCCCCGCCCGTCTGCGCCGCAATCTTCGCAAGCTGACTTGGATCCGCGGCAACTTCCGCCGCCTGCATCACGCCCGCATCCCGGGTGCCGGCGACGATGAGAATACGGTTGCCGGCCGGCCCGGGCATGCTCGCCAGGTAACCATAATCCCGCCGCGGCGTGCCGCCTTCGTTGCTCTCGAGCGCATCCGACAGAAAATGGTGCCCGGTGGCGCGATCGATCAGCTCGTCATAGCTGGAGCCGACCGAAAAGCCCGATACGGCGAACAGCGGATCGCGCAGCCAGCCCAGCCCGCTGAAGTACCCGACATAGATGATGTTTCGGCTCTTCAGTCTTTCAGCCGTGATCCGCGACATCGTCAGCAGACGTAGAGAGCTCGCACCGTGGGCCGATACGTCGACGGCCAGCGGCACCAGTTCGCGCAGCGCATAGGCTGTGCTTACGGGCAGGTAATGCAGGTTCAAATCAACGTAGCGGCCCGCATCCTTTGGATTGTCCATCAGATAGCGATCGAGGTCCTCGCGCGAGTTGATTCCGAAGTCGCGGACGAGCCGCTCGACTTTCGTGTTGGTCGCCTCGCCAAAGATGAAATAATCGCCGATGACGATGAAGGTGGGATGGTCGCTCGTGACGAGCGGTTGCCAAAAGGCAGTCCGCTCGGCCGCGGCGAACACGCTCGCAGGCTGGCGGTTCGCGACGACATACCAGGCAACGATGTTCATCACGACGGCGAACAGTCCGAGCGCGACCCAACTGCGTCTCGTTTTCCACCAGCGCATACGCGCGGATGGCGGACTGGCTTCTGCATCCGCCGCCTCGGCTCCGGCTTCGCCCGGTGACGGCTTGGCACTGTCGGTGAGTATTAAGCGATATTCGCCCAAGGGTATGGCGAGCCGCTGGGCGGCTGGATTTGCACTGTAGAATTCCTGGAGCTTGCGCCGCAGCCGGTGAATGTAGACGCGAACCGAGGCATCCTCGAACAAATCCACTCCGCCGCCTTTGCCGAACACCTCCTGGGCGATTTCGATTTCTTTCGGCGCGCGGGATTCGAGCGAGCACTGAAGCAGAAAGTCGAACAATCGCACCAGCACGTCCGAGCGACCGAGAGCGCCTGCCTCACGCACACGCCCCGCCTCCGAAGCAAGATTCAGGCGATAGGGGTCGTCGGCAAGCATTCTTGGAGGGTCCCCAGCAAGCATTTCGGCGCTGTAACATGAAGTAACGTTGGGGCGAAGTGCTGGAACGCATGAAGGAATGCCCGCGGATCCAGAGCCGTGGCCGAGTAACGTGGAGCTTTACGGTAGCGTGCTGGACATGGCCGATGCGGACAAAGACATTGCCCTCGAATGTCCAATCCGTTGCACCCATCAAAAGCCGGTTCGATCAAGCGCCGTCGCATCGCCGTTGCGGCGCTCCTGCTCGCGCTCGTGACCGCTTTGGGCATCCGGGCACATGCCGATCACGCGCAGAACACGGTCCTGCGGGCCGATCCCGAGGCAATTCTTCCTGACCCTGTGATGCGCGAGACTACCCTGCGCGAGGGCAGGACAGTATTTGCTGCGCATTGCGCTTCGTGTCACGGACAGGACGGAAAGGGCGATCGTCAGGTTGGCGTTCCGGACCTGACCGACGACGATCATCTCTTCGGCAGCGGGCTCGTCTCTGAAATCGAGGATATCGCGCGCTACGGCATCCGCGCGCACGACAGCCGCGGCGCAAACCTTGCCTCGATGCCGGCGCATATTGGCACCGTGCTTCCCCCCAAGGGCAAATCCCCGCCGCCGCAATCGTCTACGCCATCGCTGACGCCTGCGCAGATCGAGGATGTTACCCAAGGGCTGCTCTGGTTCACGGACCACGCTACCGACATCGCCGCCGCTCGGCGGGGCCAGAAGCTGTTCAAGGGTGCGGCGGGCTGCTGGGATTGCCACGCCGGCGATGCGGGAGGGGACCCCGCGATTGGCGCGCCTGCGCTTTCGGACTCTGTCTGGCTCTACGGCGATGGCGGGCACGACGCGATCTATCAATCGATCGCTTATGGGCGTGCGGGCATGAGCCCCGCCTTCGATCGGATTCTCACCGCCGCGCAACTTCGCGATGTAGCCGTCTACGTCGCATCGCTCGCTCCGACGAAGGCCAGCCGCCGATGACCGATACGCACCCGACCGCAAATGATCGCTGGGACTGGGCGCAACCGAATGCCCGGCGTTCGCTCTGGTTGTGCGGTGCGGGTGCGATCCTGGGTCTCGTTATCGCCGGGGTCGGACTCTTCACCGCGCAGGGGACACGGACCGCCACCGTTCCCGCCGAGGATGCCGCGATCGTCAACAACGTGCCCATCCTCATGGCCGATATGATCGGTCAGCTTCGCGCGCTTTACGATGTCGGCCTCACCCAGGCGACGCCCGAGCAGAAGCGCAAGGTGCTCGACGACATGATCCGCGAGGAGTTGTTCGTGCAGCGTGGCATCGAGATGGGGCTGCCCAACGACGACATCGACGTTCGCCAGGCCCTGATCAACGCTACGGAGGCGCAGGTGGCGCAGGATGCCATGACCGCCAGGCCCGCCGAAGAGGAATTGCGCACCTTCTACGCCGCGAACCCCGATCGCTATGCGAGCGAAGGGACGATGATCCTGCACGAATATCTGCTTCGGGGGGATATCGCGACCGCGGCCCGCACGGTTGCCGCACTGCGCGCCAGAACCGCCGCAACCGCACTCGGGCTGAAAACCGCCGGCCGGGTCGATGACGGCGAAGAATTTTATTTCGCTGCCCGCATCCACCTTGGCGACCACCTGTTCGCCGCAGCGCGCGGGCTGAAGGACGGAGAGATATCCGATCCGATCGAGCAGCCCGACGGCTTCCACATCCTGCAGATGGTAGCCAACAATCGCCCGCGGGCGATGGGCTATGACCAGGTACGGGATCGCGTCTTGCGCGACTTCCTCCTCGCCAAGGTTGCCCGTCTTCAGGCGGGCAACGAGCGCTTCCTTCGCAAGCGCGCCGACGTGAAGATCGCAGCGGCGCTGCTGTGATACGGTTCCTTGCTCTATTGGTGGCGTTGCTCGCGCTCGCCCCGGCCGGCGCGCATACGCGCAGCGAGTCGCATACGAGCTGGCTGGTCGACGGCAGTTCCGTTCATCTCACCGTATCGCTGCCCGACGCCGAGGCGCGACGGATCACGCACGACGGACGCCCGCCCAACGATCCGCAGCTGATCAGCTATCTGGCACCCAAAGTCGGCGTCGCGAGCGGCGACGCGCCCTGCACCTCCGCGATCAAGCCGCGCGCCGTCGCGGCGGCATCGGGCTATCGTCGTGTCGAATTTTTGTTCGCCTGCCCCTCGGCCAAAGCGCTCGTGTTGCGCTTTGCGGCCTTTTTCGAGCTGGTGCCGACGCACGTCGATCTGGCCCAGATCCAAACGCCATCGGGCGACTTCGTTGAGCAGGTCCTCACCTCCGATCAGCAGACGATCGAGATGGACGGTGCGAACGGTTCTGGCTTGGAAAGCGCAGGTTTTCTGACCTTCGTGAAGATGGGCGTGATGCATATCTTCACAGGCGTCGACCACATGTCATTCCTGCTCGGATTGGTGCTGATCTCGCGCCGCTTCCGCGATCTCGCCTTCGTCATCACCGGCTTCACGCTCGGTCATAGCCTGACCCTGGCGCTCGCCGTCACTGGCGTCATCCGTCCGCACGCCGAATTTATCGACGCGCTGGTGGCGCTGACGATCGCGCTGATCGGGGTGGAGAATATCGCAGTCCAGGCACGACGGCCCGGCCTGCTGGCCTTGTGGACGGGTGGCGTGCTGGTCGCGATGGCAGCGCTCCGGCTTGGCGGTATCGGGCTGCTTCCACCGCTTTTGCTGATCGGCGCGGGGTTGTTTTCCGCGAATTACCTGATGGTCTCTGGCCATGTGCGCGATGCCGGCCGGCTTCGGCTGGTGGTGACTTTGATTTTCGGTCTGATCCATGGCTTCGGCTTCGCCGCCGACCTGCTCAACGAGGCGATCCCGCGGGCACAGCTGGCGGAACTGCTGGTCGGCTTCAACCTCGGCGTCGAAATCGGCCAGCTAACGGTGGTGAGCGTGCTCAGCGGCTCGGTCGTGCTGCTGCGCCGGATGAAACTGACACTGCCGCGACCCATGGTGGTCGATGTTTGCGCGGCGGGTCTTGTCGCGATCGGCACCTACTGGTTCGTCGGTCGCAGTTTTTAGCTAGAGATTTATATAAAGCGCGACGAATCCACGGAAACACGCAGCGATTTTTGCACCAGCGGAACGGCCGGACTCTCGTATATTTTTTTGGGAAGATGTGGTGCCGCCTACAGGACTCGAACCTGTGACCCCCGCATTACGAATGCGATGCTCTACCAGCTGAGCTAAGGCGGCGCGCCGGAAGCGGGCCGTTACCAGCGCTTCCGCCGCCTGACAACACCCCTTCCCGCCTTCACCCCTTCTTAAACTTCCCGGGCGCATTGCCGTTGGTGGAATACAACAGGGTGGGTTCCATGACCGGCGCAACCGCGATCGCAACGCCAACGCATTCAGGGATGGGCGACGAGCCCGTCTTCGTCTTCGGGCGCGAACGGCGCATGCATGCGCGCGCCTACGATTATTGGGTGTCGCTGCTCCACGGCCGCCGCATGCCCTGCATCGCCGATCTCGATCCCGATTATATGGCCGCCTTCGCGCATCGCAGCGTGCTGGTCGATCTCCAGGCGGAAGGCGGTACCCCGGTGATCGCCTATCTCGGCCGCGAATTGCGCGACGAAGGCGACGTCAACGCCATCCGCCCCACGCTGGCCGATGTGCCGCAAGGTTCCTTGCTGGGTGAGCTGCTGCGCCGCTTCTCCGATATCGTCGCCTATCAGGCACCGGTCGGGTTCGAGGCCGAATGCGCCGGCCGCGCTGATACGCGCCTGCTCCATCGCGGCATCCTCCTGCCCTTCTCCAATGAAGATGGCGATCTCGCCTCCGTCTATGGCGTGATGAGCTGGAGACAGGTCGCCGCGGTCGAGGCCGCACCCGATATCGCCGCCGCGATCGACAGCGTGATGGCGTCGCGCGCCAGTGCGCCGGTTGTGTGCGCATGGGGCGACGGCCCCGGCGCCGCGCAGATCGCGAGCGAGACGGTCGCACCGCAGCCGCTCGATCAGCGTCTCGCCGCCGCGCGCACCTGGGCCGCCTTGGCCGCGACCGATCGCACGCGCAGCGACGCCAGCCTCCATGCCGCTTTGGGCGCGGCCTATGATTATCTGCTCGCCGCGCGCGACACGGCGCTGACAGCCCGCAAGATCGTGCGGATGGTGTTCGGCACCGATCTGCGCCGGATCGAACGCATCCGTTATGCCGCCACGCTGGATCATGCCAACCGCCTCGGCCTCGGGCCGGGCCGGGTCGCGGCCTGGCTCGACAATCATGGCGGCGGCCACGTCGCGGTCGCGATCGCCGAACGCAGGGCACGCCGCGCCGAACGCCATGCGGGCGAGACTGAAGCCAGCCAGGTCTGGGCCGACGCGCAGGATCCGATCGGCCATATCCACCTTTCGATCGACGACGATCTGATGCTGCTGATCGGCCGCCGCGCGCCGCAGGGCGTCGACGTGATCGCCTCGGTACCCGCCGACGATCTCTTCACCGGCGCCGCGCTCGCCCGTGCGCGCCGCGCAGGCTGAGCGGCTTACAGCGAAACCCGCAGCGGGTTGTCCCGACTGTCACACAAGCGCATAGGCCAGCCATTAACCATCATAGCGCACGAGGGCGTATCGCTAATCGTGCCGGAGAGCAGGATGACGAACACCGATCTGGCCACTCCCACCCTTGGGGAGGAGGCCGCGGCCGCTATTGGCGCGGCTTTGGTCGAAGGGGCACTGCCCGGCGAGACCGATAATTTCAGCACCGCCGACCAGGCCGAAGCCGCCGCCTTCATGGCGCAACTGGCCGCCAGCCGCACCCCCGGACAACCCGCGATCGCGCTCGAATCGACCGGCGGCGACAGCGTTCATCGGCGCATGCGGCTCGGCATCGTCAATGACGACATGCCCTTCCTGGTGGATTCGGTCGGCGCCGCGCTCGCCGCGCGCGGGATCGACGTCCACCGCCTGCTCCACCCGGTTTTGCCCGTCCGCCGCGACGCCAATGGCGCGCTGAGCGCGGTCCTGCCCGGCGGGACGAGCGGCGAACGGCGCGAATCGATGATCTATATGGAGGTCGATCGGGTCGACGCGAAACTGCGCCGCAGCCTCGAAAGCGATCTCGCCCAGATGCTGGCCGACGTGCGCGCGGCGGTCGAGGATTGGCCACGCCTGCAGCTCGCCTTGCGCGACGCGGCGCAGAGCCTGCCCGACGGCGAGGGCGCGGCCCTGCTGCGCTGGTTCCTCGAAAAGCATTTCACTTTGCTCGGCCATCATGTCGAGCATAAGGACGGCTCGGCCGAAGGCGGGCTCGGCATCTTGCGCGCGGGCGGCGATCAGCTCTGGTCGCAGGGCGCGCGCGATGCCGCCTTCGCCTGGTTCGAACAGGGCGGCGAAGCGCCTCTGGTGGTCAAGGCCGATCGGCTCGCCACGGTCCATCGCCGCGCCCCGCTCGACCTGCTGATCGTACCGGTCCGCGCCAACGGCGCACTGACTGGGCTGTCGATCACCGCCGGCCTGTGGACCAGCGCCGCCTTGCGCGCCTCGTCGGACAAGGTGCCCGTGCTGCGCACGCGCCTCGCCCAGATCGAGGGCAAATATGGCTTCGACCCCTCGTCGCACGCGGGCAAGGCGCTGCATCACGCTTTGTCCGATCTGCCGCACGATCTGCTGATCACCTTCGCGCCGTCGGTGCTGGAGGAGATCGCGCTGACCGCGATGAGCCTCGCCGATCGGCCGCGCCCCAAGCTCGCGCTCGCGCCCGCGCCGCTCATGCGCCAGCTCTTCGCGTTCGTGTGGCTGCCGCGCGACGCGCTCACCACGCGCCAGCGCGAGGCGATCCGGGCGATGCTGGAACAGGCCGCGCATGCGCCGGTGACCAACTGGGCGCTCGATCTGGGCGAAGGCGATATCGCCTTGATCCGCTACATGCTCGATCTGCCCTATGGCGCGGTGCTGCCCGACGCGGCGGCGCTCGATCGGCAGATCGAGACGATGCTGCGCGGCTGGTCGCCCGCGATCGAGATGAAATTGAACGAGAGCGTCGCGCCGACCCGCGCCGCCCGCCTCGCGCTCGATTGGGCCGAGAAATTCCCGGCCGATTACCGCACCCGTACTACCCCCGACGAAGCGGCCGCCGATGTGCTGCGCCTCGCCGGCCTGGAAGATACGGACAGCCGTGCGGTGCGCCTGAGCCGCAACGCCGGGGACGAAGGCGTGCGCCTGCGTCTCAAGACCTATCGGCTGGGCGAATTGATCCCGCTCTCCGAAGCGGTGCCGGTGTTCGAGAATTTCGGCTTCCGCGTGCTCGAGGAAATCCCGACCCCACTCGACCGGGGCACGGCGGGATACATTCACGAATTCCTGCTCGAAGCCGACAGCGCCGAGGCGGCAGAGGCCCTGCTCGCGCGTGCCGATGTCGCCGAAACCGCGATCGCCGCCGTGCTCGCGAGCCATGCCGAAAATGACGCGTTCAACGCGCTGATCGCCGGCGTCGGCCTCGACCCGCGCGAGGTGGTGCTGGTCCGCGCCTGGTTCCGCTATCTGCGCCAGACCGGCCTGCCCTACGGATTGCAGACGGTCGCCGACGCGCTCCACCGCTCGCCCGATGTCGCACGCGCTTTGATCGCGGCGTTCGACATGCGCCACGATCCCGACGGCAATGGCGACGACACGGCCGCGCTTGAGAAGCTCGACGCCGCGCTCGCGCAGGTCGCCTCGATCGAGGACGACCGCATCCTGCGCCGCATGACCGGCGTCGTCCGCGCGATCCTGCGCACCAACGCGTTCGCGCCCGCCGCGCAGGAGGCCTTGGCCTTCAAGATGGATTCGGCGCTCGTACCAAACCTGCCCAAGCCGCTGCCGTGGCGTGAGATCTGGGTCTATTCGCCGCGCGTCGAAGGTATCCATCTGCGCGGCGGCCCGATCGCGCGCGGGGGGCTGCGCTGGTCCGACCGTCGCGACGATTTCCGCACCGAGATCCTCGGCCTGATGAAGGCGCAGGTGGTCAAGAATGCGGTCATCGTGCCGACCGGCGCCAAGGGCGGTTTCTATCCCAAGCAATTGCCGCCGATCGCGCAACGCGACGCGTGGCTGGCCGAGGGCACGGAGAGCTACCGCATCTTCATCCGCTCCTTGCTGTCGGTGACCGACAATTTCGTCGAGGGCGCGGTGGTCCATCCCACCCGGGTCCGCATCCACGACGGCAACGACCCCTATTTCGTCGTCGCCGCCGACAAGGGCACCGCCACCTTCTCCGACATCGCCAACGCGATCGCGGTCGAGCACGGCTTCTGGTTGGGCGACGCCTTCGCCTCGGGCGGCAGCAACGGCTACGACCACAAGGCGATGGCGATCACCGCGCGCGGCGCGTGGGTCTCGGTCCAGCGCCATTTCCTCGAACAGGGCGTCGACGTGCAGACCGATCCGACGATCGTCGTCGGCTGCGGCGACATGTCGGGCGACGTGTTCGGCAACGGCATGCTGCTGTCGAAAGCGCTCAAGCTGGTTGCGGTATTCGATCACCGCCACATTTTCCTCGATCCGACCCCGGATCCGGCGAAAAGCTGGGACGAACGCGCCCGCATGTTCGCGCTGCCGCGCTCTTCCTGGGCCGATTACAACCCCGAATTGATCTCGAAAGGCGGCGGAATCTTCCCCCGCACGCAGAAATCGATCCCGCTTTCGCCCGAAATCAAAGCGGTTCTGGGCCTTGAGGTCGACGAAATCGACCCTTCCGGGCTCATTACCGCTATCCTGAAAGCCCCTGCGGACCTGCTCTGGTTCGGCGGAATCGGTACCTATGTGAAGGCCGCGTTCCAGTCGAATGCCGATGTCGGAGACCCTGCCAACGACGCGCAGCGCGTCAACGGCTCAGATATTCGCGCCAAGGTGATCGGCGAAGGCGCCAATCTGGGCGTTACGCAAGCGGGCCGGATCGAGTTCGCGGAGGGCGGCGGGCGCATAAACACCGACTTCATCGACAATAGTGCCGGCGTCGATTGCTCGGATAACGAGGTCAACATCAAGATCGCGCTCAATCGCGAGATGACCGAAGGCCGGCTGAGCTTCGACGATCGCAACGTCTTCCTCGCCGAGATGACCGACGACGTCGCCCATATCGTGCTGGAGGATAACCGCCTTCAGACGCTCGGCTTGTCACTGGCCGAACATGGCGGCGCGGCGGCCCTGCCCGCGCAGTTGCGCGTGGTCGAAATCCTCGAAACCGGCGGCCGGATCGACCGCAGCGTCGACGGGATCGAGAGCAACGCCGCTTTGCTGCGCCGCGCGCAGGAGGGCCACGGCCTGACCCGGCCCGAACTCGCGGTGATCCTGAGCCATGGCAAGCTCGCCCTCCAGGCCGCGATCGAGGCATCGGACGTCGCGTCCGACCCCCTGCTGCGCCCGATCCTGCACGCGGCTTTCCCGCCGGCGATGCAGGCGCGCTTCGGCCAGGCGATCGACGATCACCGGCTGCGGCCCGAGATCATCGCGACCAAGATGGCCAACCGCGTCGTCAACCGGCTTGGCCTGGTAACGCCGTTCGAGCTGGCCGAAGAGGAAGGCGCCGCGATGGCGCAGGTCGCCGCGGCCTATTTCGCGGTCGACGCGATCTTTGGGTTCGAAAGCCTGTTCGAAGCGATCGAGCAGGCGGCGATGCCCGAAATCGGCCGCCTCGCCTTGCTGGCGGCGGCGGGTTCAGCGGCGCGGCTCCACGTCGCCGACGTAATGCGCGCATCGGGCGGTGAGATCATGCCGGGTGCGCTCGCCGAAAAGCTCGCGCCGGGTGTGAAGCGACTGGAATCGCGGCTCGACAGCCTGCTCAAGCAGGAAGCCCGCGCCGGTGCCGCCGCATTGCGCGCCCGCCTCGGTGCGGACGGCGCGACCGACGATATCGTCGCGCGCATCGTCCGCCTCTACGAACTGGACGGTGCGATCGGCACGGCCAGCCTCGCCGCACGCATCTCCGCCGACGAACTGGCGGTGACGCAGGCCTATGTCCGCCTGGGCGAGGCGCTCGGGCTCGACTGGGCCAAGGCGGCGGCGTCGCGCTTCGTCTCGTCCGACCCATGGGAGCGTCTGCTCGCCGCCGGGCTCGCGCGCGATTTCGAGCAATTGCGGCTCGAATTCCTCGCCCGCGTCAATGGCGCCGATCCGCAGAAGGCGGTCGATGCCTGGCTCAAGGCGCAGGCGGCGCGCGTCGAGCAGTTCCGGACCCTGGTGGACCGCGCCCGTCTCTCGCCCACGCCCAGCGCGGCGATGCTGGCGCAGGTGGCGGCGCAGGCGCGGGGTTTGTTAGCCCGCTAGAGCCTGATCGTTATCGGTGGAAGCGCCGTGCGCTTCCGCTGATGGCGTGAATCAGGCTCTATTCAAATCTAACGCACCCGGCGGAACGACCAGGGGATCGTCACGCCCACCTCGGGCGCTTCGAGCGCGACGACCAGCGCCTTGGACGCGCGCGGGCGGCCCGCGCCGTCGACCCACAGGCTGTCCTCGACCGTCAGCACGCCGACGCGCGTCCGGAATTGCCAGCCCGTGCCTTCGGCCGGCCGCAGCAGCGCGCCCTGCCCGTCGGTGGTCGGCACCGCCTCGATATCGGGCGCGAGGTGGAACCAGATGGCGAGCGGCGTCGTCACCGCCTTCTTGCGCCCGACCGGGGCGACGCGATCCTCGCCTTCGAGCGAACGGCCGTCGGCGGCGAGGCTCAACCGGCGGCGATGGCTGAAACCGAAGCGCTTCACATAGCCGTCATGCGTCGCCTCGATCCTGCGCGCTTCGGGCGTCTCGACCCGGACCAGCTCGACCTCGGTCACGCCGCGACCCATCGTTCCGTCCTGATGGAGCGCGGTCGAATTGGTTTCGGCCAGCACCAGGGTCGAATGCGCCGCCGTCGTGCGCAGCCCGCGCACCAGCTCTGCGGGCAATCCCGCGCTGCCGCCGCAATTGACCACCAGCCGATGCGGCCCGTCCGCCAGTTCGAACGCGAGGGTCGAGGCGCAGGCCCCGCGCGACAGCGCCGCTGCCGGCGGCGGCGCGGCATCGACGATCAGGCGCGTGTCGCCGCACACCAGTCTTTGATAGCCCCAGTCGCGCGCATCGTCGCGCGATCCGCCGCGCACGTTGATCGCCGCCAAAGCCGCCGCGACCCGTGCCGCGCTTGCCGGCCCGCCGCCCTGCCAGCTCGATAGCGCACCGTCGCCGAGCGTCGCGCTCGCCAGCACCGGCGCGGCCTGGTTGAGCGCCAGCGCGATCGCGCCCGCCGGCGGCCGCGCGCGCACTTCATAAACACCGCGCAGCTGCGCGAGCAGCTCAACCAGAGCGAGCTGTTCGGTCGGCGAGCGCGAGATCAACCCACCGTCGCCGTGCACCGCCAACGCCAGCGCGCGCGTCATGCCGGCCTCGCCATGCGCCGCGCGCAGATCGCCGCCCGGAAACAGCAGACCCGCCGTAATCACACCCGCCCAGGCGGTGACGCGCGGCAGGCCTTGGGGCGCGGTGTCGGCCGCGGTGTCGAGATGGCGCGCACCGCGTGCGAGCGCGTTCAATGCTTCCTTGCGATACTCGGCGTCGCGCGTGTCGAGCAGGAACGGCGCATAGGCCGTCCAGAACAAGATGCGCCGCCCCCACAGATCGGGCCGCCAGGCGGGCTCGCTCACGCTGCGCGCGTGGGCGGCGAGCCACTGCCGCATCAATTGCTCCGCGACCGGCGCCGCGCCGCGCCGCTCGACCGACGCCGCCAGATCGCGCAGCCAGGCGAAGCTCTGCCAATAATCCGAGAAGGCGGGCGAGAAGCCGCCGCGATCGAGCGCTTCGAACGGGATGGTCTCCCCCGCCGCATGCATCTTGCCGTCGAGCAGGGCGCGGCCCGCGCGCACGCTGCCGGGGATCGGATCGGCCGGCACATCGAGCAATTGCAGCGGGTAACGCCCGCGCAGGCGCAGGCTATGGACCGGGGTGCGGAAGGACAGCCGCTTGAGGCCTCGTCCGAGCGTCTCGGTCAGCGAAATACCCGCCCGGCGCCCGGCGCGATGGCGGCGATTGCTTTTCTCTTCGCCCGCGCCCTCCTCGGGCTCGTCCGCCATCAGCGCGCCTCGCGCAGCGCGGCCACGTTTGCGGCATAATGATCGGGGCCGCCCTTGAAGGTCGACGTGCCGGCGACCAGCACGTTCGCGCCGGCCGCGATCGCCTTCGCGATATTCTGCGGGCCGATTCCGCCGTCCACTTCCAGCGCGATATCGCGTCCCGACGCGTCGATCCGCGCGCGCAGCGCCGCGATCTTGCGCAGTTGGCTGTCGATGAAGCTCTGTCCGCCGAAACCCGGGTTGACGCTCATCACCATGATCACGTCGACGTCGCCCAGGATATAATCGACCGCCTCGACCGGCGTCGCCGGGTTAAGCGCAACGCCCGCTTTCTTGCCCAGCCCCTTCACCGCCTGGATCGTGCGGTGCAGATGCGGCCCGGCTTCGGCATGGACGGTGATCAGATCGGCGCCCGCCTCGGCGAAAGCCTCGAGATAAAGGTCGACCGGTGAAATCATCAGGTGGACGTCGAGCATCTTGGCGGTGTGCGGACGGATCGCCTTCACCACCTGCGGCCCCAGCGTGATGTTGGGCACGAAATGCCCATCCATCACGTCGATATGGATCCAGTCGACGCCCGCCGCGTCGACCGCGCGCACCTCATCCCCCAACTTCGCAAAATCGGCCGAGAGGATCGAGGCGGAGATCAGTATCGGGCGCACCATGGGGCTGGTTCTAGTCCAGCTTTGGGGCCGGGGGAATCCGCTTTCGCAAAGGACCGGCGCGGACGCATTCGCCACCCCTCTTTGTCCTGATCGCCGTCTTTCGCCCGGACCGGCTTGGCTTCATTACGGTTCCAGCTTTGAACAAGGGATCACGACATGAAGGACTATCTGATCGAACGGCACATTCCTGGCGCGGAAATGCTTACTCCCGAACAGCTTGCGCAAGCTGCCGCCAAGTCCAACGCGGTGCTGGCCGAGTTGGGATCGGGGATCAAGTGGGTCGATTCCATGGTCGTCAAGGATGGGACCTTCTGTCATTATCAGGCGGAGAATGAGGACATCATCCGCGAACATGCGCGGATCAGTGGTTTTCCTGCCAACAAGATCACCGAGATTGCCGGTGGCCTCAGTCCAAAAACGGGAAGTTGTTGATGATCATGTCGCCCATCGCCAAACCCGCCCGCCGTCCCGCCATGGACGTCGCGATCGTGATGTTCGACGACGGCCTGTCGTCGACCGCGGTCATGCCGACCGAAATCCTGCATTCCGCCGGCAGCCTGTGGAACACGCTCCATGACGAGCCCACGCATCCCGGCTTCCGGGTGCGCACCGTGTCGGTCGACGGCAAGCCGGTCCACAGCCCCTACGGCTTCGAAATCACGCCCGGTGCGTCGATCGACACGGTCGATCGCGCCGACATCATCATCGTGCCGACCTCGGGCCTCGACGTCGATCTCAAGCTGGTCGAGAACAGCGCGTTGCTGCCCTGGCTGCGGCGCCACCACGAGCAGGGCGCCTATATCGTCGGCGTGTGCATGGGTTCGACCTATCTCGCCGCGGCGGGTCTGCTCGACGGACGGATGGCGACGACCCATTGGGCGGTCGCCGACGATATGGTGCGGCGCTACCCCAATGTGCGCTGGCACCCCGAATTGTTCGTGACCGAGGATCAACGCATCCTGTGCAGCGGCGGCGTCGGCAGCGCGATCGACATCAGCCTCTATCTGGTCGAGAAATTCTGCGGGCACGAAGTCGCGCTGCACACCGCCAAGGCGTTGCTGCTGCCGATGCCGCGGCTGCACCAGCATCAGTCCGGTTATGCCGTGCTGCCGGTGTCGCAGGCGCACGACAATGAACGGATCCGTGCGATCGAGGCGTGGCTGCAGAAGCATTTCAACGAGGACATCTCGATCCAGTCGCTGGCCGACCGTGCCTGCATGAGCGAGCGGACCTTCGTGCGCCATTTCAAGGCCGCGACCGGCCGCCTTCCCGCCGCCTACATCCAGGCGCTGCGGATCGAGGCGTCGAAGGTTATGCTGGAGCATGAAGGCCGTTCGGTGCAGACGATCGCGGCGTCGATCGGCTATAACGACGTCGCTTTCTTCCGGTGCCTGTTCAAGCGGGCGACGGGAATGACGCCGCAGCAATATCGCGCCTCGTTCGCGCCGATCAGCGTGCGGGGTCACACACCGCCCGAGTTCCATACGATCTCGCTCGGCGCGCTCGCCAACTAACCTCGCCGACCATCAAAGGAGAAACGACATGCGATTCTTCGCAATGGCGTCGTGCGCCCTCTGACGATCGCGCCCGCACGCGCGACGCCTGACGCCCGCTAACCACCCACGTCCCAAAAACCCGGCATGCCCGCCGGCCGGTCGATCCGGCCGATCGGCGGCGTGCGCCCATCATCCGAGGAGACTATCCATGTACCGTAAGGCCTTTGCCACCGCCGCGACCTTGCTGCTGACCGTTGCGATCGGCGGCCCGGCCACCGCGCAACAGCTGACCCGCGTCGTCAGCTATCACGATCTCGATCTGACCAAGCCCGAAGGGGTCAGGACCTTCCGCCACCGGCTGACGCGCGCGGCCAACTACGTCTGCCGCTTCGCAAGCGCAGGCGATGATTTGCTCAAGAGCGAAAATCAGGACTGCCGCGAGCAGGTCATGCGCGAGACCCATCCGAAGCTGTTGGGTGCGATCGCGCTTGCCCAGAAACGCGCCGCCGCAACCGAGTTCGCCTCCCGTTGAGGCGCGAGGGCGTGGGGCGTCCCTGGCCCCACGCCCTCATTCATCCCGCGAAACTCGCACCCCCCATCGAATGGAGGAAATACCATGTATCGTAGAGCTACCGTCATCGCCTTCACCACGCTGCTGACTTTGGTCACCGGTTGCCCGGCAACCGCCCAGCAGATCAGCCGCGTCGTCAGCTATCGCGACCTGGATCTGACCAGTGCGACCGGCGTCCGGACGTTCCGTCATCGCCTGGCGCGCGCGGTCAATCTTGTCTGCCGCGTTCCACGCGTCGGCGACAACCTGATCAAGGGCGAAGATCAGGATTGCCGGAAGGAAGCGGCGGACGCCGCTTTGCCGAAGATGCTGGGTGCGATCGAGATCGCGCAGAGGCGGGCCGGCGAAAAGCAACTCGCCTCGCGTTGAGGCGGGAAGGCATGGCGCGCGCAAGCCCCCCGCGCGCGCCATGCCTTTAGCCAGGCGCTCTCCAATCAGCCCCGCCGGAAGCGCGCCACGAAGAAGCCGTCGGCACCGCCCTGCTCCGCCAACGCGCCCGGCAGCACGCGCACCCGGCCATCCTTGTCGGGCAATAGGCCGGCGGGCAGTTCCGCCGCCGAGACCGGATCGGCGGTGAAGCCCGCATGGCTGGCGAGGAAGGCGTCGGCGACGCGCTCGCCTTCTTCGGGCTCAAGCGAGCAGACCGAATAGACCAACACGCCGCCCGGTTTCACCAGTCCCGCCGCACGCGCCAGCATCGCCTGCTGGCGCTCCGCCATCGAAGCGATGGCGCGCGGGCGGACACGATGCAGCACGTCGGGATGGCGGCGGAAGATGCCCGTTGCCGAACAGGGCGCATCCAGCAGTACCGCATCATAGGGATCGTCGCTGAAGGTCAGCGCATCGCCGTTGACCAGTTTCGCCTTGAGCCTGGTCCGTGTCAGATTCTCGCGCACGCGCTTCAGGCGTTGGTCCGCATTGTCGACCGCGGTCACGTCCCAGCCGGCGGCGGCGAGTTGCATCGTCTTGCCGCCGGGCGCGGCGCACAGATCGAGCGCGCGGCCGGGCCCCGGCCCGATCAGCCGTGCCGGCAGCGAAGCGGAGATATCCTGTACCCACCAATCGCCATCGGCAAAGCCGGGCAGTTCGGGGACATGCCCGCCCGCCGGCAGTCGCACATGGCCGGGCGCGAGGCTGATGCCGTTGAACTGCTCCGCGCCGTCCGCCTGCGGGTCGCGCAGCGTCAGATCGAGGGGCGGCGGCACCGCGATCGCATGTTGCGCCGCCTCGACCACCTTTTCGCCCCAGGCGGCCTCCCAGCGCTGCGCGACGCCCTCGGGCAGCGACGGCAGTTCCGGCAGCCGCGCGCCGTTGCGGTTGAGCGTGCCGAACACGCCATGGACCAATTTGCGCGGCCCTCCGTCGACCAAGGGCAGCACGGTCGAGATCGCGGCATGCGCCGGCGTGCCCAATTGCAGCGCCTGCACCAGCGCGATGCGCAGCGCGAACCGCGCCTTCGCATCGGGCGGCAGCGGCTTGGCGGTCGCGCTGTCGATCAACGCGTCGAGATCGGTCAGCCGGCGCAGCACCTCGGCGGCGAGCGCATGCGCCAGCGCGCGATCGTCGGCCCGCTCCAGGCCACGCGCGGCATTGTCCAGCGCGCTTTCGAGCGGCAGCCCCTTGCGCAGCACCGCATCGAGCAGGCGCAACGCGGCAGCACGTGCCGCGACGCCGGCGGCTTGGGGGGCGGCCTGAGGCTCGCGTCTTGTCTGATCGGTCATTGCGGCCCACATGGAACCGAACCAGGCAAGCCGCAACGATCATGACCGAACCTTCCAGGCGCCCAGCGCATCTCAAGCCGCCCGCGGACCTGCCGCCGAGCCCGCCAGTGCCCGAGCCGAAGGCGCCCGTGCCGGAGAGTGAGCGCGAGCCCTTATCGCCGGTTCGCTACGGCGATTGGGAGAAGAACGGCATCGCCGTCGATTTCTGATCCCACGGAACGCGGCCATGGCCCGCGCGTCTCATAGGCATGGATGCGGCAGCCTTGTTCCACCGGCACCGCCGCGCCTTCATCGCGGTGCTGATCGCCTTTGGCCTGCTCCTGGTCGCCGCGATCCTGATCCTGACCTTCGCCTGGTCGGATCTGCGCGGCCCGCTCGAACGCCATCTGTCGCGTTCGCTCGGCCGCCCCGTGACGATCGGTGCGATCCGGCGGATCGACCACAGCCTGCTCCACCCCGTCCTCCAGATCGGCAACATGCATGTCGCGCAGCCGATGTGGGTCGGCGGCGGCGACATGATTGTGGTGCGCCACGCCACCATCCGCTTGCCCTTGCTGCCCCTCCTGTTCGGCAAGGCCGAACCGCAGTCGATCGAGATTGACGGTCTCACCGTCGCGCTCGTCCGCCGCGACGCGACGCATGCCAATTGGAAGGGCCTGCCGCGCGGCAGCGGGATGGGCTCGATCGCGCATTTCGTGATCCGCCACGGCGTGCTCACGCTCGACGACCGCAAGCGCGCTCACCAACTCACCGCTGCCATCGCCGCCGACGACAGGGGCTTTCGGATGATTGGGGGCGGCGCGCTCGCGGGCCATCCCTCGACGATCGCGCTGGCCGGACCCGCGCTTATCGGCAAAGGGTCGTGGCCGTTCCGGCTCGACTACCGGTCGGAGATCGCCAACGGCACCCTGATCGGCCGCGCCGACCATCCGCTCGACCTCGGCCATTTCGATGCCCACGCCACCGCCTGGGGCGACGATCTCAAGCATCTCGATCTGCTGGTCGAGGCCGGGATGCCCGGAACCCAGCCCGCCCGCCTCACCGCGGACGTTCGCCGCGATCGGCCGACCTGGACGGTGCGCGATCTGCGCCTGACCATCGGCCGGTCGCACTTCGCGGGCAATGTCACGATCCGCCGGCAGGACGGCCGCAGCAAGGTCGACGGTTCGCTGACCTCAACCGCGCTCGATTTCAACGATCTCGCCTCGAACGAGGGCCTCGCCGAGGCGGCGGCCAAACGCGCCGCGCTTGGCCCGCGCGCCATTCCCGACACGGAGATCCATCTCGAACATATGCAGCGGACCGACGGGTCGATCCGGTTCGATATCCAGCGGCTTTTGTTCAAACAGCCTTCGGTCTTCCAGGGGATATTGACCAAGGTCACGCTCGATCATGGCGTGCTGACCGCCGATCCTTTCTTCGTGCGAATGACGACCGGCAATATCGCCGGCTTCGTGCGCGTGAAGCACCAAACGGGCACGCCCTTGCTCACGCTCGACCTCAAATTGCGTGAAGCCCGCATCGAGGAGCCGATGGGCGATGCCGCCTCCGGCCCGCTCGCAGGGCGTCTGCGGCTGGAAGGATCGGGCCGCACGATCCGCGAAGCACTGGCGCATGCGAACGGCACGATCGGCGTCGTAGGCGGCACCGGCGCGATCAACCGGCGCGCGGCCTTGTTCCTGGGATCGGATGCCGGCCGGGCCTTGTTCGAGAATAAAAGCGAGACGACGATGCTCCGCTGCATGATCGGGCATTTCGCGGTGAAGGGCGGCGCCGCCACCGCCGACACTTTGGTGCTGGATACAGAAGTGTCCCGCAGCGACGGATCGGGCACGATCGACCTCGGCAACGAGCAGTTGGCGCTCACCCTGCCGGGCCGCCCCAAGCTCGATCATGCGGTCAAACTGGACGTGCCGGTCCATCTGGTCGGGACTTTGTCCGAGCCGCGGGTCGAGCCGCAGAGCGTGCCCAGGACCGTTGGCACCATCTTCAAGCTGATCGGCAATGCGATCGCGGGTAATCATGCCGATCCCGCGCCCGATGCGGATTGTGCGGGACTGGCGGCGCAGGCGTTGCGCTAAACCGCCTCGTCCTTGAGCGGGCGCGCCAGCAACGCCTCGACCGCCGCCTGCACGTCGACCTTGCCATCGAGCAGGGCGGCAACCGCTTCCGAGATCGGCATCTCGACCCCCACCGCGCGCGCCGCCTCGACCAGCACCGGCGCGGTAAAGGCGCCTTCCGCCACCGTGCGGCGATCCGCCATCAGGCTGGCGGCGCTCTTGCCTTGGCCGAGGCCGAGGCCGAGCGAAAAATTGCGCGACTGTTCGGACGAGCAGGTCAGCACCAGATCGCCCAGACCTGACATGCCCGCCAATGTCTCCGGCCGCGCGCCGCGTGCCAGCCCGAACCGCGTCATTTCGGCGAAACCGCGCGCGATCAGGGCCGCGCGCGCATTCTTGCCGAGCCCCGCGCCCTCGACCACGCCGCACGCGATCGCGAGCACATTCTTGACCGCGCCGCCAATCTCCGCGCCGACCACGTCGGTCGAGCGATAGGGGCGGAACCCCGGCCGGGCGATGCGCGGCGCCAGCCGGGCCGCGACCGCATCGTCGGCGCAGGCCAATGTCACCGCGGTCGGCAGGCCCTTGGCCACCTCGCTCGCGAAGGTCGGGCCGGACAGGACCGCGATCGGCGCGTCGGGGCAGGTGTCCGCCGCCGCTTCGGACATCAAAGCCATCGTATCCGCCTCGATCCCCTTAGAGCAGAGGATCAGCGGGCGGTTGCCCACCGGCGCCGCGCCGAGGATGCGGCGCATATGCTGGGCCGGCGTCACAACCAGCAATGCCTCGCACGACGCGAGATCGGCCAGATCGTTGGTCGCGCGGATGGCGGGCGACAAGGGCACACCCGCCAGGAAGATCGGGTTCACATGATCGGCATTGATCGCCTCGACCACATCGGGCTCGAACGCCCACAGCAGAACCTCGCCGCCCGCCGACGCGACTTGCGCGAGCGCGGTGCCCCACGCGCCGCCGCCGATAACCCCGATCCTCATGCCTTCACCCCCGCGCCGCGCGCTTTTTCCGCCGACGGATCGAGCGGCCAGCGCGCATGCGCCGGTACGTCGAGCGGATCGGTCATCCCTGCCGCGAGCCGTTCCGCGCCTGCCCAGGCGATCATCGCCGCATTGTCGGTGCACAACCACAAGGGCGGCGCGACGAAGCGCAGATCATGCTGGGCGGCGAGCGCCTGCAGCGCGGTGCGGATCGCGGTGTTGGCGGCGACCCCGCCCGCCACGACCAAAGCGTTGACGCCGCGGGCGCTGCCGATCGCGCGCTTGGTACGGTCGATCAGGCAGTCGATCACCGCCTGCTGGAAGGACGCGGCGATATCCTCCGCCGACCAGGTGCCGGCGTCGCGCGCGCGCAGCACCGCGCTCTTGAGGCCCGCGAAGGAGAAATGCGGTTCGGGCGATCCGAGCAGCGGGCGCGGCAACGGCACCTTTGTGGGATCGCCCCGGAGCGCGGCGGCTTCCACCGCCGGGCCGCCGGGAAAGCCCAGGCCGAGCAGTTTCGCGCTCTTGTCGAACGCCTCGCCCGCCGCATCGTCGATCGTGGTGGCCAGCCGGCGATAGTCGCCCGGCCCGCGCACTTCGAGCAATTGGCAATGGCCGCCCGAAACGAGCAGCAGCAGATAAGGGAAATCGAGATCCGGATCGGCCAGCCGCGGCGACAAGGCATGACCTTCGAGATGGTTGACCGCGATCAACGGCTTGCCAGTCGCCAGCGCGAGCGCCTTGCCCGTCACCAGCCCGACCATCACCCCGCCGATCAGCCCCGGCCCGGCAGTCGCCGCGACGGCGTCGATCTGGTCGAGCGTAACCCCTGCTTCGGCGAGAGCGGCTTCGGTCAACGGAATCAGCGCCTCGACATGCGCGCGCGCGGCGATCTCCGGCACCACCCCGCCATAGGGGCGATGCGCGGCTTCCTGCCCCGCGAGCTTGTGCGCAAGGATACGCCGGTCGGATGTGACCAGAGCAGCCGCGGTTTCGTCGCAGGAGGATTCAAGGCCGAGGATCAGCGCCATCGCGCCCATCTGCGCGCCATGCGCGATGCTTTCAAGGCCGGGAGGTTCTCTGAAAGCCGGTTCCGGCCCGCTCCCCCGCGATTTCTCAAACTAAGCTTTTCCCACAAACAGGAAGCCAACCGCCGCCATGATGCAGAGGAAGGCAGCCGCGTGGCGCCAGTGCAAAGGCTCGCCCAGCACGAACACCATGAAGCCGCCGAAGATGATCAAGGCGATCGCCTCCTGCGCGATCTTGAGCTGGCCCGCGCTCCAGCCGCTGGCATAGCCGAACCGGTTCGCGGGCACCGCCAGGCAATATTCGAAGAAGGCGATCGCCCAGCTGATCAGGATCACCAGCCACAGCTGTTTGTGCATCCCGCCTTTCAGATGCCAGTACCAGGCGGTCGTCATGAACAGGTTGGAGAGGGTGAGCAGCAGGATCGTGGGCATCGGCGCGCTTTTCCAAAGACAAGGACGGCAGCCTGAACCAGCGTGCCGCCCGAGGAAAGAGCGATCACACGGACTTGTTCCGGGGTCCACGCGACTAGCCCGTCATTGCGAGGAGCGCAGCGACGAAGCAATCCAGTCCCGACGGCGGACTGGATTGCTTCGCTACGCTCGCAATGACGTTTGCGTGTTAGAACTTCGCCCTTACGCCGCCGTAAAAGCTGCGGCCGAGCGAACCGAACTCATACGCCGTCTCGTAATGCGTGTTGCCGATA
Source organism: Sphingomonas sp. (assembly GCF_035317925.1). Classification (GTDB taxonomy): domain Bacteria; phylum Pseudomonadota; class Alphaproteobacteria; order Sphingomonadales; family Sphingomonadaceae; genus Sphingomonas_I. The sequence continues at coordinate 36,443 of NZ_DATHFV010000084.1, forward strand.
TTCTCGACCCGGCCGAACAGGCTGAGGCCGTGACCGATCGGCTGTTCCGCGCGGAAATCGACGAGCGTGTAGCCGTCGAGGCGGATCGTATTGCCGCTATCCTCGAATGAATGGCTCGCATGGGTCACCGCCACGATGGTGGTGAGCCCGAACGCCCAGGCATAGGTCGCGTCGGCATTGGCGGTGCCGCGCGGCCGGCGAATCAGATCGTTGCCGTGCGTGGCGCCGGGCGAGCGATCCTCGGCGTCGGTCCACGTATAATTCGCGTCGAGCGTGAGCCCGCCGAACCGGGCGGCGGCGGCGGCCTCGATGCCGTGCGCGTTCGTCTTGTCGACATTCTGATAATAACCGAACGGCCGGTCGGCGCGCGGCGGGAAGCCGGCGAATTCGATCAGATTGTGCGTGTCGCGATCGAACCAGGTGAGCGAGGCGGTGAAATGGCCGCCCAGTTTCTGCTCGATCCCGGCATCCCAGCCATGCGCGCGCTCGGGGTTGAGGTTGAGATTCCCGTAGGCGCTGTAGAGCTGATAAAGTGTCGGCGCCTTGAAGCCCTCGCCATAGCTTGCGCGAACGGTCGTGCCGCCCGACGACCAGACCGCGCCGCCCGAGACCAAAGCATGGCCGCCATAGGTCTGGTGGTGATCGTAACGGACGCCCCCGGTCAGCGTCAGATGATCGACAATTGTCCCGTTGAGCTGGCCGTAGACGCTGTCGATCGAGACGTTGCCGCGATCGGGATCGGTCTGGAATTGCGGCGAGATTGCCGTGAAGCGCGAATGCTCGTGCTCGGCGCCGAAGGTCGCGTCCCAGCCCTTCACGATCGCGAGGCTGCCCTGATATTCGATATGGTCGTTGTTGCCGGTGGAGGCGAACGTCTTGTCGGGCGCGCCCGCGCTCGGATCGTAATTGTCGCGATCGATATGGTCGCGGGTGACCGCGATGCGGTTCTTCAGCCGTCCGTCGAACAAGGCCACGTTGAGGCCGGCATAGCCGATCCAGTTGGTCGACTTCTGATATTCGGGCGTGTCGGGCGGGCCAAAGCTGGAATCGAGATCGACCTTGCCGTGGCTCCAATAGCCGCGAACGTCGAGGCTGATGTCCGGCGCGATGTCGGCGAGCACGCGGCCGCTGGTGCCGATATGGCGATAACCGTCATGCTCATGGCCGCCGAATTCGGGCGCGATCGCGGAGATGCCGTCGGTGCGGAACGCATTGCCGGCAAGCTGCCAGCGTATGCCGTTGCTCGCGCCGCCGATCGCGGCCTTGCCGCTGGCCGTGCCGCGCGATCCGCCTTCGGCCTCGGCCGAACCCTGCAAACCCGCCGTCGGGAGCGCGGTGACGATATTGACCACGCCGCCGATCGCCTGGCTGCCCCAGAGCGTCGATTGCGGGCCACGCAGCACTTCGATCTGGGCGGCGTCGCCGACGAACAGATCGCCGAAATCATAGCCGCCGCCGGGTGCGGACGGATCGTTGAGCTTCACCCCGTCGATCACGACCACGGTCTGGTCGCTCTCCGCGCCGCGGATGCGGATGCCGGTGGTGGTGCCGAAGCCGCCGGTGCGCGACCCGGTCACGCCAGGCGTGCGAACAATCAGGTCGGACACCGTGAATTGCTGGGAGGCGTCGATCGCCGCCTTGTCGAGCACGGTGATCGCGCTCGCCACCTGGGTCAGCGGGGTCGGCGTGCGCAACGCGGTGACGATGATCGTATCGGGATCGGACGCCTGTTGCGCGAACGAGTCCGACGTGGGCGTTGGCGCGGCAAACGCGGGTGTGGCCAGCGCGCTCGCCAGCAGGAGAAGCTTGAAATTGGGCATTCGAATTTCCTTCGCGAAGACGACAATTGCCGTCTCACGAGGAAAATCCTCGACCGCGCGGCGCACCCTGGCCGAACGGTGGACAGCCGCGACGGGCAGGTCTCCTGGCTCACGGGTCAGCGCGCTCAGGCCGCCTTCTCGGGTGTCCCCAATGGCATGTTGGCTTGAGCGCTCGCCGCTTACAGTTGCAGGGGCAGCGCGAGCATTTCACTCGCTTCCCTTTTCATCTCCCGAGGGAGAACCTGTCGCGGCGCCCGGTTAGGGCAATTGCTGCGCTGCGGTCAATGATGCGCGAGCGGAACGATCAAAGGCTGACCTTCGGCCTCGCCGACAAAGGCGGATACGCCGTAGACCGATCCAATCCTGTCGGCGGTCAGCACAACGCGCGGGGCACCGTCGGCGACGAGCCTGCCCTGGTCGATCAGCAGCAGCCGGTCGCACCAGCGCGCGGCGATGGTCAGATCGTGCAGCACCGCGATCACGGTCGCACCGCGTGCCGCCTCGGCGCGGAGCAAAGCCATCACCTCGATCTGATGCGCCGGGTCGAGCGCCGCGAGCGGCTCGTCGGCGAGCAGCAGCGGCGCTTCAACCGCCAGCGCGCGCGCCAGCAATGCCCGCGCCCGTTCGCCGCCCGAAAGCTCGTCGATCGGCCGGTCGCGCAGATCGAGCAATTCGGTTCGCGTCAGCGCCCGTTCGATCGCCGCCGCATCGCCGGCACCAGGCCGCGCGAACGGGGCGAGGTGCGGCAACCGCCCGAGCGCGACCAGCCGCTCGACGGTGAGCGGCCAATGCACCGACTGGCCTTGCGGCAGATAGGCGATGCGCCGGGCGCGCTCGCGTGGCGGCAGCGCCGCCACCGGCGTGCCCTCGATTAGGATCGCGCCGTCGCTCGGGATCAATCCGGCGACCGCGCGCACGAGCGTGGATTTGCCCGCGCCGTTGGGGCCGATCAGCCCGATCACGCCGCCGCTGAGGTCGGCCGACACGTCCTCGACCACATGGCGGCCGCCGAGCGACACCGAAACCCGGTCCAGCCTCACCATTGCCGCCGCGCCCGCACAAGTTGGTGGAGGAAGATCGGCACGCCGATCAAAGCGGTGACGACGCCCAGACGCGGCTCCTCCAGCGTCGGCACGATCCGCACCAGCGCATCGGCCGCCGCGAGCAAAGCTGCGCCGCCCAGGATGGACGGCACCAGCAAGGACGAAGGCCGCCGGTCGGTGAAGCGCCGCACCAGATGCGGCACCACCAGCCCGACGAAACCGATCGCACCCGACACGGCGACCGCACCGCCAACCCCGATCGCGGTTGCGAGCAGCAGCAATGTGCGCGTGCGCCGCAGGTTCACGCCGAGCGCGGTCGCGCCTTCCTCGCCCAACGTCAGCGCGTCGAGCGCGCGCGCCTGGAGCAGGATCAGGCCGAGGCCGACGGCAATGCAGGGCAAGGCCAGCCAGACATGGAGGAACGAGCGATCGGCCAGGCTGCCCATCAGCCAGGTCATGATCTCGACCGCCGCGAACGGATTGGGCGCGAAATTGAGCGCGAGGCTGATCCCCGCGCCGGCGGCGGTGGCGATGGCGACCCCGGCGAGGATCAAGGCAAGCGGCCCTTCGCTGCGCGCGGCGAGCAGCAGCAGCGGGACCAGCCCGGCGATCGCGCCGAGGATCGCGAACAGGGGCAAGGTCAGCGGGCTGATCGCGGCGAAACCGTAATAGAGCGCCAGCACCGCGCCCAAAGCGGCGGTGCTCGACGTGCCGAGCACGCCCGGATCGGCGAGCGGATTGCGCAGATAGCCTTGCAGCGCCGCACCCGCCCCGCCCAGCATCCCGCCGATCAGCAACGCCAGCAAGGCGCGCGGCAGGCGCAATTGCCAGACGATCGCGGTCGCGATCGGATCGCCATGGCCGGTCAGGGCCGCGAAGGCGCGGCCCCAGCCGAGCTGCGCCGGCCCGATACCGAGCGACAGTCCCGCGCACAGCAAGGCGATCAGCGCCAAAGCAAGGTCGATGCGCAGCGAGGATTTCGTCACGGCCGCGTTCCTACAGGCGCCGAGGCACGCTAGGAAGCCTGCGATGCTGCGCTTCCTGCTCCTTGGCCTGACCTTGGCCGCGCCCGCCCCCGCCGCGCCCCCACGCCACGTCGCCTCGCTCAACCTGTGCGCCGACCAGTTCCTCGTCGCGCTCGCCGATCCCGGCCAGATCGCCGGCCTGACGCGGCTGTCGCACATGGCCAACATGTCGCCGATCGCATCGCAAGCGGCGCGCTTTCCGACCATCGGTTCGTCGGCCGAAGCCTTGCTCGTCGCCCAACCCGATCTGCTTCTCACCGGCTGGCCGGGTCAGGCGGACGCCGCGGTTCGCGCCGGCCTCAAGACGCGGATCGTCACGGTCCCGCCCGCCAATAGCTATGCCGATATCGTCGCGCAGATCCGTCTCGTCGCGGATGCGGTCGGCCATAAGGAACGCGGGGAGGCGTTGATCCGCGACATGGATGCCACGCTCGCATCGATTCCGAAAACGGGCCGGGGCCGCGTCGCCGCCGACTATCAAAGACGCGGCTATTTGTCGGGCGCGGGCACGTTGATGGACGACATGATGCAACGCGTCGGGCTGGTGAACCTCGCCACCCGGCTCGGCCTGCCGCCGCTCGCCAATCTGCCGCTCGAGCAGTTCGTCGCGCACCGCCCCGATTTCCTGATCACCGGGGCCGGGCCGGCGCGCGATCTCGGCAGCCAGATGCTCGATCATCCCGCGATCGC
>NZ_DATHFV010000085.1:0-9965 GCF_035317925.1 Sphingomonas sp.
TCGAGATCATCCCCGGGCGCCGCTCGATCTCGTAGAAGATGGTGACGCCGCATTGCCCGCAGAAATGGTGCCGCACCCAAAAGCCGTCGTCCGACCCGCGCTCGAAGCTCTTATAGGGCCCTCGGATCGCGACCCAGCCGGTGCGCGATGTCGGCGCGCGGAAGATCGAGATCCCGGTGCCGATCCAGCAGGCCGCCGCCGCGCCTTATTCGCTCAGTGGTCTGCGCACCTGCGCCCAGCTCAACAAGGCGATCTTCGAGCTCAACGATGTGCTCGGCCCCGATTATGCGGGCGGCGTGACGGTGCACGAGAACAAGGCGGGCAAGCTCGCGGCGGCAGGCGGCAAGACGATCGTCAACACGATCATCCCGTTCCGCGGGCTGGTGCGGGAGATCAGCGGTGCGGCGCCCGAAGAGCGGCGGCTCAATGCCGACATCAAGGCCGCCTTCGCGCGGCGCGGCTTCCTGCGCGGCGTCGCCACCGCCCGGAAGTGCAAGCTGCGCTGATCAGCCGAAGCGGACCGCGACGCTCCGGCGGCGGCGCATCGCCGCACCCGTAAGGCCGAACCCGCCGACCATCATCGCCCAAATGGCGGGCTCGGGCGCCGGTGTCGGCGTTTGATCTTCCACGCGCGAGAATTGGGTCTCGCCGGTGGAAAGATAGTCCCAATGGAGAATGAAATCGTCGAAGGACGGCCGGCTGAAGCTCAGGAATTCGGGACGATACGGGCTGTGGCCCGCCGTGGCCAAGGTAATGTCGGTTTGGTCGTTGTCGGTACCGAAGGAGGCGGCCGCATCGGTGATCTGGCCGTCGGTCACGGTGAGGGTTCCGATGGCATCAACGTAAGAGAACGGCCCCAGCATTTCGTTGCCGGGCGCGGAGTCGATGGTGACTGTTAGGTTCCAAGCGTTGTTCACGCCTTCGCTCAGGCCGCTGATCGTACCCGTCACGAACTGGTCCGGCTGGCCATGCGCACTATCGTCGAACGACCAGTAGAACGTCATCGCCATTGCCGGCGATGCGAAGGCGGCCAGCGACGCGCCCGCGATCAGCATCTTGCCAAGTTTCACACGGATTCCCCCCGGAACGCCCTAAACTCGAAGCCGGTATAAGCTAATCTACATTAGGAGTCACGATGACGTTGCGACCCCGCAACGACCGCCGTCTCGCCCATCCGTGCCCGGGGCGCGCCCGACTGAGTCCGCGTGGCTGCGGAGCCGCTGGAAATAACGGTGTCGCAACAACATCTCCCGCCCATGACAGTCTTTTCGCATCTCGTGGCCGAGCCGCGCACGATCGCCGGCGGTATCGCCTTCACCGTCGATGAAGTGGATATGGGCCAGATGGTGGTCGTGTCCGACGCGGCGCTCGCCAGGCTCGTCCCTGAGGCGAAATCCGATCGCGAGCGGCTGGCTTATGTCATGACGCATATCGAGCCGCTGACCGACGCGGCGCTGCGCAAGACCGCGCGGTTCAGGGTGCCCGAATTCATCGTGCTCGAACCGGACGACGTCGAGGTCTGAGCGACCGGGTGTATTAGCAAGCTATAACAGCTTGTGGTGGATTTCGCCACCTGTTCGCAATCGTCCTTGCTCGTTCTTGCGTATTCGGTCCGCGGGCACGAGGCGGGCCGGTTTGGCACGGCATCTGCAAAGCTTCTGACGGGGCCGGCACTGGGCCGGTCCGCAATCCCCGTTGGGAGGAGCCTTGTGATGAAAATGTCCGCCATCCTGATCGCCGCGGTCGCCCTTGGCGCGACTGCTCCGGCCTTCGCCGCGTCGCAGAGCGGCAGCGAAAAGCCGACCGTCACCTATGACGCCAAGCACGACAAATACTGTGTTTCTCAGATGGTTACTGGCAACATCCTGCCTGTGAAGGATTGCCGCACCAAGAAGGAGTGGGCCAAGAACGGCCTGACCATCCAGGATCCCAGCGAAGAGAAGATGGCCTCCAAGTGATCGATCCCGGCGCCGTCCGCTCCCCTGTCCGGGGGCGGACGGTTGGCCGGGCAATCAGGCTGAGTGTCCGGCTCCGGCCAGTGCCCGCAGCCTCTGTTCCTCGCGGTCGATATAGGACCGTGTGATCGGCACCCCGTCGCGCCGCCGCGTCAGTTGCAGCTGGAAGACGAGGTGGCCGTCATGGCGGAAGGCGCTGACCGCGCCCGCCAGATAGAATTGCCACATAAGGAAGAAGCGTGCGTCATAGAGCGCGACGATCTGCTCGCGCGCGGCGGTGACGCGGTCGTACCAGAGGCTGGTCGTATAAGCGTAATGGAGGCGTAGGGCCTCGAGATCGGTCAGCCACAGCCGTGAGCGTTCGATCGCGGGCATGATCTGGCTGAGCGCGGGGACATAACCGCCGGGGAAGATATATTTGGCGAGCCACGCGTCGGTCGCGCCCGGCCCGTCGGCGCGGCCGATCGTGTGGAGCAGCATCACGCCGTCGTCATTCAGCAGGCTGCGGCATTTGTCGAAGAAGGCGCGGTAGTGCGGCGGGCCGACATGTTCGAACATGCCGACCGAGACGATCCGGTCGAACCTGCCTTCGACCTGGCGATAATCGCACAGCTCGAATGTCACCCGATCGCTCACGCCCGCGGCGGCGGCGCGTTCGCGCGCGATCTTCAATTGCTCCTCGGACAAGGTGATGCCGAGCACATCGACGTCCGCGACGCGGTTGAGATAGAGCGCCATCCCACCCCAGCCGCAGCCGATATCGAGCACGCGCTGGCCGGGCCGGAGCAGAAGCTTGGCGGCGATATGCGCCTTCTTGTCTTCCTGCGCCCGATCGAGCGGCACAAAGGGATCGTCGAAATAAGCGCAGCTATATTGGCGGTCGGCGTCGAGGAAGAGATCGTAGAGCGTCGCCGACAGATCGTAATGATGCGCGACATTGCGCTTCGAGCGCCGCTCCCAATTCCACGTGTCGAGCGCGGCCAGTAGCCGCTCGGGCCGCCACATCCGGGTACGCGCGCTATCGTCGGTATCCCATTGCAGATTATGGCCGATCAGATCGGCGAAGTCACGGATGTCGCCCTCAGCGACGACCAGCCGACCGTCCATATAGGCCTCGCCCATGCCTTTGGCCGGGTTGCGCGCGATCCGGCGCGGAGTCGCGTGATCGGTGAAGCGGATCGTCACCGGCGCGATGTCGGACGAGGGCGCACCATAGGTACGCTTGCGGCCGTCCGCGTCGACCACGGTGAGGACGCCCTTGCGGACGAGCTGGCGGAAGAGGCGGTCGAACAGGAACAAGGCGGCTCCGATCCCTTGGCCCGCGCCGGCAGCCTGCCTTAGTGAGCGGCCAAGCGAAACGGGTTTCGCGTAAACTCCTAATGCTAGAAGCGAATGCCCTAATGCGCCGGCCGGGGGACATGCATCGTCAGCATCACCAGTTTGCCGCCGTCGATGCCGAACCAGTGCGGCGTGCCTTCGGGGACGAAAAAGGTGTCGCCCGGCTTGAGCGCGCGGGTGGTGCCGCCGACGATCTCGCCGCCGTCGGTTTCGTCATACCAGTGATGCGCGTTCTTGAGCGTGCCGCCCGAGACGAGGGTGCCCGATCCTTCGAGCACGGTGACGAATTCGGCTTCCTTGAGATGCGACGCCGCCTGCTTGGGCTTGACCCAATATTCGATCGCGACGGTGTAGGGCGCCTGGGCGAGGAGCGGGCGGTAGAGCATCTCCTCGGTCGGCTTGATGTCGTGCGCCATGCTGGCGACCATCGCCTTCACCTCGGCGGATTTCGCGAAGGCGGTAGGATCGGTTTGCGCGGAGGCGGAGGTCGCCAGGGCACATGCCGCCATCAGTCCGAATATCCGCATCCCAGCCTCCTGTCGTTTTGCGGGAGGCTAGAGCAGTTTCGGCCAGCATCAACCGTCATTCCCGCGAAGGCGGGAATCCCGCTTGTTCTTTCTCCGTCATGCCGGACTTGTTCCGGCATCCACCGGGAGGCAGGCGCCTCGCCGCTGAGTGGACCCCGGAACAAGTCCGGGGTGACGAAGTGGAACAAGGCAGCGTGAACCAATGAGGAGCGGGATTCCCGCTTTCGTGGGAATGACGGAGCGGCGTTAGCTCCGCCCAAGGGTTCGGCCCGTTCGTAACGGACGAGGAATGATTGCTCGCGCCGCGGCGTCGATGCTATCCATGCGCGCAGATACCCGCACGGGGCGCGGGACGATCGTGGGGAAAATCCAATGCGCATGAAGCCAATGGCCGCGGCCGTCATCCTTGCGGCCACCATGATGCAGCCGGCTCATGCGCAGACGGCGGGCGATTACACGTTCAAGTTCGTGGGCGACTGCTGGGATTGTGCGGGACAAGGCACAGCGACGCTGGCCGTGACGAACTATGTCCTGGGGTCCGAACTGAACGGATCGAACTTCGTCAGCTTCACCTACGACAAGTCCAGTCTGATCGATTCCTACACCATAAATTCTTTGGCGGGTTTCTACGGCTCTCTGAATGACACGTCCGGGGTGTACGCCGTTTTTATCGGCGGGTCTGTCAGCACATCCAGTAATTCGATGATGTATCTCCAGACTTACGCGGGCGGCACCTGGGCGACCGGGCCATATTATGGAGCGCCCCTTGATGTTGGCAACGGCGGAACCTGGTCTCTGGTCGATCAGGCATCCTCCGGCGTTCCCGAAGCGGCGAGCTGGGCGATGATGCTCGGCGGCTTCGGCATGATCGGTGCCACGATGCGGCGCAAGCCGGCCAGGGTCAGCTTCGACTGATTGCGACCTGATCGGGGTCGAGGCGCTCCGGCCATGGCTGGGCAGCGAATTAGGTATTGTGTCCCCGGAATTGGTGTCCCCGGAATTGCCGGAATTGAGCGATGAGTCTTAGCCGGGCCCATATAACGTGTCGGAAACCGATGACGGATCTTCCGCATGGCGCTGATCACGCGGCACAGTCGCGCAGCCCGCGAGCGCATTGGCAACAAGCAGCAGCGCTGCAAGCGCGGGCAGACGAACGAGAACAAGCGAGCGCATTTGACCTCCAGTCGTAAGAGCGCGCCCGGCAATCGGGCGCCGCTCACAAGACTGGAGATCGCAGCCGATTATTCCCGATTATGAGCCACCCTGCGCTACATCCACTAACGGCAACCAAACCGCACTCGGTTGGCTCGCGGAGCGCGACAAGGTGATCGTCGCCTTCTGGTAATCGCCCGGCTTGGCGAAGAAGATGTTGGGTACGAAGGTCTGCGGGTTGCGGTCGTAGAGCGGGAACCAGCTCGACTGGACCTGGACCATGATGCGGTGGCCCGGCTGGAAGACGTGGTTGGCCTGGGGCAAAGCGAACTTGATCTCGACCGTCTTGTTGGCGGGCAGCGCGCTCGGATGTTCGAAGCTGTCGCGATAGCGGCCGCGGAAGATGTCCATCGCCACGGCGAGCTGATAGCCGCCCATGTCCTTGTCCATGTCGTGCGTCATCTCGTCGGGATAGACGTCGATCAGCTTGACCACGAAATCGCCATCGGTGCCGGTGGTCGATGCGAACAGATCGGCGACCGCCGCGCCGCTGATCCGCACGGGATGATCGAGCACGCCGGTTTCATAGCTCATCACGTCGGGGCGGGCATTGGCGTGGCGCTGGTCGCTCACCAGCCACGGGCCCCATTGATCGCGATTTTCGAAATCGACCGGGCGCGGCACGAACGGCACCGGCGCGCGCGGATCGGAGACGTAGCTATCGCCCGCCTTGGCATCCTTCGGCTTGTCGAAGCTGAGCGCGAAACTGGAGGTCAGATAGATCGGCGTGAGCGGCTTGGCGCAGCCCTTGACGCAGGCGAGCGGCCAGTCGGCGAAATGATCCCAATGGTTCTCGCCGGTATTGTAGATCTGGACGCGCGGCATATCGAATTTGGGCGCGCCGTCCTTCAGATACTGGTTGAAGAAGGGCACGATCACGTCGCGGCGGAAATCGACGGTGGTGTTGCCCGCCCATTTGAGCGCGCCGAGATTATAGCCCTCGTAATTGATCTGGCTGTGCCGCCACGGGCCCATCACCAGATAATTGTTGGCGAGATGGCCGGCGGCCTTGAGCTCCTCGAAGCTGTGGATCGCGCCCCACATATCTTCCTGGTCCCACAGGCCCTGCAGCCACATGGTGGGGACGTTCGAGGGGTTGGCGACGACGAGCTTGTCGGTCGCCTGATCCGACCAGAAATTGTCGTAGGCCGGGTGCATCGCGGTGCGGCGCCACATGCCGAACTGATCGATCCCGTGCAGCTTGGCGAAATCGCCGGCCGACCCGGCCTTGAGGTAAGCGTCATAGTCGTCGGCGTTGGAGGTGATCAGCGATCCGGTCGCCTTCTTCGCCATCTCCTGCCCGACATAATAGCCGAAGCTCGCCTGGCGGAAGGCGCCGTAGTGGAACCAGTCGTCGCCCATCCAGCCGTCGACCATCGGGCTTTCCGGCGCCGCGACCTTGAGCGCGGGGTGCGGGTTCAAGAGTGCCATCACGACGGTATAGCCTTCGTAGGACGATCCGATCATGCCGACGCGGCCGTTGCTCTCGGGCAAATTCTTCACCAGCCAGTCGATCGTGTCGTAGGCGTCGGTGCTGTTATCGACCTTGGTCGGGTTGAGCGGGGTGCCCGCGGGCGGGCGGTTCATGACGTAGCCGCCTTCCGAATTGTGCTGGCCGCGAATGTCCTGGAACACGATGATATAGCCCGCGTCGGCGAAGGCGTCGTAGCTCTGCAGCAGGATCGCCTTCATATTGCCGCTCTTGTTGCGGGTGGCGTGGCTGTCGGCGTCATAGGGCGTGCGGTTGAGCACGATCGGCGCGTTCTTCGCGCCCTTGTGCTCGACGATCACGGTGTGGAGCTTGACCCCGTCGCGCATCGGAATCTCGACAATGCGCTTGACGTAATCGTAGCTGTCGGTGGGCTCGACATATTTTTCGGGACGATCGGTGCCGCTGGCGGGGAAGAGCGGCTCGGGCGCTTGCGCGTGGGCGAGGGTGGAGGAAGCCAGCAACAGCAGCGCGATCGTCTTGGTCATGGGGGTTCCGTTCAGAAGAAGATTGGGCGGTTTAGGACTGATACGGGGCGGAAAGAAAGCCGTTCGTTTGGGTGGGCGTAGGGCTGCCCACTCCAGACCGTCACCCCGGACTTGTTCCGGGGTCCACCGCGCCGCAAGCGCCATCGTTCGCACATGATGTGCAGACCCAGCCGCCAAGTGGACCCCGGAACAAGTCCGGGGTGACGGAGGTAGTCTAACCGACCGTCAACACGGTTTTCCCGACATGGTCCGGTTCGTCCAGTCGCCGATGCGCGTCGGCGGCGCGGGCGAGGGGGAAGGTGGAATCGATCACCGGCTTCAACCGCCCGTCGGCGAGCAGAGGCCAGACCGCCCGGATAAGCGCGTCGCGGACCTCGGTCTTGAACGAAACGTCGCGGGCGCGGAGCGTCGAGCCAGTCAGCGTCAGCCGCTTGCGCATCATCAGCCAGATCGGCAGCTCGGGCGTGCCGCCGCGCTGGGCGGCGAGCGAGAGGTGGCGGCCTTCATTGGCGAGGCATTCGAGATTGCGCGCGAGATAATCGCCGCCGACCATGTCGAGCACGACGTTGACGCCGTCGGGCGCGAGCTTCTTTACCTCGGCGACGAAATCCTGGGCCTTGTAGTCGATCGCATGATCCGCGCCGATCTCGAGCGCGCGGGCGCATTTGTGCGGGCTGCCGGCGGTTACGATCATGGTGAGGCCGAACGCCTTGCCGAGCATGATCGCGATCGTGCCGATGCCGCTGGTGCCGCCGTGGACGAGGATGGTCTCGCCGGGTGACGCGCGGCCGCGCTCGAACAGGTTCGACCAGACGGTGAAGAGCGTTTCGGGGAGCGCGGCGGCCTCGACCATCGACAGGCAAAGCGGCACCGCCATGCACTGGCCGGCGGGGGCGACCGCATATTCGGCATAGGCACCGCCCGCGACCAGCGCCATGACCGGCCGGCCGAGCAGGCGCTGGTCGGCGCCGTCGGCCAGCCCGACGACGTCGCCAGCCAGTTCCAGCCCGAGGATCGAAGGCGCGCCCTTGGGCGGCGGATATTGGCCCAGGCGCTGCATCACGTCGGGCCGGTTCACGCCCGCGGCGGCGACCTTGATCAGCAATTCGCCCGGGCCCGGCGTGGGCACGGGCCGTTCGACCGGGACGAGCACCTCCGGGCCGCCCGGCTCGGCGGGGTCGATCGCGATCATAGTGGTGGGGAGGTCTGTCATAGCCCCTCACCGTCACGCCGGACTCGTTCCGGCGTCCACTCAGCGGCGTGGCGTAGCGCGTGCGGCACGGTGGATGCCGGAACAAGTCCGGCATGACGGAAGAATATCAAGATCACGCGCGCTTCATTGACAGACTCGGGCCAGTGGTCAACGATCTGTCCCATGGACCTGGAAGACTTCCTTCCGAAGACGCCCGGCGACCCGCTCGTGGCGCTCACCAAGCAGGATCTCGATCCGCTCTCTGTCGACGAGCTCAATGCGCGCATCGAAACGCTGGAGGCGGAAATTTCCCGCGCCCGCGCCAGAATCGACCGCGCCGTTAACCATCGCGCAAACGCTGACGGCTTATTCAAACGATGACGAATGGGCTTGCCTTCGATCGCCCCGGACCAGGGGACCTTGATCGGAGGCTGGCGCGTTCCGACATTGGTGCAAGCAGGGTGGCATTATCGCCGCCCCTGCGGGAGTAAATTTACATGCCCAGTTTTGCCCGCGAGCTCGAACAGACTCTCCACAATGCGCTGACCGCCGCGTCGTCGCGCCATCACGAATATGCGACGCTCGAGCATCTGCTGCTCGCGCTTGTCGATGATGAGCATGCGTCGAAGGTGATGGCGGCGTGCGGCGTGGATATCGACGAGCTCAAGGAAGCGGTCGCGACCTACCTCGATACCGAGCTCGATGCGCTCAAGACCGAGAGCGGCAACGATCCCAGCCCAACCAGCGGTTTCCAGCGCGTCGTCCAGCGCGCGATCCTGCACGTCCAGTCGTCGGGCCGCGAGGAAGTGACCGGCGCCAACGTGCTCGTCGCCCTGTTCAGCGAGCGCGAAAGCTATGCGGTCTATTTCCTGCAGCAGCAGGATATGAGCCGGCTCGATGCGGTCAGCTATATCAGCCACGGCGTCGGCAAGGCCGGCCAGCCGCCCGAGAGCCGCGAGCCCAAGGGTGTCGACGAGGACAAGCAGCAGAAGTCCGAAGGCGGCGGCAAGAAGAGCGAGAGCGCGCTCAAGCAATTCTGCGTCGATCTGAACGCCAAGGCGCGTGAAGGCCGGGTCGATCCGCTGATCGGCCGTGGGCCCGAAGTCGACCGCACCGTGCAGATCCTGTGCCGCCGTTCGAAGAACAACCCGCTTTATGTGGGCGATCCCGGCGTCGGCAAGACCGCCATCGCCGAAGGCCTCGCGCGCAAGATCGTCGAGGGCGACGTGCCCGAAGTGCTGTTGCCCGCCGTCATCTACTCGCTCGACATGGGCGCGTTGCTGGCGGGCACCCGCTATCGCGGCGATTTCGAGGAGCGGCTGAAGCAGGTCGTCAACGAGCTCGAGAAACTGCCGCACGCGGTGCTCTTCATCGACGAGATCCACACCGTGATCGGTGCCGGCGCGACCAGCGGCGGCGCGATGGATGCGTCCAACCTCTTGAAGCCGGCTCTGTCGGGCGGCCTGATCCGCTGCATCGGATCGACCACCTACAAGGAGTTCCGCAATCATTTCGAGAAGGACCGGGCTTTGCTCCGGCGCTTCCAGAAGATCGACGTGAACGAGCCGACGGTCGAGGACACGATCAAGATCATCACCGGGCTGCGCTCGGCGTTCGAGGAGCATCACAAGGTCAAGTACACGACCGAGGCGATCAAATCGGCGGTCGAGCTGTCGGCGCGCTACATCAACGACCGCAAATTGCCGGACAAGGCGATCGACGTGATCGACGAGGTCGGCGCGATGCAGATGCTGGTGCCGCCGG
>NZ_DATHFV010000086.1:0-9879 GCF_035317925.1 Sphingomonas sp.
GACCCTTCCTCGCCGATGATCTTCATCGCACCCGCGAGCAGGCCGCCGCGCTTGGAGACCTCGCCGAACATGTCGGCGAACAGGGCCTGGGCATGCATGCGGACCAACGTCGGCTGGTCCGGATCGACCTTGCCCTTGACCAAGGCGATCTGCTCGTCGCCGGTCGCCTTGTTGTAGAAGCTGATCGCGGTCCATTCGCCGCCCCAGCGGCTGGTGAATTGCGTCTCGGCGCGCTTCTCGACCAGATGGTCGTGGCGGCGGCGATAGGCGATCAGGTCGCGGATCGTGCCGATCTTGAGATTGTGGCGCTGCGCGAAAGCGACCAGATCGTCGAGCCGCGACATGCTGCCGTCGTCGTTCATGATCTCGCAGATCACGCCCGACGGGTTGAGCCCCGCCAGCCGCGCGACATCGACCGCCGCCTCGGTATGGCCGGCGCGCACCAGCACGCCGCCCTCGCGCGCCACCAAAGGAAAGACATGGCCGGGCGACACGATCGCGTCGGGGCCGTTCGCGGCATCGACCGCGACCGCGATCGTGCGCGCGCGGTCGGCGGCGGAAATGCCGGTGGTGACGCCGGTCTTCGCCTCGATCGAGACCGTGAAGGCGGTTTCGTGGCGCGTGCCGTTGCTACGGCTCATCAGCGGCAGGCCGAGCTGGTCGACCCGCGCCTTGTTCATCGCCAGACAGATCAGCCCGCGACCATGCGTCGCCATGAAATTGATCGCGTCCGGCGTCGCCATCTGCGCGGGGATGATGAGGTCGCCCTCATTCTCGCGGTCTTCGTCGTCGACCAGGATGAACATGCGGCCGTTGCGCGCTTCCTCGATCACCTCTTCGGGCGTCGACAGGAAAGCGTGGCGCAGGCGCGAAAGCTGCGGGTTAGACGACATGACGAAGCTGCTCCATCCGGCCGAGATAGCGGGCCAGCACATCGATCTCGATATTGAGCGCCCGGCCCGGCGCGACATTGCCCCAGGTGGTCATTTGTTGGGTGTGCGGGATGACGTTGATGCCGAAGCGGACGCAGCCGCCGGCCAGATCGCTCACCTCGTTGACAGTCAGCGATATGCCGTCGAGCGCGATCGAGCCCTTGGCGGCGATATAGGGTGCAATCGCGGCCGGTGCCTCGATCACGATCCGCGTGCTGTCGCCCTCGGGCGTGACTTCGACCACCGTGCCGACCCCGTCGACATGGCCGGTGACGATATGGCCGCCCAGCTCGTCGCCGACGCGCAGCGCGCGTTCGAGGTTGAGATTTGTGCCCTCGCTCCAGTCGCCCGCCGTGCGCGACAGCGTCTCGGCCGAAACCTCGACCGCGAACCAGTCGGCGCCCTTGTCGACCACGGTCAGGCACACGCCCGAGCACGCAATCGACGCGCCCATATCGATGCTGGCGGTATCGAAAGCGGTGCCGATGCGCAGGCGCGTATCGCCCTTGTGCTCGACGCCGGCGATCCGGCCGATATCGGTGATGATTCCGGTAAACATACGTCCTCGTTAGCGCCCCATCCGGGCGGAAAAGTCGAGCAACTTTTCCTGATGGGGCTGGCCGCGCTCGTAGACTTCGAGCCGGTCTATGCCAAGCATACGGCTGTCGACCAGCGTCCAGCGCCCATGCGCGTCGGCCAGCGCCGCCAATCCGATATCACCGAGCGCCGGCTTGCCCGCCCCGATCAGGATCGGCGCGCGGTAGAGCAGCAGCCGGTCGACCAGTCCAGCCGCGAGGAAGGCGGACGCGGTTTGTGCGCCACCCTCCACGAAGAGGTGATCGACGCCCTCCAGCGCCGAGATTTCAGAGGGCGACGCGATTGTCTCCGCCTCCTGTCGTGACGCGCTTAGAACAATGCGCCGGGGCGACCGCGCCTCCAGCCCCGCCAACCGCACATCCAGACTGGGTTGATCCGCCTCCCACGTCCCACGCCCGACCAAAATCGCCTCGTGGCGGCTGCGTTCGAGATGCGTATGCGCCCGCGCCGCCGCGCCCGTGATCCACCGGCTTTCGCCGTCGGCGCGCGCGATCATGCCGTCGAGCGACAGCGCCAGCTTGAGCGTGACATAAGGCCGCCCCAGCGCCTGCCGCGTCAGGAAGCCCATTATGCTCCGCCGCGCCTCGTCCGCCAGAACGCCCTCGACCACGTCGATGCCCGCCGCGCGCAGCCGCGCGAAGCCCTGGCCTGCGGTGCGCGGATCGGGATCGGTCAGCGCCGCCACCACTCGTGCCGGCCCGGCCCCGACCAGCAGGTCTG
Organism: Sphingomonas sp.; assembly: GCF_035317925.1. Taxonomy (GTDB): domain Bacteria; phylum Pseudomonadota; class Alphaproteobacteria; order Sphingomonadales; family Sphingomonadaceae; genus Sphingomonas_I. The sequence continues at coordinate 2,250 of NZ_DATHFV010000086.1, forward strand.
CGCACGCCGGCCCGCGCGGGCTTGGATGCGCGCACGGCTCAAGCGTCACATAGACGGTCGCGCCCTTCGCCGCGTCACCCGCCTCCGCCAGCGCCATCGCCTCGGCATGCGGACGCCCGCCTGGCTGGGTCCAGCCGCGTCCGATCACGTGGCCCTGGCGCACGATCACGCAGCCGACATTGGGATTGGGGGCGGTCCGCCCACGCCCGCGCGCGGCCAGCGCGAGCGCGGCGGCCATGAAGCGCGGGTCGTTGCTGCTCAGAAGCCGTGACTCGTCAGCGCGTCGTCGAGCTTCTTGAACTCGCGGCGGCGCTCTTCGATCGCCTTGCGCCGCTCGATCGCGTCGGCCCATTGCTGCTGCTTGATCTGGGCGTCGGTGCGGTTGGCCGGCCAGTCGGTCGCATAGACGATCTGCGGCCCCTCGGGCAGCACGCCCCAGCGCGATTCAAGGATGAAACCGGTGATGATGATTGAGGTGATCCCGATCGCGATCGCTCCGAACACCAATTTGTAGCGGCTGGTGCTGCTGAACCAGACACGCTTCACATCCGCAATCAGCACATGCGGTTTAACGGGGCGGGGATAAATCGACATGATGCGAAGATAGGACGTGCGGCTGCGGCTTGCCAGCCTCAGCTGTTCGCCGCCGTCTCGAAGCGCGCGATCGCGCGATCCCGGCCGATCAGCGGCAGCAAGGCCTTCATGTCGGGCCCATGCTCCTGTCCGGTCAGCGCGACCCGCAACGGCAGGAACAAAGGCCGGCCCTTGCGCCCGGTCTGATCCTTGAGGACGCCGGTCAGCGCGTGCCAGGGGTCCTCGCCCCAGGCTATCGTACCTGCCACGGCAGCGGCGGCAGTCAGATAGTCCCGATCGGCGGGATCGGCCGCGGGCGGGTCCACGTCATGTTCGATGATCTGCAGCCACGCCGCCGCTTCGCTCACGGTGGCAAGATTGGGCCGCACCGCCAGCCACAAAGCCTCGCTCATGCCGTCAGGCAGCCGCGCGCGCACCGCTGCGAACGGCATCTGATGGATCGTGCGGGCATTGAGACCGCGCAATTCCTCCATGTCGAACCGCGCCGGCGCGCGGCCGAAACGGGCGAAATCGATGCTTTCAATCAGCCCGTCCAGATCGGCCACCGCCTCGACCGGATCACTCGTGCCGATCCGCGCGAGCAGCGCGTTGAGCGCGATCGGTTCGATCCCGTCCTCGCGGAAGGCGTCGGCGCCGAGCGAGCCCAGCCGCTTCGACAATTTGCCCTCGCTGCCGACCAGCAAGGCCTCGTGCGCGAAGGCTGGCGCCGTCGCGCCCAACGCCGCGAACATCTGCAATTGCAGCCCGGCATTGGTGACATGATCCTCGCCGCGCACGATGTGGGTCACGCCCATATCGATATCGTCGATCACGCTCGGCAACATATAGAGCCAGCTGCCGTCGGCGCGGCGGATCACCGGGTCCGACTGCAGTTTGGGATCGAGATGCTGGGCCCCGCGGATCAGATCGTCCCACTCGATCATCGCGCCATGATCCAGCTTGAAGCGCCAGTGCGGCTGTACGCCGTCCGCTTCCAGCGCGGCACGGTCGGCATCGGACAGGGCGAGCGCGGCGCGGTCATAGATCGGCGGCAATCCGCGCCCGGCCAGGATCTTGCGCTTGAGATCCAGTTCCTCGGCGCTTTCATAGGCCGGATAGACGCGGCCGGCGGCGTGCAAATCGGCGAAGCGCGCTTCGTAGAGCGCGAACCGGTCGGACTGCCGGACGCTATGATCGGGCGTCAGGCCGAGCCAGTCGAGATCGGCATGGATCGCATCGGCGAATTCGCCGGTCGAACGCGCGAGATCGGTATCGTCCAGCCGCAGCAGAAAGCGGCCCTTATGCTTGCGCGCCCACAGCATGTTGTGGAGCGCGGTCCGGATATTGCCGACATGCAAGCGGCCAGTTGGCGACGGCGCGAAACGGGTGACGACTTCGATCATGCCCGCGCCCTAAAGGAAACGCTCCAGAGCGTCACCTCATCGCACGAACCGGGGGTCGGAAAAGGCCTCCGCTGCCATGGCGGAATAAGAATGGCTGCCCCGGCCCGTCAGAGGCACCGCCGCGAATTTGAGCGAGCAGCAGGTGCAGCCGAGCTCGTCGGTGACATGCATCTGCCAGGCTTCGCCGCGCGCGAACCGGCCAGCCCCTTCCGCGATCAGCATTTGCGACAAGCTCGCCGCGTGCAGGCGCGCCGCTTCGAGATTCGGAAGGTCGAGCTGCTCGATCGCATGCTCGAAAGTCCCGTCCTCGATATGGAATTGGAAAATGGACATGATCCCCGCGCCCGCCACCGGGAACGATCGGATCATCTTGAAATATCGTCAATAACATCGGCCGGAATGTTACAATCCTTCACCTTTTGGGCAGCGCGTGATTACTTGATCCGGGCGTGATAATGTTCGGTCGACAAAACAGGGAGGAAGGCAAAATGAGCCCATTCGAGCACGCAACATTATCGTTGCAGCATCTGAACTGGCTGGCGGTCGTAGTCGCCGCGCTGGCCGGCTATTTCCCGGGGGCGATCTGGTATTCGAAGCTCGGCTTTCTGCGGCCATGGGCGCGGGAATTGGGGATCGACATCGATAATCCGCCGGCCGGAAAACATGTCGGCGCCAAGGTCGCGATCGGCCTTGTTCCGGCTTTCGCCGCCGCGATGGTGATGGGACTGCTGCTGCACCACCCCGTGCCGATCCATCGCGGGCTGGTCCTGGGGCTGGCGCTCGCGGGCGGAATCATCTCGACCAGCTTCGCCGTGCAGTATCTCTACGAGAATCGCAGCGTGAAATTCTGGCTGATCAATTCGGGCTATCACCTGCTGCAATTCCTGATCATGGGCGTGGTGTTCGGGCTGATGGTCTGATCGCCGCGCGCTCGCCCCTTTCCCGCACGCGGCTGCGCCGCAAGGCCTTGATCGATCCAGGCTTGCGCCTTGGTCGTGAATCAAGGCCTCGCCAATGACAGAGCCTGATTCACGTCATCAGCGGAAGCGCATAGCGCTTCCACCGATAACGATCAGGCTCTAGGAGCGGTCGCAGGGAAAGGGGACGAGCCGCCCATGAAGCTGATGACCGGCAACGCCAACCGCGTACTCGCCAAGGCGATCGCCGACTATCTTGAGATCAATCTCACCGATGCCTCGGTCCGCCGCTTCGCGGACGAGGAGGTGTTCGTCGAGATTCACGAGAATGTCCGCGGCGAGGACGTGTTCGTGCTCCAGTCGACCGGCTACCCCACCAACGACAATCTGATGGAATTGCTGATCTGCATCGATGCGCTGCGCCGCGCGTCGGCCAAAAGGATCACCGCCGTCGTCCCCTATTTCGGCTATGCCCGCCAGGATCGTAAGCCCGGCCCACGCACGCCGATTTCGGCCAAGCTGGTCGCCAACCTGATCACGGTCGCGGGCGCGGATCGCGTGCTGTCGGTCGATCTCCATGCCGGCCAGATCCAGGGTTTCTTCGATATCCCGACCGACAATCTCTATGCAGCGCCGGTGATCGGCGCCGACATCCAGGCGCGGTTCGGCAAGCGCAACCTGATGGTGGTTTCGCCCGACGTCGGCGGCGTGGTGCGCGCACGCGGCCTGTCCAAACGGCTCAACAACATCCCGCTCGCGATCGTCGACAAGCGCCGCGAAAAGCCCGGCGAGAGCGAGGTGATGAACATCATAGGCGAGGTCGAGGGCCGCTTCTGCATTCTGGTCGACGACATCGTCGATAGCGCCGGCACGCTCTGCAACGCGGCCGCCGCGCTGCGCGAAGCGGGCGCCGAGGACGTCGTCGCTTATGTCAGCCACGGCGTGCTGTCGGGCGGCGCGGTCGCGCGCGTCGAAGGCTCGCAATTGTCCGAGCTGATCATCACCGATTCGATCCAGCCGCTTCAGGCGGTGCTCGACGCGAAGAAGATCCGCCTGCTGCCGATCGCGCCTTTGCTCGCCGAAGCGATCAAGCGCATCTCCGACGAAAGCTCGGTTTCGAGCCTGTTCGACTGACGTGCGCGTCCTCGTCGTCGGCGGCTATGGCTTCATCGGCCGCGCGATCGGCGAAACCTTGCTGCGACGGGGACATGACGTCGTCGGATGGGGACGATCGGCCGCATTGGGCCGCCGACTGCTGCCCGGCGCCAATTGGATCGAGGGCGATCTCGAACAGATGCGCGACCCCGCCGCATGGCATGCGGCGCTCAACGACGTGGATGCCGTGGTCAACGCCAGCGGTGCGCTGCAGGACGGTGCCGGCGGCAGTCTCGCGCAGATCCAGGGCCGGGCGATCGTTGCGCTGATCGATGCCTGTGCGGCGGCAGGAATAAAGGCTTTCGTGCAGATTTCGGCGCCCGGCGCGGCGCTTGATTCCGATACGCGGTTCATGGCGACCAAAGCCGTGGCGGACGCCCATCTAATCGAAAGCGCGCTCCGGTGGACGATCCTGCGGCCGGCGCTGGTGATCGGCCGCAACGCTTATGGCGGCACCGCGCTGGTCCGCGCGCTGGCAGCGCTGCCGATCGCCTTGACGGTGCATGGCCGCAGCCCGGTGCAATGCGTCGCCCTCGACGATGTCGCCGCCATCTGCGCTCAGGCGCTGGAAGGCGCCCTGCCTCCGCATACCGACCTGGCGCTCGCCGCCACCGAATGGCTCAGCCTGCGCGAGGTTGTCGCCGCCCATCGGCATTGGCTTGGCCTGCCTCCGGCCCGGTTCGCGTGCGACCTGCCCGCATGGTGCGCGGCCCCCTTTGCCCTGGCCGCCGATCTCGCCGGCTGGCTGGGATGGCGTTCGCCATTGCGGTCGACCGCGCTTCGCGTGATGCAGGATGGCGTGACGATCGATGCACCGCCCGCCGCTGTCCCACCGTTCGCGCCGCTCGACGCCATACTGGCGCGCAATCCGGCCGGCGCGCAGGATCGGGTTGCGGCGCGGATGTTCCTGCTGCTGCCGGTCATCCTGCTGGCGCTGGCGGCGCTCTGGATCGGGTCGGGCGTGGTCGGTCTGCTGAACACCAGCCGGGCGGCCGGGCTGATCGGCGGCGGCACGACGACGGAGCGGCTGGTCCAGGCCTGCTCCGCGATCGACCTGCTGCTCGGTGGTGCGATCCTGGTCCAAAGCTGGGCCCGGCGGGCGGCGATCGCGATGGTGGTCGTCTCGGCCGCCTATCTGATCTGCGGCACGCTCGTCGCCGGCAGCCTGTGGGCAGACCCGCTCGCGCCATTGCTCAAGATCATTCCCGCACTGGCGCTAGCGCTGGTCGCGGCCGCGATGCTGGATCGCCGATGATCTACGCCGTCCTGCTCTGGCTGCACGTGATCGGTGCGACGATCCTGCTCGGGACGGGCGCGGGCATCGCCTTCTTCATGGTCATGGCGCATCGATCGGGCTCGCCGGCGCTGGTCGCGCATGTTGCCGGGACGGTCGTTGTCGCCGATTTCCTGTTCACCGCGACCGCCGTCATCGCGCAGCCGATCACCGGCGTACTGCTGATGCAGCAGCAAGGCTGGCCGCTAACCACGCCCTGGATCGCCGCGGCCCTCGGCCTCTACGCGCTGATCGGGGCGTTTTGGGTGCCGGTCGTGTTCCTGCAGATGCGCATGCGCGATCTGGCGCGCGCCGCGGCTGCGGCGGGTCAGCCTCTACCACCGCTCTACCATCGCCTTTACCGCGTCTGGTTCGTGTTCGGCTTTCCGGCCTTCTTCGCCGTACTCGCGATCCTGTGGCTGATGATCGCCAAACCCGGCCTGCCGGGCTGATCGGCGATCAGGCCGCGACCTGGTCGCGGCCGCCCGCCTTCGCACGGTAGAGCGAGAGGTCCGCGCGCGCCATGGCGGGCGACAGGTTGGTCTCGTCCGCCAGGACGCGCGCCAGCCCGACGCTGATCGAATAAGCCGGCAGGCCTGACGTGGCCGGATCGGGAATGGCCCGGACCTGTTCCGCCAGCGCGCGCGCGTCATTCTCGTCGGCGGTCGGCGCGACCATGACGAACTCGTCTCCGCCCAACCGTACGAACACGCCGCCGCGCTCGACCGCCAGCGCCTGAACGCGACTGGCGAACGCGACCAGCACCGCGTCCCCTGTGGCATGGCCGAACGTGTCGTTGATCGTCTTGAAATGATCGATGTCGACCAGAAGCAGGCTGTTCGCGTGCGAGGCCAGTTCCCGATCGTGCTGCTTGAGCCCGGTGCGATTCCACACGCCGGTCAGCGCGTCGCGCAGGACCGATTCCTTGAGTTCGCGCAGCGCCCGTTCCCACGGCGTGGCGAGCAGGCCGAGGTTGAGCACACCCAGCAGCACCTGATCCTGCAGCATCGGCAACAGATCGAGCGTGGTCGAGCTGAACGCGCCCCACAATTGCACCCAGATCGAAACGACGTAACCGGGCCCATAAGCCAGCAGCCCGATCCCGACGATACGGCGCGGCACCGAAATATCGCCCTTGTTGCCCGCCAGGATCGCGAAGGCGCAGATCACCATGCAGGTGCCAAGCGCGACCGACCCGACGACATGACTTACAACCAGCCCGTTCGCCGCCGGCAAGAGCATCAGGGGAAGCGCGACGCCGATCGCGGTCGCCGCAATCGGGATCGCCATCCATCGTCTGAATGCCGGCAGCCGGTCGAAACGGCGCATTCCGGTTACCAGCAGGAAATCGGACAAGGCGATCAGGCCATAATTAAGCGCATTCGCTATCGGCGCCGGCATTCCGGAATCGAATTCGAAACAGAGCAGAGCAATCGCATAAATGGCGGAGCTCGCACCCCAATGAAGCAGATAGGTCTCGCTTCGCCGGCGCGCCCACAGGACGATGAAGATCGTCGCATAGGCGGCGCTCGCCAGAAGGCTGCACAGGCGCAGCGTCGGAATGTCGGGTGTAAGGAACATTGGCCGGCTTCTGCTTTACAATGACTGTCGCGGAAAGAGGTTAACGGCACCTGCAGATGCACCGTTCCGGTGCTGAACCGGTTTCAAAATCGACTCGCCTTTCGAAAGGACCGATCCGTCCCTATCGGGATGGTAACGCTATCCCCGAGGTAGCAAATCGTCCGGGCAAAACGGGCTTGCGGAACCCGAAATGGACCGCTGCGGGCACTGGGGAAACGCGGCCTATTCGGCGTTGGTCGCCGCCTGATTGCCCACATCCTCGTTCATCGTCTCGTCGTTGGCGTTGGTATCCGCCATATTCGACAATTCGGTCGCGGCGTTGACCTCGTTGGTCGCGGTCGCATCGCTCTTGTGGCAAGCACCGAGCACGAGCGCGGCGGCGATAGCACCGCCCGTCAGAACCATACGCATGTTCATGGCAATTCCCCCTATGCCGACCCGCCCCCGCGCGCCGACCAGCCAAAAGAAGCCTAAAGTCGCCCTTTTGTCCAGTTTTCTTCGTCTTCCCTGAAGCCGCCATTGCTCCCGGAGGACGAGCGCGGGCCAAAGAAAAGGGCCGCTGTCGCCAGCGGCCCTCCCCTTATTCGCCTGATCGATTGGATCAGAACTTGTAGCGTGCACCCAGCAGGTAGCGGGCCGAACCCTCCTGCAGGAAGAAGGTCTCGACCTTGTCGCGACCGTAGGTGCGGATGCCCTCCTCGGTCAGGTTGATGCCTTCGAACGACACC
>NZ_DATHFV010000087.1:0-5527 GCF_035317925.1 Sphingomonas sp.
GCCGTGGCGGCGGAAACAGCGCGCGCGAGCGCCCACCGCGTAAGGGCCGACTGGTTCGCCAATGCCGGCTACGGCATGTGGTTTCACTTCCTCGATCTCACGACCCCGCCGCACGGACCGCGCAAGCCATACGAGCAGGCGGTGAATGAGCTTGATGTCGAAAAGCTGGTCGACACCGTCGCGGCATGCGGCGCGGGCTATCTGATCTTCACGGTCAATCACGGCGATCCGACCTGCCCGGCCCCTATCAAGAGCTGGGAGAAGCTGCATCCGGGCTGGACGACCAAGCGCGACCTGATCGCCGAACTCGCCGATGCGCTGGGCCGCCGCGGCATCCGCCTCATGCTCTACATGAACCTGCCCGGCCTGGGGGGCATGAATCTCATTCCGGGCACCGCGCTCGGCACGCCGGCGTTCAACGAAGCCGATTTCGCCACGCAGCTGATCGACGTCTTCCGCGAATTCGGCACCCGCTACGGCCCCAAGGTCGCCGGCTACTGGTTCGATAGCTGGTTCGAGACCACGGAAGTCTATCCGAACCTGCCCTACGAAACGTTCGCGCAGGCGATCCGGACCGGCAATCCGAACCGGATATTCGCGTACAATAATTGGGTCTTCCCGATGGAAGTCGAGTGGCACGATTATTGGGCGGGCGAACTGACCGACCTGCCGCTCAAGCCGTTCAAGGGCCGCTATATGCAGCACAGCGCTGCCAAGGGGCTGCAGGCGCATGTCGCGCTCCGCTTCGATGCCGACTGGCTGCACATGACGCCGGACAAGCCGATGGAGCCGCCGCGTTTCACCGCGCCCGAACTCGCCGATTTCATTCGGAGCTGCCAGGCCATCCACGTGCCCGTCACGCTCGGCGTCGGCATCTTCCAGGATGGTTCGCTCGGTCCGCAATCGGTCCCGATCCTCAAGGAACTGCGTCGCCTCGTGCGCGGCGATGGCCCGGGCAGCGCCAGCGCTGTGGACAGGACGAAATCAGAGGTGACAGCATGACGATGAACCGTAAGGAATTCCTGCGGAACGGGCTTTCGACGATGGCGCTCGCCGGGCTGCCGGCATCGGTCACCTTCGCGAAAACAACTCCGGCCGCAGCGGCGGGAAAGGCGGGCGAGGTTGCGTCCCTGCATCTCGACCCAGTGATCCGCCTCTATCCGGCCAAGGCCGTCTTACGCTCGGGCGAAATCCGTTTCGGCCCGGCGGAGCTCAGCGTGATGCTGCCTTTCCTCGGCGCGGGCGAAGTCTTGTGGACCGTGTCGGTGCCCGAAGCCGGCCGCTATCAGCTCGCGCTCTGTTATTCCTCGACGCATGCGAACACGCCGGTGACGATCACGGCGGGCAGCCATTCCCCCGTCGAATTCGCCGCGCCGGTCACCGAGGGCTTCTTCTATCCCGATCCGAACGGGCCCGCCGCCAACCCCGGCGGTCCGGAAGGCGATACCTTCTGGTCGATGCGCGAATATTATTCGTTGGAGCGCGTGAGCGTGCCGGGCGAAATCGCGCTCGTGCCCGGCGTCAACGTGGTGCGGCTGCGCGTCGCCGGCGACAAGGGGAAGGAGATTTTCCGTCTCCGCTCGCTCGAACTGACGCCCGTGACGCAGCGGGCCGCCATCGCTGCGGACAAGCAGCGCGCCCGCGCCCGGCGCGCGAATACCGACTGGTTCGCGCATGCCGGCTACGGCATGTGGTTCCACTTCCTCGATCTCACTACGCCGCGCCATGGCCCACCCAAGCCGTACAAGCAGGCGGTGAACGAGTTCGACGTCGAGCGGGTGGCGCGCACCGTTGCCGACTGCGGCGCGAAGTATCTGATCGTCACGGTCAATCATGGACATCCGACCTGTCCGGCGCCGATCAAGAGCTGGGAAAAGCTGCATCCCGGCTGGACCACGCAGCGCGACCTGATCGGTGAGCTGGCCGACGCGCTTGGCCGCCACGGCATCCGGCTGATGCTCTACATGAACTGCCCCGGCGTGGGCGGATTGGAGCAGCAGGGCGGGACCGCGCTCGACGTGCCTTCGGTCAGTGAGCTCGAATATTCCAACCAGCTGATCCGCGTCTTCCGCGAATTCGGCGCGCGCTACGGGCAGCGGGTCGCGGGCTACTGGCTCGATTCCTGGTTCCAGACCGGCGAGACCTATCCCAACCTGCCTTATGAGGCGCTCGATCGCGCGATCAAGACGGGCAATCCCGATCGCATGGTCGCCTACAATCCCTGGTCGTTTCCGATCGAAACCGAGTGGCAGGATTACTGGACGGGCGAGCTCACCGACCTGCCGCTCAAGCCGTTCAAGGGCCGCTATATCCGCCGCGGTGCGGGCGCGGGGCTGCAGGCTCATGCAGCGATCCGCCTGGATGCGCCGTGGTTCCATATCACCCAGGACCTGGCGATGGAGCCACCGCGCTACACCGCCGCACAGCTCGCCGAATATATCCGGACCTGTCAGGCGGATCAGGCGCCCGTCACGCTGGGTGTCGGCATCTATCAGGATGGCTCGATCGGTGAGCAATCGCTCGCCGTCCTCCAGCAGCTGCGTCGGAATATCCGTGGCGACAAGCCTGTCGGTCGATCGTGATGAACGGTTCTGCTGTGATCGTGCTTTCCCCAATCGACAATGTGGCGGTGTGCCGCCGCAACGTGACGATCGGCGAGCCGTTGGCGATGGACGGTGAAACCGCCGTCGCGGCCTGTGACCTGCTGATCGGTCACAAGGTCGCGCGCCGCCCCATTCCGCGCGGCGCGGAAGTAATCAAATACGGCATGTCGATCGGATCGGCGACGGCCGACATCGCGCCGGGGGATTGGGTCCACCTGCACAATCTGCAGAGCAACTACCTCTCGATCCACGCGCGGACCTCGCAGGCACCGGCATGATTGTCGCGAACGGATATCTGCGCACGGATGGGCGCAAAGGCATCCGCAACGTGGTGGCGGTCGTCTACCTCGTCGAATGCGCGCATCACGTCGCGCGCCGCGTGGTCGACAAGGCTGACGACGACGACGTTCACCTGCTCGGTTTCCCGGGCTGCTATCCCAACGATTATTCGCTGCGGATGATGAAGGCGCTCACGACCCATCCCAACGTCGGTGGCGTGGTGCTGATATCGCTGGGTTGCGAGGGGTTCGATCGGGACGGGCTGGCGGCGTCGATCTTTGAGAGTGGCCGCCCGGTCGAAACCGTGGTGATCCAGGAAGCCGGCGGCACGCGCTCCGGCATCGACGTCGCGCTCGCCGCCGTGCGTCGCGTGCAGACCGAGATGCAACGCCTGGAGCGGCGTGTGCCGATGCAGCTTTCCGACCTCACGATCGGCACGATCTGCGGCGGCTCCGACGGGACCAGCGGTATCGCCGCGAACCCCGCGGTCGGACGTGCTTTCGACCGGCTGGTCGATGCCGGCGCGATCTGCATCTTCGAGGAAACGGGCGAGATGATCGGCTGCGAAAGTGCGATGGCCGCGCGCGCGGCCTCGCCCGAGATAGCATCGGCGATCGATACCTCGATCGGCAATGCCGAAACCTATTACCGGGCGATGGGCTATGGCAGCTTCTCGCCGGGCAATGCCGATGGTGGCTTGTCGACGCTCGAGGAGAAGTCGGCGGGCGCCTATGTGAAATCGGGCAGCCGTCCGATCAATGGCGTCATCCGTCCCACGCAGGCGCCCGATGGGCCGGGCCTCTATCTGCTCGACGTGGTGCCGGACACGCCGCCCAAATTCGGTTTCCCCAACATCTCCGACAACGCCGAGATCGTGGAGCTGATGTCGTGCGGCGCACACCTGACCTTGTTCACGACCGGCCGCGGCTCCGTCGTCGGATCGGCGATCGCCCCCGTGATCAAGATCACCGGCAATCCGGAAACCTATGCCCGGATGAAGGAGGATATGGATATCGACGCGGGCCGCGTCATGCTGGGTGAGGCGACGCTCGATCAGGTCGGAGACGATATCTTCAATCTCGTGCTGGCGGTGGCCGGCGGCGCCCAGTCCAAATCCGAGGACCTCGGGCATCGCGAGTTCATCCTGAACTACAAGACCATCGATGCGGTCGGCCCGGCCTGTCACCCCGGCTCGCTATAATGGGCCATGCTCCCCTGCCGCGGGCCTCCGCCATGCCTGCCCCCATTATACGACCGGATCCGGTGATCCGCCTCTATCCGGCCAAGGCGGTGGCGCGCTCGGGCGAGCTGCGCTTCGGCCCGGCGGAGCTTGGCGTGATGCTGCCCTTCCTCGGCGCAGGCGAAGTGGTGTGGACCGTCACGGTGCCGGACGACGGGCTCTATCAGGTCGCCCTGTGCTGCTCGACCACGCATGCGGACACGCCGGTCAGCATCTGCGCCAACGACCACACGATCGCATTCGCGGTGCCGGTGACCGAGGGTTTCTTCTATCCCGATCCCAAGGGAGCCTCCGCCAATCCGGGCGATCCGGACAGCGACAGCTTCTGGACGATGCGCGAATATTATCAGTTCGAGCGGCTCGCGGTGCCGGGCACGCTCGCTTTGTCGCGCGGCGTGAACGTGGTGCGGCTGCGCGTGGCGGGCGACAAGGGCAAGGAGATATTCCGCCTCCGCTCGATCGAACTCACACCGGTCAACCAGGCCAAAGCCGTCGCGGCAGACCGGCAGCGGGCGCATGCGCGCCGCGCCAACACCGATTGGTTCGCCCGCTCCGGCTACGGCCTGTGGTTGTGCTTCCTCGACCTGACGACGCCACGGCACGGGCCGCCCAAGCCGTACAAGGACGCGGTCGACGAACTCGACGTCACCAAACTCGCCCGCACGGTTGCGGATTGCGGGGCGGGCTACCTGATCATGACCGTCAATCACGGCCATCCGACCTGTCCGGCGCCGATCAAAAGCTGGGAGGCGCTCCACCCGGGCTGGACCACGCGGCGCGACATGCTCGGCGAACTGGCTGACGCGCTTGGCCGGTACGGCATCCCGCTCATCCTCTATATGAATTGCCCGGGCCTCGGCCGGCTGGATCAACTGCCGGCAAGCGCGATCGACGTGCCCGCCTTCAACGAAGCCGATTATGCGAACCAGCTGATCGATGTCTTTCGCGAGTTCGGTGCGCGCTACGGGAAGCGCGTGGCGGGCTATTGGCTGGATAGCTGGTTCCAGACGACCGAGACCTATCCCAACCTGCCGCATGAGGCGATCGGGCAGGCGATAAAGACGGGCCATCCCGATCGCATGGTGTCCTACAATTACTGGGCGTTTCCGATCGAGACCGAGTGGCAGGATTATTGGTGCGGCGAGCTTACCGACCTCCCGCTCAAGCCGTTCAAGAGCCGTACTATCCGGCGCGGTGCCGCGCCCGGGCTACAGGCCCATTCCGCGATCCGGCTCGATGCGCCGTGGTTTCACATCGCGCAGGACAAGCCGATGGAGCCGCCTCGCTATAGCGCCGCCGAGCTCGCCGATTACATCCGCACGTGCCAGGCAGACCTAGCGCCGGTGACGCTCGGCGTCGGCATCTTTCAGGACGGCACGATCGGCGAGGAATCTTACGCCGTCCT
>NZ_DATHFV010000088.1:0-47928 GCF_035317925.1 Sphingomonas sp.
ACCCGATCCGATGCCGTCTCGCAAGGTCGACGGACCGAGCAGAGGCAGAACCAGATAGGGCCCGCCGTTCACGCCCCAGACCGCCATCGTCTGGCCCAGATCCTCGGGCGCGGCGCGGAGGCCCATCTTGCTCGCCGGATCGAGCAGGCCGCCGATACCGAGCGTGCTATTGACCACGAACCGCCCGAAATTGCGCGCCGCGCGGTTGGGCTTGCCCTGCAGCACATTGTTGATGAACGACCAGGGCTCGGTCAGGTTGGCGAAGGCATTGCTCACGCCCTGTCGCACCGGGCGTGGCGCGACCGCGCGATAGACCTGCGTGACCGGCTTGATCACGACCTTGTCGGCTGCCTGGTTGACCCCCCACACGCCGCGATTGACCTTTTCCAGCGGGTCGCGCTCGGCCAGAGCATATTGGCCGGGGGTTGCGCAGGCGCTCAACAGGAGCGCGCCGGCGATGGGGGAGAGCAGCCGTGCTGCGATGCCGCGCGAAATCATGGCTTTCGCCTGCCATAGGGCGGCGTGTATCGCAACCATGCGCATCAAGGGGTTGCGCTTGACGGAGCGCCCGCGCGGCGAAAGGGTGCGCGCAAGATGACCACGCCGCTCGCCATCTTCCGCGCGCTCGCCGATCCGACCCGGCTGCGCATTCTCGCCTTGCTGCGGCGGATGGAATTGTCGGTCGGCGAGCTCGCGCAGGTGCTCGGCCAGAGCCAGCCGCGCGTCTCGCGCCACGTCCGCATTCTCGCCGATGCCGGCCTGTGCGATCGGCGGCGCGAGGGGAGCTGGGTGTTCCTCGGCCTCGGCCCGGCCGCGACCGCGCCCTTGCTCGCGACGATCGACGGCGCGCGCGACGAATCGGCCGAGCGCTGGGAAGTGGCCGACGCAGCCCGGCTCGACGCGGTCCATGCCGATCGTGCCGCCGCCGCCCAGGCGTATTTCGATGCGCATGCCGCCGAATGGGATGCGATCCGTTCGCTTCACGTCGCCGAGGATGAGGTCGAGGCCGCGATCCAGGCGGCCCTGGGCGATGCGCCGATCGGGCGGCTGGTCGATATCGGCACCGGCACCGGACGCATGATCGAATTGCTCGGGCCGGGCACGACCAGCGCAACCGGCATCGACCGCAGTCCGGAGATGCTGCGTTTCGCCCGCGCGCGCATGGGCCGCGCCGGCATCGAGCGCGTCGATCTGCGCCAGGGCGACATGTACGCCTTGCCACTCGACGACGGCGCCGCCGACACGGTCGTGCTCCATCAGGTGCTTCATTATGCGCAGGCCCCGGCGGCGGCGATCGCAGAGGCCGCGCGGCTGATCGGCCCCGACGGGCGATTGCTGATCGCGGATTTCGCCGCGCATGATCGCGAGGATCTGCGCGATCGCGAGGGCCATGCGCGGCTGGGCTTCGACGACGATCAGATGGCGCACTGGTTCGCGGCGGCGGGACTCGAGCCCGCGCGCACGATCGAGCTCGCCGGGGGCGAACTGACGGTCAAATTGTGGTTGGCGCGGCGGAGCGCCGAATCCCTTAGATTGCGGGCGGTACGCTGATGATCCGTTTGTTGTGGGCCGCCTTACTGGCGGTCTTGTTCGCCGCGCCTTTGGCAGCCGTGCCCAACCATATCACGCCGAGTCTGGTCGCTGAGAGCATGACGCCCGCTGCGGGCACCAAGGTCACGCTCGCTTTCGCGATGAAGCCCGCGCCCGAATGGCACGGCTATTGGCAGAATCCGGGCGACGCAGGGCTGGCGACGCGCGTCGCGTGGACCGCGCCCAAAGGGCTCGCGTTCGGGCCGATCCAATATCCGGTGCCGCAGCCGCTGCTGATCGCGGGGCTGATGAACTATGTCTATGAAAAGGATTATGCCGAACTGGTGAGCGTCGATGTGCCCAAGGGCCTCGCGCCCGGCACGGCGTTGCCGATCACCGCCAAGATCGACTGGCTCGCCTGCAATCCGCAGACCTGCGTGCCCGAGACCGCGACCTTGGCGATCACGCTCACCGTCGGTGATGGCGCGGTTGCCCCGGATGCGCGCACGCAGTTCGATCGCTGGCGCGCGGCCTTGCCCAGACCGCTGGGGGCGGACGCCCACTATCAGGTCGTAAACGGCCGTTTCCGGTTGGAATTGCCGCTGCCCGCCGCGATCGACGCGAGCAAAGCCTATTTCTTCTCGGGCACGGATGGTGCGATCGACTATGCCGCGCCGCAGACGGCGGTGCATGACGGCGACCGGCTTGTGATTGAGACCGCGGCCAAGCCGAATGCGCCCGCCAGGGTGGACGGATTGGTCAAGCTCGGTCCCGAAATGGGGCTGAGTTTCGCGGGGTCGCCCGGTACGGTCGCGCCAGCGAAGACCTCGGGCGCCAGCACCGTCAGTCAAAGTGGCGGTTTCTGGGTGGCGTTGGGCGGAGCGATCCTCGGTGGGCTTTTGCTCAACATCATGCCCTGCGTCTTCCCGATCCTCAGCCTGAAAGCGTTGAGTCTGGCACGTTCCGGTGGCGATGAGAAAACGGCACGCGGCGAGGCGCTGGCGTATACTGCGGGCGTGATTCTGGTTTGTGCCGCACTCGGCGCGACCGTGCTTGGCCTGCGCGCGGCCGGCGGGCTCGCAGGTTGGGCCTTCCAGCTTCAGGATCCGCGCGTGATCGCGGGGCTGCTGCTGCTCGTGTTCGCGATCGGGCTCAATCTGGCGGGGCTGTTCGAATTGCCGGTCTTGTCGGGCGGCGACGCGCTGGCGGGTGCTGGCGGCAAGGGCGGCGCTTTCTGGACAGGCGCGCTCGCGGCCTTCGTCGCGACGCCGTGCGCGGGCCCCTTCCTGGGTGTGGCGCTCGGCGCCGCCATTCTCCTGCCCGCCGCTGAGGGAATGGCGATCTTTGTCGGGCTTGGCCTCGGTCTGTCCTTGCCCTTCCTGCTGCTGGGCTTCGTCCCCGCCGTGCGCCGCTGGTTGCCCAGGCCCGGCTCGTGGATGGATCTGTTCCGCCGCATCCTTGCCGTGCCGATGCTCATCACCGCCCTGGGACTGGCCTGGGTTCTTGGTAAGCAGGCAGGCGTGAACGGAATGGCGATCGGATTGGCGGCCGCGTTGCTGATGAGCCTGGGCCTGTGGTGGTCGGGCCTGCGTCAGGCCGCGCTCAAAACGGGAGCCTGGTGGCCGGTGCTGGCGGCCTTGATCGCGGCGGCGGCGCTGATCGCGATCGTGCCGCGCGATGCGGCGGTAGCGGCAACGGTGAGCGCGGGAACCGAGCCGTTCAGCGAAACCAAGCTGGCCGAATTGCGCAGGCAAGGCCGGCCGGTCTTCCTCTATTTCACCGCCGACTGGTGCCTGACCTGCAAGGTCAACGAGAAAGCCGCGATCGAGCGCGGCGAGGTGACGAAGGCCTTCGCCGACAAGCATGTGGTGACGATGGTCGGCGACTGGACGCGGGGCGATCCCGCGATCAGCCGTTTCCTGGCGGTGCATGGCCGTTCGGGCGTCCCCTTCTACCTTTATTATCCGGCGGGCGGGGGCGAACCCCGCGAGCTGCCCCAGATATTGACGCCGGGACTGCTCGCGGGATTGGCTTGATGCTTACAGGAGGGAACCGCCGCTGACCTCGATCGAGCGGCCATCGACCCAGCGCGACTGATCCGAAGCGAGGAACAGCACCGCGTCGGCGATATCGTCGGGTTGGCCGATCCGCTGCAGCGCCTGAACGCTCTTGATGTAGGTACGGCCTTCCTCGGTGCCGAGGAAGTCTTGCGCCATATCAGTATCGATCGCGCCCGGTGCGATCGCGTTGACGCGAATGCCGCGCGGGCCGAGCTCCTTGGCGAAGTTGCGAGTCAGCACCTCGATCGCGCCCTTGGTCGCCGAATAAGCCGACGCGCCGTCGAACGCGGCACGTGCCACGACCGATGAGAGGAAGATCACGCTCGATCCGTCGCCGAGCAAGGGCAGGAGCTGCTGGGTGAGGAAGTAAGGCGCGCGCACATTGATGGCGAAGTGGCGATCGAAATCCTCGATCGTCTGTGCCTCGAGCGGCGCGAACTGGGCGACGCCGGCATTGTTGACGAGAATGTCGAGCTTGCTGATGCCGAGAGCCTTCACGGCTTCGGCCAGCTTGTGCGCGCCGTCGGCTGCGGCGAGGTCGCCGCCGACCGCATCGGCCTGACCACCCTTGGCGCGGATTTCAGACACGAGCGTATCGGCCGCATCCCGGCTGGCGGAATAATGGACGATCACGCGCGCGCCGGCTGCGGCGAGGCGGGCGGCGGTGGCGCGGCCGAGGCCACGCGAGGCGCCGGTGACGAGGGCAATCTTGTTGGTAAGGTCGGTCATTGGAAGTCTCCCTGAAGAAGGAGACAGCCAGATAAGCGCATCCCTGCCGAACCCCAGGCAGATAATCTATACCGATCGTTACAGAATGTTTAGGTGTTCATCATAATCGCGTCATGCCGGCTCATTTCCGCACCCACGCCCGGACGCCGCCGATCCAGGTCTCCAGCACCCTGGTCTCGCGCAGCGCATGACTGTCGACCTGGAACGGGTCGCGGTCGAGCAGGATGAAGTCGGCAAAGTGACCGGGCTCGAGGCTGCCGATCCGGTCTTCCGCCTTGGCGGCAAAGGCCGCGCCGGTGGTGAAGGCGGCGAGGGCTTCGGTCAGCGTGATCTTCTGGTCGGGCAGGAAGCCGCCGGGCGGATCGCCCGCCGCATCCTCGCGCGTGACCGCGTCGGCCATGCCGGGGAAGGGGTTGGGATCCTCGACCGGATAATCCGATCCGAAGGCGAGCGGGACATGATTGTCGAGCATCGTCCGCCAGGCATAGGCGCCCTTGAGCCGCTCGGGCCCGAGCCGCTTGATCGCCATCAGATGATCGGATGTGGCGTGGGTCGGCTGCATTGACGCCACGACATGATAGGTGGCGAAGCGCGGGAGGTCGGCCGGATCGACGATCTGGGCATGCTCGATCCGCCAGCGCCGATCGCCCTCATAGGTCGCCGACAATTCCTCGATCGCATCCAGCACCTGCGCGTTGGCGGCGTCGCCGATCGCGTGGACCGCGACCTGGAAACCGTCCATCGCCGCGCGGCTCATCAGATTCTTGAGCTTGGCGTCATCCATCCGCTGGAGGCCGCGGGTCGATGGCATATCGGTATAAGGCTGCTTGAGCCAGGCGCCGCGCGAGCCGAGCGCGCCGTCGGCGAAGAATTTGACGCCGATCATGCGCAGGCGGCCGCCATAGAGCCATCCGGTAGGCTGCGAGCCCGCGACCGTGAGCGCGGTATCGACGCCCAGTCCATAGCTGGTGATGCGCACGCGCAGACGATCATTGTCCCCCAGCCGGCGCAAGGATTCCCAATCCTCGACGCTGGTGCCCATGTCGCAGGTCGCGGTTACGCCGTCCGCGATCAATATCTCCTGCGCCTTGGCCATCGCGGCGTCGCGTTCGCGCGGCAGCGGGGCGGGCGCCGCCTTCTCGATCAGCCCCCGCGCCGCATCGACGAAGAGGCCGGTGGGATTGCCCTTGGCATCGCGCTCAATCCGTCCGCCGGCGGGGTCGGGCGTCCTCGCAGTGACTCCCGAGGCCTTCAGCGCCGCGCTGTTGGCAAGGACGGCGTGGCCGTCGACGCGCTCGAGCAGGGCCGGCCGATCGCCGGTGAAGGGATCGAGATCGGCGGCGGTCGGGAAGCGGCCGAGCTTCCACTTCTCCTGATTCCAGCCACCGCCGCGAATCCACGGCGTCTCATGGTCTGCCGCGTAACGCTGTAGCTTGTGCTGGGCGTCCTCGATACTGTTCGTGTCGGTGAGGTCGAGGCTCATCGCCTGGAAGCCGAGGCCTGAGACGTGGCCGTGTGCGTCGATCAGGCCCGGCAGCAGGGTGCGGTGCTGCCCGTCGAGCCGATATTCGGGCCGCTCGGGACGGAGGTCGCCCTCGTGCAGCAGCTTGGCGACGCGGCCGTCGCGGCCGATCAAGAGCCCGCTGAAATGTTCGAGCTTGCCCTGCGCGTCGATCGTGTAGCCGTTGACATTGTCGACCAGCCCCTCGGGCGTGATCGGTATTTCCGGCGCCGGCGGCGGTGCCTTGCGCGCGAAACCAGGCGTCGCGATCAGGGCGAGCGCCAGCGCGCCGCCCAGCATCGCTTTCATCGGCCGAGCCTCCGCACGATCGATGACGTGTCCTGTCGGCCACCGCCCATTTGCTGAACCTCGGCATAGAATTGATCGACCAAAGCCGCGACCGGCAAAGTTGCGCCGTTGCTGCGCGCCTCCTCCAGCGCAAGCCCGAGGTCCTTGCGCATCCAGTTCACCGCGAAGCCGAAATCGAACTGATCCTGTGCCATCGTCGCCCAGCGATTCTGCATCTGCCAGCTGCCCGCAGCGCCCGCCGAAATCGCCTCGAACACCTTGGCGGTGTCGAGCCCGGCGGCCTGCGCGAAGCGGAGCGATTCGGCGACACCCTGGATCACGCCCGCGATCGCGATCTGGTTGCACATCTTGGTCGTCTGGCCCGCGCCCGGTTCGCCGACATGGACGATGCGCGCGGCATAGGCCTGCATCAAAGGCTCGGCGCGGTCGAAGGCGGCATGCGTGCCGCCGCACATGATCGCAAGCTTGCCATTCTCGGCGCCAGCCTGGCCGCCCGAGACCGGCGCATCGACCACCAGCAGGCCGCGCTCCTGCCCCTCGTGCGCCAGCCGGCGAGCGATATGCGCGGACACGGTGGTGTGATCGACGAACAGGGCGCCCGGCTTCATCGCCGCGAAGGCGCCGTCCGGCCCGAGCGTGACCTCCTCCAGATCGTGATCCGCGCCGACGCAGGTGAAGACCGCGTCCGCGTCCTCTACCGCGAGCGCGGGCGTGACCGCGCTCTTGCCCTTATGCTTTGCCGCCCAGGCCTCGGCCTTGTCGGTGGTGCGATTATAGACGGTGACGTCGTGCCCGGCGGCGGCGAGGTGCCCCGCGATCGGTGCACCCATCACGCCCAGTCCGATGAAGCTCACTTTTGCCATGGCAGGGCCTTATCGCCACGGCTTTGCGTGCGCTAGCGCCCACGGGGTTCAAAAAGCGTTCGTAGAGGCCTAGGGCGAAACGATCATGGCCACGCTTACCAAGTCCGCCGCAGCCGATGCGCTGCCCATCTCGCTCGACGACGTCCGCGCTGCGCACGCGCGGGTCGCGCCGTTCATCGTGCGGACTCCGACGCTGATCAGCCGCACGCTCGGCCAGCTGACCGGCGCGACCGTCTATCTCAAGTTCGAGAATCTGCAGTTCACCGCCGCCTATAAGGAGCGCGGCGCGCTCAACAAATTGCTCCAGCTCGATGCGGGCGCGCAGGCGCGCGGCGTGATCGCGGCCTCGGCCGGCAATCATGCGCAGGGCGTCGCCTATCATGGTGCGCGGCTCGGCATCCCGGTTACGATCGTGATGCCGCGCAACACCCCCAACGTGAAGGTCAGCCAGACCGAGGGGCATGGCGCGACCGTGATCCTGCATGGCGAGAATGTTGACGAATCGCTCGCTTATGCGCGCCAGCTGGCGGCCGATCGCGGGCTGACGATCGTCCATCCGTTCAACGACGTGCAGGTCATCGCCGGCCAGGGCACGGTCGCGATCGAGATGTTCGAGGACGCGCCCGACATCGATACGCTGATCGTGCCGATCGGCGGCGGCGGTCTGATCTCGGGCTGCGCGACCGTTGCCAAGGCGCGCGAGGGCGTATCCGTGATCGGGGTCGAGGCCGAACTTTATCCGTCGATGTACAATCGCATCAAGGGCACCAGCCTGCCGTGCCATGGCGACACGCTCGCCGAGGGTATCGCGGTCAAGGAGCCCGGATCGATCACGTCGGGCATGATCGAGCATATCGTCGACGACATCATGCTCGTGTCCGAACGTCATCTCGAACAGGCGGTTTCGATGCTGCTCCAGATCGAGAAGACCGTGGTCGAGGGCGCCGGCGCCGCCGGCCTCGCCGCTTTGCTCGAAGAGCCCGGCCGCTTCGCCGGCAAGACCGTCGGCATCGTTTTGTGCGGCGGCAATATCGATCCGCGCCTACTCGCCAACGTGCTGCTGCGCGATCTCGCGCGCTCGGGCCGGCTCGCCCGCCTGCGGATCAAGCTGCAGGACCGGCCGGGCGCGCTCTACAATGTCGCGCGCATCTTCGACCAGGAACAGGTCAACATCATCGAAGTCTATCACCAGCGCGTCTTCTCAACCCTGCCGGCCAAGGGACTCATCACCGATATCGAGTGCGAGACGCGCGATGCGGCCCATCTGGCGCGACTGATGGCGGCGCTGGAAGAAGAGGGTTACGAGGCCAGTCCCGTAGAACTCGCTTAACGCCCGTAACGACTATTCGATGAATGGAGGGAGAGCTTAACCATCAAAGATGGTAAAGCATCTTTTCATCGCATCCCGTCAAAGGCATAGTCGTTGAACCGGGGCCAGTAAGGCGAGGGGCATCAGCCAGTCGTGAGTGCGCAGTTCAAATTTCCGAGGTTCTTCGTGACCTCACCTGCGCCATGCCCCTATTTGCCGGGGCGGACGGAGCGCAAGGTCTTCACCGAGCTTTCGGGAAACCATGCCGCCGAACTGAACGAGGCGCTGGGCCGGATCGGTTTCCGGCGCAGCCAGGGCGTCGCCTATCGGCCGAGCTGCACCGATTGCCAGGCTTGCGTATCGGTCCGCGTCGTGGCCAACGAATTCAAGCCCAACGCCACCCAGCGCAAGCTGATCCGCCGCAATGACGACCTGGTCGTCAATGCGTGCGAGCCGTGGACGACCGAAGAGCAGTTTACATTGTTGCGCCGCTATCTCGCCGCGCGCCACCCCGGTGGCGGCATGGCGGAGATGGACGAGCTCGATTTCGCGGACATGGTCGAACAGACGCCGGTCACGACCTTCATCGTCGAATATCGCGAGCCGTCGACCAACGGCCGGCCCGGCAAGCTGGTCGGCGCCTGCCTGACCGACCAGCAGTCGGACGGTCTGTCGATGGTCTACAGCTTCTTCGATCCGACGGTCGAGGATCGGCCCGGGCTCGGCACCTTCATCATCCTCGATCATATCCAGCGCGCGCGCGCCGCGCGCCTGCCGTTCGTCTATCTGGGCTATTGGGTGAAGGGCTCGTCGCGGATGCAATATAAGGTCCGCTTCCAGCCGATCGAGCGGCTGGGGCCCAATGGCTGGCGCCGCTTCGACGCGGCCGAGACCGAGCCGGGCCTGCCGCCCGCCACCGGTGGGATGAAATTCCCTAAGTTATAACCACTACGGATAAGTAACGGCATGACGGTTTGCGCTATTTCCTGTAATAGCGCGAGTTGCTCGCGGCACATCCGTGCCTGATCTCGAGGATTCGGTCATGTATCAGTTCCGCCGGTTTGTTACCGGCGCTGCTTTTGTCGCGTCGATGTTCGGTGCCCAGGAAGTCAGCGCCCTCACCATCAACCTGATCGACTACAACAATACCGTCACGGGCACCGCGGCAAAGCAGGACCTTGATATCGCGGCCTATTACTGGTCGTCACTGATTACGACCAACGCCACGGTCACTATTCAGGTGGGCTATGGTGCGCTCGGCACCAACGTGATCGCCTCGACGAGTTCTAACTCCACGTCGACGAGCGCTGCCGACGTCTATCTGCATCTTGCGGCGACCGGGAACAGCGCGCTCGACGCGGTCGCGATCACCCATTTGCAGCCGCTCGACGCGAGTGGCGGTCTGTCCTTCATTACCAACAGCAACGCCGGTAACGTCATCAGCAAGACCGCCCAGGTCTATGACAACGACGACAGCGCCAATAACCGGCAGCTCGACGTCAACACGTCGGTGATGAAGGCGCTCGGCTATACCGGCTACAACCAGGCGATCGACGCGCGGATCACCCTCAGCAGCGCCTTCGCCTTCGATCTCAATCCCAGCAACGGGATCGCGGCGGGCCACACAGATTTCATCGCCATTGCGATCCACGAAATGGGCCATGCGCTGGGCTTCACCAGCGGCGTTGATGATTATGATCTGTATGCGGCCGGGACGAAGTCGCCTTATACGGGCCTATCGGTCAACCTCAACGCGTCCGCCGAATTCTCGACGCTGGACCTGTTCCGCTACAGCAACGATCCCGGCAACCTGGCGCCGGGTGCGGGCCCAGCGCTCGATCTGTCGACCGGCGGCACGCCCTATTTCTCGATCGACGGCACGGCCGCGTTCAACGGCGCCTATTTTGCGACCGGCAAATATGCGGGCGATGGGCGCCAGGCTTCCCATTTCAAGGACAGCACCGGCTGCGGCGCGCAGATCGGGATCATGGATCCGACCTTCTGCAAGGGCCAGATGGGGGTCGTCACCGATAACGATATCGCGGCGATCGATGCGCTCGGCTGGAACATCAACGTCGATGCCCTCCAGAATTTTGGCTACAGCGTAAGCACCGCGCAAATCTATGCACAGTTCGTCACGCCGCCGCCATCGGGCATGCTGATGGCTGGGGCGGTGCCGGAACCGGCGAGCTGGGCGATGATGCTGGTTGGCTTCGGCCTGATCGGCGCGGTTGTTCGGCAGGGCCGTCGCGGCAAGCCGCTTTTCCTCGACAGCGGCAAATAATCATATAATTTGCCCTCCGGATCGGGCAACAGCCGGGTCTTGCCGATCGCGATGCCACGCAGCATCGTGATGGCCGCAGGAGGGGACTAGTCCATGCAGATGAGCGCGATCGATATCGCCGTCGTGGTTCTTTACGCGATCGCCATTTTCGGCCTCGCCCAGTGGGTGTCGCGCGACAAGGTTGGCGCCGGCCCCAAGAACACGACCGATTATTTCCTCGCGTCCAAGAATCTGCCCTGGTGGGCGATCGGCGCTTCCTTGATCGCAGCCAATATCTCGGCCGAACAGATCGTCGGCATGGCCGGATCGGGCTATGCGATCGGTCTCGCTATCGCGTCCTATGAATGGATGGCGGCGGCGACCTTGCTGCTCGTCGGCAAATATTTCCTGCCGATCTTCCTGCGCAACGAGATCTACACGATGCCGCAATTCCTCGAGCGGCGATATGGACGCAACATCCGCACGCTGATGGCGATCTTCTGGCTCGCGCTCTACGTGTTCGTGAACCTGACCTCGATCATCTGGCTCGGCTCGATCGCGGTCAGCAAGGTCGCCGGCGTTGACCAGAATATCGCGCTGATCGCGCTCGGCGCGTTCGCGCTTCTCTACCAGATCCGCGGCGGGCTGAAGGCGGTCGCGCTGACCGACATCGTTCAGGTGACCCTGCTCGTGCTCGGCGGTTTGGTGATCGTCGTGCTCACGCTCGGCAAATTGGGCGACGGTGCCGGAATCCTAGCCGGCTGGTACAAGGTCACCGCGACCATCCCCGATCATTTCCACATGATCCTGAAGAAGGGCGATCCCCATTATATGGATCTGCCCGGCCTATCGGTGTTGATTGGCGGGATGTGGATCGCCAACCTGAGCTACTGGGGCTTCAATCAATATATCATCCAGCGCGCGCTCGCGGCGAAGAACATCGCCGAGGCGCAAAAGGGCGTGATGTTCGCGGCGTTCCTCAAATTGCTGATGCCGTTGATCATCGTCGTGCCGGGCATCGCCGCGGTGCTGATCGCACCGGACCTCGCCAAGCCCGACGAAGCCTATCCGACAATGATGCGGCTGCTGCCGACCGGCTTGCTCGGCCTGGTGTTCGCGGCGCTGATCGCGGCGATCATCGCGTCGACCGCGTCCAAAATTAATTCGATCGCGACCATCTTCACGCTCGACGTCTATGCCAAGATGAAGAGCCAGCGCAGCGACGCGGAGGATGGCAGCGAAGCCCATGGCCTGCGCGAGCGCCACCTCGTGCTGGTCGGCCGTATCGCGGCGTCGGTCGCGATCCTGATCGCGATCGTCACGGCGCGGCCCTTGCTCGGCAAGTCGGACCAGGCGTTTCAGTTCATCCAGGAATTCACCGGCTTCTTCACGCCTGGTATCACCGTCATCTTCCTGCTCGGGCTATTCTGGAAGCGCGCCAACGAGGCCGGGGCGATCGCTGCGGCGGTGGCGTCGGTGGTGCTGTCCTGGCTGCTCAAGATCGTGTGGGTGAGCCTGCCCTTCATGGACCGGATGGGTGTGGTGTTCCTGATCGCCGCCGCGCTCGCGATCCTCGTCTCGCTGGCCACGCCGCAGCGGCCCGGCACCGATACGATCGAGACGGGAGACGTCGTCTATGCCACACGCACCAGCTTCAATGTCGGCGCGCTCGCGGTGGTGCTGATCCTGATCGCGCTCTACAGGACCTGGTGGTAGGAAAAAGTGTGGGAAGCGAAACCGGCAAGGCGGCGCGCGGCGCAAAGGCGGGCAGCCGCAACCTGACATTCGGCATGCTCGAGGCGCTCGGCCGCGCGATCGTCACCGGCCGCTATGACGCGGAGCGCTTTCCAACCGAGGATGAACTGACCGCGCGCTACGCCGTCAGCCGTACGGTGACGCGTGAGGCGGTGAAGATGCTCACCGCCAAGGGCCTGCTCAAGGCGAAGCCGCGGGCGGGGACGACCGTCCAGCCGCCTTCGGCGTGGAGCGTGTTCGATCCGGACGTGCTGCGCTGGATGATGGAGCGCAAATTCTCACTCGACCTGCTGCGCCATTTCAACGAACTCCGCGTCGCGATCGAGCCGCAGGCGGCCGCGCTCGCGGCGCTGGCCGCGCCGGGCCCCACACATGACGCGATCGAAGCCGGGCTGCAGCGGATGGAGGCGGCGGAACGCGGTGCGGACGACACGCTCGAGGCCGATATCGCCTTTCACATCGCGGTGCTGGAAGCCTCCGCCAACCCGTTCTTCCTGCAATTCCGCGATACGGTCGCGACCGCCTTGCGCACCTCGATTCGCTTCACCAACCGTTTCAAGGGCCGATCCGCCGACGTGCCCGCGCACCGCGCCGTGTTCACTGCGATTCAGGCGGGCGATGCCGCAGCCGCGCGCGCGGCGATGGCGGCGATCATCGGCGAAGTCATGGATTTCATCACCACCGCAGGCGATCGGCGCTAGGCCTCACCGCAGCGGCCGCGCGCGCAATGCGAGGAAGATGTCCGCTTCCCGCGCGCGATAAGGCGTGCCGTCGGGCTCGACCAGATCGTGGAACCACACCACCGGCGGATGCTGGACATAGGGATGGTCCCAGCTTTCCCACGGAAAGTTGGTCTGGGTCTTGCCGCGCACGAACCCCCAATTGATCATGCCGACATTCTCGCGCCGGCCGATCGGCAATATGGTGTCAACGGTCGATCCCGCGCTGCGCGCCATCCATTCGGTGCAAAGGATCGGCCGGCCATAAAGCTTGAGCTGCGCGACCCGGCCCGCGAAATCCTCGGGCCAGCCATAATTGTGGAAACTGATCACGTCCGATTGATCGAGCTGTATGCGCGGCACCGGATCGAGCTTGGCTTCGTTCGCGGGCGACCAGTCGCCGCCGGTCCACACGCCACTGGTCAAAGGCTGGATCGGATGCGCGGCGCGCGCCCAGGCGAAAACCCGCGGCAACAGTTCGGCCACACGTGCCTTGACGCGCGCATCCTCGCCTGTGTCGTAACTACCGCCGCCCGTATTGTCGGGCTCGTTCCACACGTCCCACGCCAGCAGGCGGGGATCGCGGCCGAAGCTGCCAACCATATCCGCGACATAAGCCTGCAGCCTTTTCTCCTGCGCCGGGTCCATCAGTGCCGCGCGGCCGGGGCTCTGCACCCAGCCCGAATTGTGGATGCCGGGCAGCGGCGCATGCTGGGGGCCGAGCTTCGGGTTCGGATCCCAGCAGCTGTCGAACAGTACGAAGACCGGCTTGATGCCGTGTCGCGCGGCGATCGCGAGGAAGGTGTTCACGCGCCGCCTGAACCCGGACGGATCCTGCTGCCACGCCAGATCGTGCAGGAAGACGCGCATCGTGTTCATGCCAAACCGATCGTGCGCCCAGCCGAGTTCGCGATCGATCTCGGTTGGATTCCAGCTGGCGGACTGCCACATTTCGAGCTGGTTGATCGCGTCGGCGGGGACGAAGTCGGCCCCGGTCAGCCAGGCCTGTTTCGCATACCAGGCCCTGGCCTGGCCCGTGCTCCAGCGCGTCTCCGCCGCCTGCGCGCCGGATGCGAACAAGGTGACGAAAGCGAGCGCGGCGGAGAGGCTGGCTTTCATCGCGGTTCTCAGTGCGCGGAGGTCGAAAAGCGCAGCAGGATCAGATTGTGATAGGTCTGACCGGGATCGAGCCGGGCCGATCCGAAGGCGGGCTGGTTGACCGTGTCGGGAAAACCCTGCGGCTCGAGCACGATCGCGTCGCCCTGGCGATAGAGCCTGCCGCTCTTGCCGATCGTGGTGCCGTCGAGGAAATTGCCCGAATAGAATTGCAGGCCGGGCTGGTTGGACAGCATCTCCATCACGCGGCCGCTGACCGGATCCTCGACGCGCACGAGCAGGCGCGGGCTCGGCGAAAGCGTGAGCGCGATCACCCAATTATGGTCATAGCCCTTGCCGAAGGCGATCTGCGAATCCGCAGCATCGCGCACGCGCGCGCCGATCGCGGTGGGGGTGCGGAAGTCGAACACGCTGCCCGCGACCGCGCGTATTTCCCCGGTCGGGATCAGGCCAGCATCAATCGGCGTGTAATGATCGGCGGGAATGGTCAGCACCTGGCCCATCGCCCCGCGCGGCGATCCCTCGCCCGCCAGGTTCCAGTAAGCATGGTTGGAGATGTTGACGACGGTCGGCCGGTCGGTCGTCGCCTTGTAGTCGATTGTGAACTGATTCTGCTCGTCGAGCGAATAGGTCGCGAGCACAGTCAGCGCGCCGGGATAGCCCATGTCGCCGTCCGGGCTGACGTGGCGCAAGGTGACGCTCGCGGACGGGCCGCTTGCGACCGACACCACCTCCCACACCGCCTTATCGAAGCCCTGGGGCCCGCCGTGGAGCGAATTGGCGCCGTCATTGATCGGCGTCTGATAGGCTTTGCCGTCGAGCGTGAAGCGCCCTTTGGCGATGCGGTTGGCGACGCGGCCGACGGTCGCGCCCATGAATTGCGGCTTGGCGAGATAGGTGTCGATCGTCGCCGGCCCGACGATCACGTCGTCGAAACGCCCGTCGCGATCGGCGACCGTCAGCGACTGCAGCGACGCGCCGTAAGTGATGATGCGCGCCTTCATGCCCGCCGCATTGCCAAGCGTGATCGCCTCCACCGTCTGGCCGTCGGCACTGCCGAACGGCGCGCGCGACACGGTGGCGGCGGGGCTTGCGGCGGCGGCGCCGGCGGCTACCAGAAGCGTCATCAACATTCTCCGGTGAAGCATCGCGCTCTCCCCTTTCGGCCGGCGTCCGGCTCGTATACCGCTTTAGCAACAAGCATTAGTCAGACAATATCGGAGATTGGACCGATGGCCCCGCTCGATCTGTTTCGCGACAAGCTGGCCGATTGCCCGCTGATCGCCATCCTGCGCGGGGTGAAGCCCGACGAGATCGTCGCGATCGGCGATGCGCTGGTCGAGGCCGGCGTCGGCATCATCGAAATCCCGCTCAATTCGCCCGATCCGCTACGCAGCATATCGACGCTGGCGAGGCATCTCGGCGACACCGCTCTGGTCGGCGCGGGCACCGTGCTGACGGTCGGGCAGGTCGGCGACGTCGCGGCGGCGGGCGGGCGCATCATCGTCTCGCCCTCGACCGATTATGACGTGATCGCGGCGACCGCGGCGGAGGGGCTGGTGTCCGCCCCGGGCTATTTCACGCCCAGCGAGGCCTTTCTCGCGCTCAAGGCAGGCGCGCATGCGCTCAAGTTGTTTCCGGCCGAGGCCGCGACGCCGGCCGTGGTCCGCGCGCAGCGCGCGGTGTTGCCGAAGGACGTGCCGCTGCTGATCGTCGGCGGGGTCAAGGCGGATGCCGTGGGAATATGGTTCGATGCGGGCGCCGACGGCTTCGGCCTGGGTTCCGCGCTCTACAGGCCCGGCCAATCGGCAGATCAGATCGGCGCCCAGGCGCGCGATTTCGTGGCGGCGGTGAGGGCGGCGCGGCATGGCTGAGATCCGGATCGGTATCATCGGCTTTGGCAAGATCGCGCAGGACCAGCACGCCCTCGCGCTCGCGGGCGATCCCGATTTCCGGCTGGCGGCGGTCGTCGCTCCCGAAGGCGCGCCCGATTCGGGGGTGCCGACCTTCGCCGACGCCGCAGCAATGCTGCGCAGCATCGAACTGGACGCGGTCGCGATCTGCACGCCGCCGGGGCCGCGCCACGGACTGGCGCGCGACTGTCTGGAGGCAGGGCTGCACGTCCTGCTCGAAAAGCCGCCCTGCGCGACTTTGGGCGAGGTCGCCGATCTCGCCGCGCTGGCCGAGCGCAAGCAGCGCAGCCTGTTCACCGCCTGGCATTCGCAGTTCAACGACACGGTCGCCAAGGCCGCGGGGATCACCCGGCGCGAGGGTATCGCGGGGATGGACATCCAATGGCTTGAAGATGTCGAGAAATGGCATCCCGGCCAGGACTGGATCTGGCAGCGCGGCGGCTTCGGCGTATTCGATCCGGGCATCAACGCGTTGTCGATCGCCTGTCTGCTCTGTCCGGAGCCTTTGCTGGTACGCGCGGCGCAACTGCACATGCACGAAGGTGGTCAGCAACCGGTGGCGGTCGATCTGGCGCTGGAGACGGGCGGCATGTGCGAACGGCTCGGTGCGCGCTTCGACTTCCGCCATACGCACGGCGAGCGCTGGACGATCGACCTTATAACCAATCGGGGAACGAGGATCGCGCTGAGCGAAGGTGGGGCGGTGCTGCGCGTGGACGATGGCGCGGCCGAACGGACGCGGGGCCGCGAATATCCCGACATCTACCGGCGCTTTGCCGCCCTGATCGGGTCGGGCGACAGCGAGGTCGATGCGGAGCCGTTGCGTATCGTCGCGGATGCCTTGCTCTCCGGCGTACGCCTGGACGTAACGCGCGGTTAGGACCAGCAACTAATCTATGATAAGGACGTAACGATCATCGAGCTATCGAACGGCTTGCCGATTCGCCGGGTATGGCTTTCGCTTCGCGAGTCTCCGGTCCCCTGAGAGGGGACAGACATGGACCATACGTCCACCGTTCATCCCGAAGTCGCTGGCAGCCTCATGCTGGCGATGATCGGTTCCTCCCATGCGCCCTTGTTGTTGCTCGACGGCGGCCTGAAGGTCGTCGCCGCAAGCGATTCCTTCTGCCACATCTTTCAGCTCGATCCGGCCGCCATGGCCGGCCAGGCGCTCGACACGCTGGGGTCGGGCGAATGGGGCGAGCCGCAACTCGCGGTTCGACTCCGCGCCACCGCGGCGGGCGGCGCGCCGCTCGTTTCCTACGAGTTCGGTCTGGATCGTCGCGGCGGGAAACCGCGCCAGCTCGTGCTCAACGCGCAAAAGCTCGATTATGCCGACAACGACAATGTCCGGCTGATGCTGGCCGCCGCCGACGTCACCGATGCGCGGCTCAGCGAAAAGCTCAAGGAAGACCTGCTGCGCGACAAGAATATCCTGCTCCAGGAATTGCAGCATCGCGTCGCCAACAGCCTCCAGATCATTGCTAGCGTGCTCATGCAGAGCGCACGCCGCGTCCAGTCCGAGGAAACCAGGGGGCATCTTCACGACGCGCATAATCGCGTGATGTCGATCGCCGCTTTGCAGCAGCAGCTTGCGACCTCGACGCTCGACCAGGTCGAGCTGCGCGCGTATTTCACCGATCTGTGCCGCAGCATCGGCACGTCGATGATCCGCGACCACAACCAGCTTTCGATCGAGGTCAGCACCGACGACGCCAGCGCCGCCGCGGACCTGTCCGTTAGCCTGGGGTTGATCGTGACCGAGCTTGTCATCAACGCGCTCAAACATGCTTTCCCGGAGCAGCGGCCGGGCATCATCAAGGTCGGCTACGCGTCGCAAGGGGACGATTGGTCACTGTCGGTGACGGATGACGGCATCGGCATGCCGGGGGTGGCCGCTCCGCCGTTGACCGGGCTCGGCACGAGCATCATCGAGGCGCTGGCGCGCAAGCTCAGCGCTACCGTCGTGATTTCGGATGCCGATCCGGGCACCAAGGTCACGATCGCCCATCAGGACGATGTCGCGCTGGAGTCCCCCGCGCCGCTGGCGGCCTGATCGCACTCGGAGCCCGATATCGGGCGGGGATGGTGACCCAGAAGGGAATCGAACCATGCCGGGTCGGCCGTTGCCGATCCGGCCAACGAAATGCACGGGTTCGCCGCGCAAGCTTGAGGGATGGTGACCCCTACGGGAATCGAACCCGTGTTTCAGCCGTGAAAGGGCCGCGTCCTAGAGCGCTAGACGAAGGGGCCATCCGGGCGCCCGCTTAGGGGGGCGAACCCAAGAGGTCAACCGCAGGCAGCGTCAATCCGCCCAGGCCGCATCGTCGATGTGGAGTTCGGCCTGCGTCCCGCCATTCCATGTGTCGATCCTGGCCCGGCCGGCGAGCCATAATCTGCGGTGTGGGCCGGCGCCGAGCAGCGCCTGACCCAGGGCGCTGTCGGCCTGACGGAAGGCGATCGTCTTGATCGAACGTCCGTCCTCGCCCGCCACCACCGCGCGGACATGGCCGTTGCCGACCACGTCGACCTTGATGATCCGCACCGGCCCGGCGGCGACACGGGGAGCGGGCCAGCCCGCGCCGTAGGGGCCGCCCGCTTCGAGCGCGTCGACCAAAGCAGGCGCGACGCCGCCTGCGCTCAGCACCGCGTCGAGCAGCAGCGCGCGGTCGTCGCGTGCGCGGGCGACGTCGGCGGCAAGGCGTTCGTCGAGGAATTCGATCAGCGCGTCGATCTTGTCGGCGGCGATCGTCAGGCCGGCCGCCATCGCATGGCCGCCGCCCGCGACCAGCAGCCCCATATCCTTGGCGGCGAGCACCGCCGCGCCGAGATCGACACCGCCGATCGACCGGCCCGAACCCTTGCCGACACCGTCCCCATCGACCGCGATCACGATCGCGGGACGGCCGAGTTTTTCCTTGAGGCGGCTCGCGACGATCCCGATCACGCCGGGATGCCAGCCTTCGCCCGAAATCACCGCGACTGCGCGATTGCCCTGCGCGGCGACCAGCAGCTCGGCAGCCTCGGTCACGAGCGACTCGATCGCACGGCGTTCCTCGTTGAGACGGTTAAGCTCGGCGGCGATCTGGTCCGCTTCGGCCTCGTCCTCGGTGGTGAGCAGACGCACGCCGAGATCGGCCTTGCCGACGCGGCCGCCGGCATTGATGCGCGGCCCAAGCGCGAAGCCGAGATCGGTGCAGGTCACCGCCTTGACCAGCCCAGCGGCGCGGGCGAGCGCGGTCAGGCCGATATTGCGGCCCTGCGCCATCACCTTTAGCCCCTGCGCGACGAAGGCACGGTTGAGCCCCTTGAGCTGAGCCACGTCGGCGACGGTGCCGAGCGCGACCAGGTCGAGCAGGTCGATCAGCTTCGGCTCAGGCCGGTCGGCGAACCAGCCGCGCGCGCGCAGATTGCGCAGCAACGCCGCGCCGAGCAGGAAGGCGACCCCGACCGCCGCGAGATGGCCGTGCGCCGCACCCTCGGTCTCATCGAGCCTATTAGGGTTCACCAAAGCGAACGCCTTGGGCAATTCGGTCGCGCATTTGTGATGATCGACCACGATCACGTCGACATTTTCGGCCGCTGCCATTTCCAGCGCCTCGAACGCCTGCGCGCCGCAATCGACCGTGACGATCAGCGTGGCGCCGCCGCGCGCGATCTTGACCAAGGCCTCGCCCGAGGGGCCATAGCCCTCCATCAGCCGGTCGGGGATATAGGCTTGTGGCGCGAGCCCGAGCCCGCGCAGCAGCCGGATCAGCAAAGCGGCCGAAGTCGCGCCGTCGACGTCGTAATCGCCGAACACGGTCACCGGCTCGCCCGCCAGCACCGCGGCGGCGAGGCGTTCGGCGGCGATATCCATGTCGCGGAAGATCGACGGGTCAGGCATGAAGCCGCGGATCGTGGGGACGCGATGCTGTTCCAGCGCGTCGCGCGATACGCCGCGCGCGAGCAACAATTGCGTGACCAGATCGTCGGGCGCGAAGCCTGCGTCGCGCTGGTCCGTCTCGAGCCCGCGCCAACGCCAGGGCTGGCCGAGGATCGAGCGGGTTACGGATAAAGCGGGGGTCACGCGGCCAGCCTACACCTGAAGTAGGGGGGCGTGAATCCACATAAGCCGTCACCCTGAACTTGTTTCAGGGTCCATCGAGCCCCGCGCGCAGTGGTGCGGATGATAGATGGATGCTGAAACAAGTTCAGCATGACGTCGCTAAAACAGTTTGGTCAGCTCGTAGAAGCCCGCACCGACCGCGGCGGCGGCAGGCAAGGTCACGAACCAGGCAACGACGATCGTCGAGGCCACGCTCCACCGTACCGCCGACATGCGCCGTGCCGCACCGACGCCGACGATCGCGCCGGTGATGGTGTGCGTGGTCGAGACCGGAATGCCGCCGAGCGTTGCGAGGAAGAGCGTGATCGCACCGCCCGTCTCGGCGCAGAAGCCCTGCCTCGGCGTCAGACGCGTGATCTTGGAGCCCATCGTGTGGACGATGCGCCATCCGCCGACCAGCGTACCGATGCCCATCGCCGCCTGGCACGAGAGAACCACCCACAAAGGAATGTGCCATCCGCCCGACAGCAGGCCCTGCGAGTAGAGCAGGACGGTGATGATCCCCATCGTCTTCTGCGCGTCATTGCCGCCGTGACCGAGCGAGTAAGCGGCCGCCGACAGCAATTGCAGCTTGCGGAACAGGCTGTCGGCCATGGCCGGCGTCCTGCGGGCGAACAGCCAGCTGGTGATCAGCACCATCACCAGCGCGAGGATCATTCCCAGCAGGGGCGACAGGAAGATCGCGGCCACCGTCTTGCCGACCCCCGACCAGACGATCGCGCCGATCCCGCCCTTGGCGGTGCCCGCACCGATCAGCCCGCCGATCAGCGCATGGCTCGACGACGACGGAATGCCGAGGCCCCACGTAATCAGATTCCAGCTGATCGCGCCCATCAGCGCGCCGAACACGACCTGTGCGTCGATCACATCCAGGGCGATGGTGCCCTTGCCGATCGTGTAGGCGACGCTGTGGCTGAAGAACAGGAAGGCGATGAAGTTGAAAAAGGCCGCCCAGAACACCGCGACCTGCGGTGAGAGCACGCGGGTCGAGACCACCGTCGCGATCGAATTGGCCGCGTCGTGCAGGCCGTTCAGCAGATCGAACAGCAGGGCGATGCCGATCAGGCCGAACAGCAATGGGAGGGCGAGATGAGTCAATTATTGTCGCTCAGGCGTGATCGAGCACAAGACCCTGGATCTCGTTGGCGACATCCTCGAATCGGTCGACCACGCGCTCCAGATGGCTGTAGATTTCGCGGCCGACGATGAACGCCATCGGGTTCGCATCGCCCGAGGCCGCCTTGTAGAGCGATTTCAGGCCGGCATCGTGGATTTCGTCGGCATGGCCTTCGAGCTGAACCAGTCGCGCGGTCAGTTCCAGAATGCGGGTCGCATTGTCGCCGATCGAGCGCAGTAGGGGCACGACTTCAGATGTGACGCGTGCCGCCTCGACGATGATGCCGCTCATATCGCGCATCTGCGGTTCGAAATCGGTCATTTCGAACAGGGTGATCGCCTTGGCGGTGCCGTTCATCTGGTCGATCGCATCATCCATCGCCGCGATCAGTCCGGTGATGGCGGTACGGTCGAATGGTGTAATCAGGATGCGGCGCACGTCCTGCAGCACGTCGCGGGTGATATCGTCCGCCTTATGCTCCTGATCGTAAATCTCTTGGACGTGCATCGCGATGTCGGGGCCGCCCTGTAGCAGGCGCGCGAGCGCGTCCGCGCCGGCGACCAAAGTCGCTGCGTGATCCTCGAACTGGTCGAAGAAGCGCCCCTGCTTGGGCATGAGCGCTTGGAACCAGCGCAGCATCGGTAAATCCTCCCCTTGTCTGCGCGCCCATGACAATAACCGCTCGCGCCGTCCAGTAGGGCGGGACACGCGGAAGCCGCCGATCAGGCGGCCGAGATCGGGCTCGTCGACCGCGGCGGCGGCTTGGGCGAGATCGAACCACTGGGTCTCGCGCTCGTCCTGCTCGGGCCATTCCTCGGCCTGTTCGGTCACCGCGAGCGGGAACAAGGCGACGGTGGCGTGCTTCAGCTGCCCGTTCCGGCGCTTCTTCCAGTAAACATATTGGCCGAGCGGGGTCGGGCAGGCGATACCGCTGACCCCGGCTTCCTCGAACGCCTCGTGCGCGGCCGCTTCGTGGCTCGCCAGCCCCCGGATCGGATTGCCCTTGGGCAGCACCCAGCGCCGCGTTTCGCGGCTGGTGATGAGCAATATGCTCACCTTGCCGCTGTCATCGGTTCGATAGGGTAAAGCTGCAACTTGGCGGATAGCGGGAGTCTCCTTTCGTTCCGCTATAGCCTATAGTGACAATCGTGTGAATCCCGTCAACGAATCGGCTTCGAAGAGGAAAACAGGATGGCCAACACGATCGCACCCTGGCTGACGATCGCGGATGGGGACGCGGCGCTTCGTTTCTATGGCGAGGCGTTCGGGGCACGCATCGTATACCGCCTTGAGGAGATCAGTCCGGATGTCGTCGCGCGGCTCGCGGTCGGCGACGCCGAATTCTGGGTCAGCAACGGCGAAAGCAGGGGCGCGCTCGGCGGCGGATCGGTGCGGATGATCCTGACCGTTGCCGATCCGGAGCCGTTCTTTGCCCGCGCGCTCGCCGCCGGCGCAACCGAAGTGTTTCCGGTCGGGGAGAGTCATGGCTGGAGATTGGGCCGTCTGACCGATCCGTTCGGCCTCGACTGGGAAATCGGGCACATGCTGGCGAGCTAGCCCGCCAGCATCTCCGCCAGCCGCAGCATGAAGGCTGCGCCGCGTTCCATTTGCGCGCGTTCGACATATTCGTCCGGCTGGTGCGCCTGCTCGATCGACCCGGGGCCGCAGATCACGGTCGAAAAGCCCGCTTCCTGGAATTGGCCGGCTTCGGCGGCATAAGCGACCACGCGCGGCGGGCCGTTGTCGCCCGTCAGGCTGCGCGCGACGCGTTCGGCCTCGCCGTCGGGCTCGGGCGCAAAGGCGGGGGTGAGCGAGCGGCGGACCACCACCACGCCGGTTTCGGGAAAGCGCGCCTTCATCTCGGTATCGAGCTTTTCGGCTTCGGTAAGGAAGGGGGCGAGGATATTCATCGGATCGACCCCGGGCGGGCAGCGCAGGTCGAACACGAACACGCATTCGCGCGCGAGAATGTTGACCGCGGTGCCGCCGTTGATCTGGCCGATCGTAAGCGTGGCGTGTTTGGGCGTGAACGGCGAAGCGGGATCGGCGTCGCGTTCCAGCTGCCCCGCGAGTTCGCTGAGGCGATTCATCAACCGTATCGCCATCATGTTCGCCGACAGGCCGAGATGGGTCAGGCTCGAATGCGCCTCGTGGCCGGTGACGGTGACGAAATAACTGGTGATGCCCTTGTGGCCGTGGACCACCTCCATATTGGTCGGCTCGCCAACGATCACGGCGGACGGCTTGGGCAGGTTGTTCGCGATCTCGGCAATCATCGACGGCGCGCCGAGGCAACCGACCTCCTCATCGTAGGAGAAGGCAAAATGGATCGGGCGCTTCAGCCGCCCGGGCTCGGCGAAGATCGGTGCGGAGGCGAGCGCGAGTGCGATGAAGCCCTTCATGTCGCACGTGCCGCGTCCATAGAGGCGGCCGTCGCGTTCGGTCAGCGTGAACGGATCGCTCGACCATTTCTGGCCGTCGACCGGCACGACATCGGTATGGCCGGACAGCACGATCCCGCCCTCCGTCCCCGGGCCGAGGGTCGCGTAGAGATTGGCCTTGCGCCCATCGGCATTGGGCACCCGCGTCGCGGTGACGCCAAGTCCACTGAGCAGGCCTTCGACATGTTCGATCAGCGCCAGGTTGGAATCGCGCGAGGTCGTGTCGAACGCCACCAGCCGCGCGAGCATCGCGATGGCGTCGGCGGCGAGGGTATCTATCGGGGGGAGGCCGGTCATTGCCTACCCTTACTGCGCTTAGGCGGCGCGCACAGCAGGCGTTTCGAGCCACCGATAAAGCGAGAACAGGTCGTCGAAATGCGCGTCCATCGTACGCACCGGGCCGGGCGGGCGGGCGAGCGGAGCATTGACGAAGCGGCCGATCGCCTGCGCCGCGCTCATGCTCGATCCCGAACGATAGGTCAGGCCGCCGCTCGCCTGCGCCTGATCGAACGCGCCGCCGCGATCGGGCGCGATCAAAGGCAGGCCCGAAGCCAGCGCTTCGGCCGCGACGATGCAGAAAGTCTCCGCCTCGCAGCCATGAATCAGCGCGTCCGCGCTCGCCATGGTGCGCGCCAGTGCCGCGCGCTCGCGGATCGGCGACAGCAATTTGATATGCGGGTTGTCGCCGATCTGGCGCGCGAGCTTGGCGCTGTCGCGGCCTTCGCCGATCAGCAGCAGGCCGACCGGGCGGTCCGCGCCCGCGGTGATCGCGGCATCGACCACCATCGGCCAGCGTTTCTCGGCGGCATGGCGTCCAACGCCGATCAGCAGGGTCGCCGACGGCGGCAGCGCGCAGCGTTCGAGCAGGCGCGCGCGCAATGCTTCGTCGCGCAGATTGGCATCGAAAATGCCGGGATCGACGCCCATCGGATTGGTCACGACATTGGCCAGCCCGCCTTCGCGCAGCCGCGCGGACAGGCTGGGCGATGCGCTCACCACAGCATCGAACGCGCGATCGAGCCGCTGCAGATGGCGCCAGAACCAGCCGAAGCCGCGATCGATCGTCTCACGTTCGGCGACCCGCCCGAACCAGCGATAGGCGTAAGCCGACAAGGGGTCGGCGTGCATCACCAGCGCGCGCGGCGCATCGCCGCGCCACTCCGCGACCATCGACGCGCTGCGCCAGGGCGACGACGCCTCGACCATGTCCGGCCGCAGCCGGTCGAGCGCGGCATGGACCTGCGCCTGGTCGGCGAAATAACCGTAGCGGCGGTCGAGCGGGAAACGCGGGGAGGCGAGCCATTCGATCCGCGCGCCGGGGCCGCGCTCCTCGACCCGGTTCTCGCGGCCGGGCGCGAGCACGATCATCTCGTGCCCCGCCGCCGGTGCCGCCTTCAGTTTGCGCTCGACATAAGTCCGCACCCCGCCGCCCGCGGGCGTGTAGAAAGCGCAGACGTCGACGATCCGCATCTATTCCGCGGCCTGCTGCGGAAAGGCGAATTCGGCGAGCACCAGCGCCGCGCCGACGATCAGGTGGGTGGCGAGGATGAGCGTCGCCATCATCGCCATCAGATCCCCGATCGCGACCGAACGGCCGATCAGCAGGACCGCGACGGCCGCGAATGCGAAATCCTTGTTTGGCAGCAAGGGCAGGCGCGACAGCAGCAGCCGCACCGCCGCGAGCAATATCCACCAGCCGATCGCGACCTGCGGCAAGGCAAGGTGCCACAGCAAAGCGGGCAGTAGCGCGGTCACGACGACGCGGCCCAGTTGCGCGGCGGCGACGAAGGCGAGATCGCGCTCGCCGAGCGTCAGCACGCGACCGCGCGCCAACAGCAGCACCAGCGACGAGCCGAGCGTGATGACGACCGCCGCCACCAAAGTCCTGGGTGCAACCCCGAGATGGAGCACGTGGAGAAACGGATACGCCGCCGCCAGCACCGCGAGCGTGACGACATTGCCCATCACCGCCGACAGGATCGCGACGTCCTTGACCGCGCCGAATGGGGCGGCGACCATCTTCAGCCGGCTGCGCGCCCAGCTGTAGAAATGGACCTCGCCGATATAGCCCATCAATATTTCGTTGCCGACGAACTTGCGCGTAAGCGCGCCCAAGCCGGCGACGAACGGGAGGTGCCACAGCCGGCGGAAGATCAGCAGATCGAACAAGGGCGCGGCGAGATAATAAGCCGCGAACGCCAGCCAGAAGAGCGGCGAGCGCGGCAGCATCGCCGCCACGCCGCCGATCTGGAGACCGCGCAATTGATAAAGGACCGCGCCGAATATCCCGAGCGAAATGACGGGCCCAAGCCAACGCAGCGCGGCATTGCCGGCCTCCAGCAACGGAGGATCGAACGATTTCTCGTCCCAGGTGACCGCGTTGGCGTCGCTTACAAGCTTACTCAAACAACTTCCCCTCGAACGGGTCCGCCGCGTGCGGTCCCATGCAAATCGGCATAATGCGCGGCCTTTCGACCGCTGAAGGCGGCGAAGGTGGCGTCGATGCTCCGGAGCAGGGCCGGAACATGGGCATCCCCCGGATGAACCGCAATCCTGATCGTTCGCAAAGGCTTAAGCGCCGTCCGCGCCAAGGCCGCAAACGCCAGCGAACTGACGGTGCGTCCCCTGCTTCTGCTTGCCCAGGTAATGACCGGCCCACGTGCCAAGACGGCACCGCTGATAGGATCCCACACCCGCATATGATCCTCGGCGAGCGGGAACCGTTCAGCCGCGATCGCCGCGCGCGCGCCCGGCCCGTACAGCCAAGCCGGCGCGATGAAGCCCGCCACCGGCCGACCGATCGCATTCTCCACCACCGCGCGTCCGGCGCGCAGCCGCCGCGTCGCCTCCGCCTGATCGAGGCCGAGAAACTCGCCCTCGCCCGCGGTCATATGCTTCGCCTTCCACGCGGCGGTGCCGTCATGCGCGCTGTCGTCGCGGTGCGACCAGCCATGGAGGAACATCTCGACGCCATTGTCCGCCCAGTGGCGCAGTTTCGCGGCGAAGGCGGGCGCGGCGGAAAGCGGCGCCTCGCCCCAATGGTCAGGCACGACCAGCATCGCGAAACGGCCGGACCCGACATGCGCCTCGAGCCGGCCGGCCAGCCGATCCACCTCGCTTTCGAAGCGGGGACCGACATCATGAATGGACGCGAGCAACATCGGCTCAGCCGCCTCTTCGTCCGATCTTCACGTCACGCATCACGCAGTCCCCTTTGGCCACCGCACATGAACGTCCAATGTCTCTTTATTATGACCCTTCGGCCAGCCGGCGCCAAATTGTGCTTGCATGAGTCATTTATCGGAGTTCCGAATCGATCGGCGACCAGACTGGCCGAGTCGCGTCACGGGTCTTGACGCGTACGACAAAGGCATGATGCCCCGACAAGGCGCTCGGCTGAAACGAGCAACGGCTTGGCGCGCCGACCCCGTTCCTGACTCGACCATCGGCCTGCCAAGCCTAGGATGGCGGGTGCGGACGCCGGCCATCGCAGACTCCCTGGCCGGCGTCCGCTTCCTTTATCAGACGAGCGCGGCCAGCCCTTCGCGATAGGAAGGGTAAAGCGGCCGCCAGCCGAGCAGCCGCTTCGCCTTCTCGTTCGCGACCCGCCGATTCTCGCTGTAGAAAGCCCGCGCCTGCGGCGAGAGGTCGAGCTGGTCGAGCGTGCGCAATGGCGGCACGGCCAGACCAAGCAGGCCGCAGCCATATTCCACCAGGTCATTCTGCGGCGCAGGCCTATCGTCGGCGAGATTATACACGCCCGCCGGGCCGCGTTCGATCGCCGCGCGCACGCCGCCGATTATGTCGTCGACATGGATACGGCAAAAGACCTGGCCAGGCAGGTCGATGCGATGCGCCTGGCCCGCCTTCAGCCGTTCGAGCATCGCCCGGCCCGGCCCGTAGATTCCCGGCAGGCGGAAGACGCGCGCGCCGATCGCAGCCCAGGCTTGATCGGCGGCGATGCGCCCGTCGCGGCGGCCGCCCAGCGCGGCGCTTTCGTCGACCCACGCGCCTTTCGTGTCGCCATAGACGCCGGTCGAGGACAGATAGCCGATCCACGGCGCTTTGCGGAGCGCATCACCGTAAGCGGGAAGGATCGGATCGCCGTTGTCGCCGGGGGGCACGGTCGAGAGGACGTGCGTCGCCTGCCCGAGCGCGGCGCGTGCAATATCGTTGGGTGTGTGGCGGCTGATTGCATCCACTTGCCATCCGTCGCGTTGCAGCGACGATGCGAGACGCGATCCCGTATAACCGGGGCCGAACAGGACGAGGCGAGCCATGCCGCGCGCTAAGCCGATTCGCTTGCTTCTGGCCAGTACTGTGGTCGGGCTGGCATCCTGACGCGGACCGCCATAAGGGCAGTTGCCATGGTTGATGCGTTGAATGTTGCGATAGCTCCCCACGCCCCGATCCTGCGGGAGGATTATCGGCCGCCCGACTGGCTGGTGCCGGAGGTCGCGCTCGATTTCCGGCTCGATCCGGCGGAGACGATCGTCACCGCACGGCTGACCGTTCGCCGCAACGGCACGCATGCCCATCCGCTGCGCCTGAACGGCGACGGCCTCCAGCCCTCCCGCGTCGCGGTCGACGGCGAGGAATTGCACGATGCGTGGCGGATGGATGGTTCCGATCTGGTGATCGATCTCCCCGGCAGCGACCATCTGATCGAGACCGATGTCGCGATTTCGCCGTCGGCCAACACCAAATTGATGGGCCTCTACGAATCGGGCGGCCTGCTCTGTACGCAATGCGAAGCGGAAGGCTTTCGCCGCATCACCTTCTTCCCCGACCGGCCCGACGTTCTCAGCCGCTATTCGGTGCGGATGGAGGCCGACAAGGATCGTTTCCCGATCCTGCTCGCCAATGGCGACCCGGTCGACAGCGGCGATTGCAAGGGTGGGCGCCACTATGCGCTGTGGCGCGACCCCTTTCCCAAGCCCTGCTATCTGTTCGCCTTGGTGGCGGGCGATCTCGTCGCCAACCGCGACACGTTCACGACCCGATCGGGCCGCGACATCGATCTCGGCATCTGGGTGCGCGCGGAGGATCTGGCCAAGACCGGGCATGCGATGGACGCGCTCAAGGCGTCGATGGCGTGGGACGAGCGCGTTTATGGTCGCGAATATGATCTCGCGATCTTCAACATCGTCGCGGTCGCCGATTTCAACTTCGGCGCGATGGAGAACAAAGGCCTCAACATCTTCAACTCGCGCTACATCCTCGCGGACGCGGACACCGCGACCGACGCGGATTTCGACGCGATCGCCGGCGTCGTCGCGCACGAATATTTCCACAATTGGTCGGGCAATCGCGTCACCTGCCGCGACTGGTTCCAACTCTCTTTGAAGGAAGGCTTCACCGTCTTCCGCGACCAGCAATTCTCGGCCGATCAGGGTTCGCCCGCGGTCAAGCGGATCGAGGATGTGCGCGCCTTGCGTGCCACCCAATTCCCCGAGGATGCGGGCCCGCTCGCGCACCCGATCCGGCCGGAATCCTATATCGAGATTGCGAACTTCTACACCGCGACCGTCTATAACAAGGGCGCGGAAGTGATCCGGATGCTGCGCAGCATCCTGGGCGAGGAAGGCTTCCGCGCGGGCACCGATCTCTATTTCGAACGCCATGACGGCCACGCCGCGACGTGCGAGGATTTCGTCGTCGCGATGGAGGATGCGACCGGCGCCGACCTCGGCCAATTCCGCCTGTGGTACGCGCAGGCGGGCACGCCGCGGGTCAAGGTCAGCCTCGAATATGACGCGCCCGGTGGCCGTGCGCGCCTCAAGCTCGATCAGACGATGCTGCCCACGCCGGGTCAGCCCGACAAGGAGCCGATGGTGATCCCGTTGCGCGTCGCCTTGCTCGGCGAGCGCAGCGGCAAACCGATGGGCGGCGAGAAACTGATCACGCTCGACGCCGCCAAGTCCGAAATCCTGTTCGACGGTCTGAACGAGAAGCCCGTCCTATCGATCAACCGCGGTTTCTCCGCGCCGATCGTGCTCGAAAGCGACCGCGGCCCGGCCGAGCTCGCTTTCCTGTCGGCGCACGACGGCGATCCGTTCGCGCGCTACGAGGCGATGCAGCAATTGATGCTCGACACGCTGATCGCGGGCGTGACACTCGGCAAGACCGATCATGGCCCGGTGCTGGAGGCGGTGCGCAACACGCTGACCGATCCGGCGCTCGACGCGGCATTCAAGGCGGAAGCGGTGCTGCTGCCGGCCGAGGCTTTGATCGGCGATCAATTGGCCGAGGTCGATCCCGACAAGATCGCGGCGGTGCGCGAGGCGCTGCGTGCCGATATCGGCCGGACGATGGAGGACGGCTGGCGCGACGCTTATGCCGCGCATCATGCCAACCGCTTCGAATATACGCCGACCGCCAAGGGCGCGCGGCGGCTGCGCAACGTAGCGCTCGGCTATATCGCTGCCTCGGGAACGGCAGATGCGGCGCGGCTGGCGTTCGAGCAGTTTTCCGATGCGG
Organism: Sphingomonas sp.; assembly: GCF_035317925.1. GTDB lineage: Bacteria > Pseudomonadota > Alphaproteobacteria > Sphingomonadales > Sphingomonadaceae > Sphingomonas_I. The sequence continues at coordinate 30,214 of NZ_DATHFV010000088.1, forward strand.
ACAATATGACCGACCGCCAGGGCGCGCTCGGCGTGCTCTCAAACGGCGACGCGCCCGAGCGTGAGGCCGCCTTGAGCGCCTTTTACAAGCGCTTCCACGACGACGCCCTGGTGCTCGACAAATGGTTCAGCGTGCAGGCTCTGTCGATGCGGGCGGATACGCCGGCGGCGGTGCAGGCGCTCGCTAAACATCGCGATTTCACGATCGCCAATCCCAACCGGATGCGTTCCCTGGCGGGTGCGTTCGCGGTCAATCAGCGCGCGTTTCACGATCTGACCGGCGGCGGCTACCGCTTCCTTTCCGACATGATCCTCGCAGTCGATCCGCTCAACCCGCAGAGCGCGGCGCGGCTCGTGCCGGCACTCGGCCGCTGGCGCCGCTTCGAGCCCAAGCGCGCGGCGGCGATGAGCGAGGAACTGGAGCGGATATTGAAAACGCCCGGTTTGTCCAAGGACGTGACCGAGCAGGTGTCGAAGAGTTTGAGCTAAGCTCCGACGTCACCCCGAACCTGTTTCGGCCTCCACCGCGCAACAGGCGCGGACAGTGCGGAGAATAGGTGGATGCCGGAACAAGTCCGGCATGAGGCGTGGGTTAGCGTCCGATCCAGTCCGCTACTTCGCCCGCGACCTGGTTCGCCGCCTGATTGAGCGCGGCCGCAACCACCTCGGGCTGCTGCGACGACACCGGCAGGCGCGCCGAGAAGCGGCGGCTCTGGATCTGATCGCTGCCGGTATGCGAGAGCGTCGCGTCGAACGTCACCGTCACCGCATTGCCCGGGCCGTCCAGTCCGAACGCGGAGATCTGGCCGGCCAGCCGCGTGTTCGGCTGGATCTGGAGCATGCGCGGATCGGTGACGACGCGGCCGGTCTTGACCGTGATCGTCTCCGACAGCAGCCCACGGAACAGCTCGGTCGGCGTCGCCGCCCACAATCCGCCCTTGAGATAGGCGATCGCGGTCGCGCCGTCGGTCACCAGCACGCGTTGCGTGCCGAGCGCGGGAATCGCGCTCAGCCGCGCGATCGAGATCGCGCTCTTGTCGCCGGCGGTGATCGCGGTCCCGGGCGCGAGCGGCGTCGTCGCCGACAGCGCCATCAGCCGGGGCGGCGGCTTGGGGCTGAAGCTGATGCAGCCGAAAAGTGGCAGCGCGGCGGCTGCGACGAGCAAAGCGAGAGCAGGTTTCTTCATCACTTCCTCGGCTTGTAATCGGGCAATTTCGGTCCGCCGATCAGACCGCCCGCGCCGCCCTGGTTGAGCTTGCCCGAGATGGCCGAGAGCGACGATGCGGTGTCGCCCAGATCGCGGACGAGCTGGTTGATCGCGGGCACGGTCTGGGTCGACAGCGCCTTGAGGCCTGGCTTGGCGTCGTCGACGGCTTCGTCGAGATTGGCCATGCTGTGTTTGGCGGACGCTACCGCGTCGTTGAGATTGGCGAGCAAAGGCTTGATGTTCGCGTTGGTCGTATCGGCGAGCACGCCGAACTTCTGCGCCGCCTCGCCCGCCTGCTGGATCGCGACGTGGGCATCGGCGAGCGTCGCCGCGATATCGCTGCTGCGATTGGCGAGCGCGCCCGAAATCGTATCGAGGTGCGCGAGGATGTTGCTGATCGAACGCTGATTCTGCGGATTGAGCAGATCGCTCAGCCGCTCGGTCAGATTGGTCAGGCGATCGAGCAAAGCCGGCGCATTGTTGAGGATCGCGCCGAGCCCGCCCGCCTTGGGCGGGATCAGGGGCAGGCCGAACGGCCCGGGCTGGTCGATCGCGGGCGCGCCGGTGACGGCGCCGTCGAGGTTGATCTGGCTGACACCGGTGAAGCCGACGCCGGCGATGGTCGCGGTCGTGCCCTGCAGCACCGGCGTGTCCGCCTTGACCGCGATCCGCACGCGGATCAGCTCGGGCTGGTCGGGCATGACGACGACGTCATCGACCTTGCCGACCGGCACGCCCGAGAAAGTCACGGCCGAGCCTTTGGCGAGGCCGTCGACCGAGGTCTTGAACAGGATATCGAATTTCTTTTCGTGAGAGCCACCGAAGCCTGCCAGCCACACGGTGAAGGCAAGCGTGATCGCGATCAGGACCAAGACGACCCCGCCGACCAGCACGTTGTTCGATCGCGTTTCCATCAGTGCGTCACGCCCCCGAATCGCTCACTGCGGAATCGCCGCCTGCGGATTCCATCGCTGCCCGCCGCCGTTTCAAATTCTCGGCGGAATCCTGTTTGTCTTCCCGATCGGCCGCATCCTGCGCCGCGCGGCCGCGCGGACCGTTGAAATATTCCTGAATCCACGGATGGTCCAACGCCAATAGTTCCGGGATCGTTCCGACCGCAACCACGTGCCGATCCGCGAGCACCGCGACACGGTCGCAGATGGCGTGGAGCGTGTCGAGATCGTGCGTGATCAGGAAAACGGTCAGGCCCAAAGTCTCCTTCAGGCTCTTGATCAGATCGTCGAACGCGGCCGCGCTGATCGGATCGAGCCCGGCGGTGGGTTCGTCGAGGAACAGCAATTCGGGATCGAGCGCGAGGCTGCGCGCAAGGCCCGCGCGCTTCTTCATGCCGCCCGACAATTCCGACGGATATTTGGGCCCGGCCTCGGCCGGAAGCCCGGTCATCGTCACCTTGTAGGCGGCGATCTCGTCCATCAATTGCGGCTCGAGATGCGGGAAATATTCGCGCAGCGGCACCTGCACATTCTCGGCCACGGTCAGCGTCGAGAAGAGCGCACCGCCCTGGAACAGCACGCCCCAGCGGCGGCGGATGTTGCGGGCATCGGTATCCGCGCGCCCTTCCATCGATTCGCCGAACACGGTGACATCGCCCGATTCGGGTTCCTGCAGGCCGATGATGGACCGCATCAGCACCGATTTGCCCGTGCCCGATCCGCCGACCACGCCCAATATCTCACCACGATGCACGTCGAGGTCGAGATTCTCGTGCACCAGCTGATCGCCGAAACGGTTGTTCAGTCCGCGCACGCAGATGAGATCGTCGCTGTCGGGCGCGGTGTTGGGTTTGGGCGCGACGCTCATATCCACCCAACCGATGCGAAGAAGACCGCGAAGAAGGCGTCGAGCACGATCACCAGGAAGATCGACTGCACGACCGCTGCGGTGGTGCGCAGGCCGACCGCCTCGGCATTGCCCTCGACCTGCATGCCCTGGAAGCAGCCGGCGATGGCGATGATCAGGCCGAACACCGGCGCCTTGATCAAGCCCTGTAGCAGATCGGTGATCGGCACGACCTCGCGGATGCGCGCGACGAAAGTGACCGGCGGGATATCGAGACTCAACCAGCAGAACAGCCCGCCGCCGAGCAGCCCGACCATGGCCGCGTAAAAGGCGAGCAGCGGCATCATCGCGACGGCCGCGACGATGCGGGGAATGACCAAAGCCTCCATCGGCGCGACGCCGATCGTGCGCATCGCATCGACTTCCTCGGCGAGCTTCATCGACCCGATCTGCGCGGCGAAGGCGGATCCCGATCGGCCCGCGACCATGATCGCGGTCATCAGCACGCCCAGTTCGCGCAGGTCGAGACGGCCGACCAGGTTGATCGTGAACACCTCGGCCCCGAATTGGCGCAGCTGGATCGCGCCCTGCTGGGCAATGACGATGCCGATCAGGAAGCTCATCAGGCCGATGATGCCGAGCGCATCGACGCCGACCACCTCGAACTGGCGGACGACGGCAGTCCAGCGGATGCGGCGCGGATGGCGAACAAGCGTGGCGAGCGTGATCAGGACGGCGCCGAAGAAACCGAGCATCCCGACCAGGTTGGTGCCGGCGCGCACCGTCGCCTCACCCATCTTGCCCAGAACGCGCTGTAGCGAGGATGCGTGATCCGGCCGGATCTTGAGCGGCTGGTCGGCCGCCGCAACCTGTGACAGCAGATGCGCCTGATCCTCACTCGCGCCGACGACCGGAATGTCGTGATCGCGCGCGATGCGGTGGACCAGCCACGCGCCGACCGTGTCCATCCGCTCGACCGGTGCCAAGTCGATCCGGTCGGGCGAGGCTTCGAGTTCGTCGAGTTGCTGTGGCAGCTGGCCGAGTTGCGCGAGCGTCATCGAGCCCGAGAAGCGCAACGTCTTGGCATTGTCCGCCAGTTCGAAATCGGCCGGGGCGCTCATACGGTCAGACTATTGGACGCGCGCGAAAGCGCAATGGCGACGAGCGATCATCGCAACCGAGACGCTTACGGGTGCGTAATGTTCCCTGCGGAACCGCTTGTTCAGAGGCGTCTTTCATGGTCAGCGCGTTTTGAAAGACGCGTGCAACATATGCTTCACAGTCTTTCGCTTCCCAAGGCCCACAAGAGGAAGAGCGTTTGGCCGATCTTGCCATCTACGACATGGACCGCACGATCACGCGGACGGGCACCTACACGCCCTTCCTGATCCATGCCGCGAAGGCGCTCAATCCGTGGCGACTGGCGCTGGCGGCGTTCGTGCCGTTCACGATGGCGGCCTACGGCCTGAAGCTGATCGACCGGCGCCGGCTGAAGGAGTTGAACCAGCGGCTTTTGATCGGCGGCGGCGTGTCGCGCGCGAAGCTCAGGCCCGCAGTCGAGACGTTCGCGGACTTCATCTGCAAGACCAACATCCATCCCGGTGCGTGGCGCCAGATCGCGGAAGATCGCGCGGCGGGGCGGCGGCTGGTGCTGGCGACCGCATCCTACCGTTTCTATGTCGAGGCGATCGCGAAGCGGCTCGATTTCGACGACGTGATCGCGACCGGCAGCATCACCGGGCTCGACGACATCATCCGCGCCAAGATCGACGGCGAGAATAATTACGGGCCGGCCAAATTGCGGCTGATCCAGGCGTGGATGGAGCAGCACAAGATCGCGCGCGACGTGGTGAAGGTTCGTTTCTATTCGGACCATGTATCGGACGAACCGGTCCTGGCGTGGGCCGACACCGCGATCGCGGTCAACCCGAGCCGGGGTCTGCGGGCACTGGCCGCGAAGCGCGGCTGGGAGATCGTCGACTGGGGTTTCTAGACGCCGACCAAGGCCGCCAGCCGCGCCGCCAGCGCGGGCCCATCGCCCGAAACCCGTACCAGCTTCAGCCGCGCGCTCGTTCCCGCGCGCAGGTTGATCGCCGAGCGCGCGATGCCGAGCGTGTCGGCGAGGAAATCGATCAAGGCGGCATTGGCCTTGCCTTCGGCCGGCGGCGACGCGACGCGGACGGCGAGCGCGAGGCGCCCGTCGGTCATGTCGCGCACGCCGACGATCTCGGTCCGCGACGCACGCGGCGTGACCCGCACCGCGAGCGTCACGCCGTCCGCGTCGGCCGCGAACGGCAGGCCGCCATTGTTGTTGCTCTGATTCACGTCCGCACTGGAGGCGCTAAGCGCCCCACATGCAAACGATCAGCGTCCGTCGCGGCGTCCGAGCAGGCGCAAGCGGAGCGCGTTCAATTTGATGAAGCCGGCGGCGTCACGTTGATCGTAGGCGCCCTGATCGTCCTCGAACGTCACGACCTTCTCCGAATAGAGCGAGAAGGGCGATTTGCGGCCGGTGACGATCACGCTGCCCTTGTAGAGCTTCAATCGGACGGTGCCGGTCACCTTGTCCTGGCTGTGATCGATCGCGGCCTGCAGCATCTCGCGCTCAGGCGAGAACCAGAAGCCGTTGTAGATCAATTCGGCATAACGCGGCGCGAGCTCGTCCTTAAGGTGGGCGGCGCCGCGATCGAGCGTGATCTGCTCGATACCGCGATGGGCGAGGTGGTAAATGGTGCCGCCCGGCGTCTCGTACATGCCGCGCGACTTCATGCCGACGAAGCGATTCTCGACGAGGTCGAGCCGGCCGATGCCGTGCGTCTTGCCGAGCGCGTTCAATTTGGCGAGCAGATCGGCCGGGCCATAGCCGACGCCGTCGATCGCGACCGCATCGCCATGCTCGAAATCGATCGTGATGACCTGCGGCGTGTTGGGCGCATCCTCGGGATTGTCGGTGCGCGAATAGACATAGTCGGGCACCTCGTCCCACGGATCCTCGAGCACTTTGCCCTCGGACGAGGTGTGGAGCAGGTTCGCGTCGGTCGAGAAGGGCGATTCGCCGCGCTTGTCCTTGGGCACCGGGATCTGGTGCTGTTCGGCATATTCGATCAGGCGGGTGCGGCTGGTCAGATCCCATTCGCGCCACGGCGCGATCACGCGGATGTCGGGCGCGAGCGCATAATAACCAAGCTCGAAGCGGACCTGATCATTGCCCTTGCCGGTCGCGCCATGGCTGACCGCGTCGGCGCCGACCTGCTTCGCGATTTCGATCTGGCGCTTGGCGATCAGCGGCCGCGCGATCGAGGTGCCGAGCAGATAGAGGCCTTCATAGAGCGCGTTGGCGCGCATCATCGGCATGACGTAATCGCGCACGAATTCGTCGCGCAGATCGTCGACGAAGATATGCTCGTCCCGGACGCCCATCAGCTTGGCCTTGGCCCGCGCCGGCTCCAGTTCCTCGCCCTGGCCGAGATCGGCGGTGAAGGTCACGACCTCGCACTGATAGGTCTCCTTCAGCCACTTCAGGATCACGCTCGTGTCGAGGCCGCCCGAATAGGCCAGCACCACGCGCTTGACGTCGCTCATCTTCACACTCCTTGGGATTCGCGCGCCTTTCGCATGAGGGGTGCTGCGGTGCAACGCTATGCGACACGTCTGCCGCGCAGTAGAGCCGGAAAGCGCGCTTCCGCGCCGAGAGGATTTGCATGAAAAAGACGATGATCGCGGCCACGCTGACGCTCGGCCTGGCCACGCAGGCCTGGGCGCAAGCGCAACCGATCCCGCGCGCCGAGTTCCTCTCGCATTCGAAGGAGCAGTTCGCAGCCGCGGATGCGGATCATGACGGCGCGCTCACCAAGGTCGAGCTGGCTGCCGCGATCGCCAGGGCGATGGGCAGCGCGCCGCCGCCGGAGATCCTCGACCGGATCTTCGCGGGCATGGATACGAATGGCGACGGCAAGGCCACCGCCGCCGAGATCGAGGCGCACGACACGGCGCGCTTCGATCTGTGGGATACCAACCATGACGGCATCCTGACGCCGGACGAGATCATGGCTGGCCGCGCCGCCATGCAGAATGCCGCGCCGAAACCGCAATGACGGTGCCGGGGCGGAGCGAACCGTTCCGCCCCCGGGACGTTGAACCTCCCATGAGAAGGAGAATGATCAGGTGAGCGTGGCCTTCCGTCGCGAGAGCGACGAGGAACATCTGGAACCGAAGTTCGAACTGCCGGTCCCGCCCGGTCCTAATCTGGTGACCGAACGCGGCCTGGCGCTGATCGAGGCCAAGGTCGCCGAGATGGAGGCGATCGACGCGCCCAGCGACGACCAGAAGCGCACGTTGCGCTATTGGCGCCGCCGACTTGCGTCGGCTCAGGTCCAGCCCGCGCCGACGGCGGACGAGGTCGGCTTCGGCAGCCACGTGACCTTCACGCTCAACAAGGCGAAGCGCGAAATCCAGATCGTCGGCGAGGACGAGGCCGATCCGGCGGCGGGGCTGCTCGGGCTGCAGGCGCCGCTCGCCCAGGCGCTGATCGGCGCCACCGAGGGCGAGCTGGTGCCGTTCGCCGGCAAGGACGATGCGATCGAGGTGATCGCTATTCGGTGACTAATCGGCCGTCGGGAATGACGGGCTTAGATTATCGGGCCCTTGGCGGCCGGTGCCTTGGGCTTTTCGAGGCTGGCCGGTGTCAGCGTCGGCGCGCCGGGCTTGGCCTGCTGCACCGCGGGCGTCGCCTGACGGCTGTTCATCGCGGTGCAGTCGCCCTGGCTTTGCCGCTCGACCTTGGGCGCCTGATTTGCGCCAAGCGACGTCACCTGCACGCTCTGGCTGCAGCTCGCGCCATTGCCGCTCGAATAAGAGGTAAAGCTGTAGCTGACCGTGCCCGCGGGCAGCGTCTTGAGCGCGGCTTCGCTAAGCTGGCCGTTTGCGGCGGGCGCGGCATTGGCCATTAGCGACGCCTGCTGCAGCATCGCGTCCATCTGGCGGTCCATCGCCAGAGAGATACGGTCCATCATCGCGAACGGATCGGCCGCCACGAACGCGACCGGCATCGCTTCGTCGGGCGCGACCACGACTTTGGGCGCGACGTCGCCGACATAATGGATCTGCGCGACGCTGCCGTCGGGCAGGGCGACGTTCATCACATGGTTGGGGCTGGAGGCCGCGATGGCGACACCGCCCACGGCAAGCGCGCCGGCCCCGGCGATCAGGAGTTTGGAGAGAGTACGCATCATATCCTCTTCCGCTTTTCGACAGCGCGGCAAGTCTGCCATTCCAGCCTGAACGCCCGATGAAAGCGGCGCCGGCTTTGCGACGAAATGCGCCTCAGACCTGATCGCGGCGGAAGCAGTGGGGCGCGTGATCGTTGACCATGCCGACCGCTTCCATCCAGGCATAGGCGATCGTCGCGCCGACGAACTTGAAGCCCTTGGCCTTGAGCGCCTTCGACAAGGCTTCGGACACAGGCGTCCTGGCGGGGACATGCACGCCGTCATTCTTGCGCACCGCCCCGCCGACCTGCGCCCATGCCCAGTCTGCGAAGTCCTCGCCGCCGGCCTGCATGGCAAGATAGGCTTTGGCGTTGCCGATGGTCGCCTCGATCTTGGCGCGGGCGCGGATGATGCCGGGGTCGGCCATCAGTGTCTCGACCTTGGCCGCGTCATAGCGCGCGACCTTTAAGGGATCGAACTGGTCGAAGGCGGCGCGGAAGCCTTCGCGCCGGTGCAGGATCGTCCGCCACGACAGGCCGGCCTGGAAGCCCTCGAGGATCAGCATCTCCCACAACATGCGGGAATCGCGCACCGGCACGCCCCATTCGGCGTCGTGATAGGCTTCCATCACAGGATCGCCGACGCACCAGGCGCAGCGGACGGGGGCGGGATCGGTCATGGGCGCGCTCTAGCCTGTGTTCCGGCCCGGGAGTAGGTTGCGCGTTCCAGGGGGAGGCCATGATGCGCACGCTGCTGCCACTTTTGCGGATATTGCCCTTGCTGCTGCTGGCGTGGATGCCGGCGGCATATGCGGCGAGCGACTGCGGGGCGCCGGGCCAGACCCAGCGTGTCGCGATTCCTGATACCGGCCGCGCGATGTTGATCCATCTGCCCGCGGGTTTCGATCCGGCGCGGCCCGCGCCCTTGCTGTTCGCCTTCCACGGCAGCGGCGAGGATGGCGCGGCGGTGCTGCGCAAATCGCATCTGGAGGCGACGTCCGACCGGCACGGCTTCATCCTCGCCGCGCCCGATGGCGGTATCCCCGCCAATGGCGGCTTCGTCTGGAACATCCCCGGCGTGCCGTCGGTCACCGGGCGGATGCCCGATCCGAGCGACGCGAACGATGTCGCCTTCGTCGAACGGGCGATCGGCTGGCTGGCGGCGCAGCATTGCGTCGATCGCACTCGCGTCTATGCGACCGGCATTTCGGGCGGCGGGCGGATGAGCAGCCTGCTCGGCTGCATCGCCGCCGACCGCTTCGCCGCGATCGCGCCGGTGGTCGGCTTGCGCGCGGGCATTCCGTTGAAGAGCGATCCGCAGCGCCCCGATCCGGCGACCTGCCGCCCGTCCCGGCCGGTGCCGGTGATCGCGTTCGCCGGGGACAAGGATACGACCAACCCGATCGAGGGCGGCGGCGCGCCTTACTGGCAATATTCGATGCATGCGGCCGAGGCGCGCTGGGCCGCGCTCGACGGCTGCGCCTCTGCGCTCGCCCGGCGCCAGGTGACGGCGCAGGTTTATGAGGAGGGCTTCGCCGGCTGCAGGGCGGGCTCGGCGGTGGTCGCGCGGATCACGATCGGCGGCACGCATAACTGGGTGGCCGACAACGAGGCGATGTGGGCGTTCCTCGCGCGCTACCGGTTGCGGTAACAAAGGGCGACAGGAGGGCGGGGCTGTGCTATCCCTACAGGGCCTATTCCGGCAGGCGCGGTCCGACCGCGCGGGAGAATCCCTGATGTCACGCGCGCTGAACCTCGACGCTCCGCTGGAGCATGTGCGCGACACGTGCGCCAAGCACAACGCCCCCATCACCCAGATCGAGACCCTGCTCTCGGGTGGCAGCCGCGTCGTGTTGAAGAACGCCGACGATGCCGCGACGATCAGCAAGATCTACAAGAACAAGGTCATCAACGGCCGGATCACGCGCACCCCGTCGCGGCTGCAGCACAACTAAAAAACACCGATTCCGAACTGATAGAATCGGCGTCTTGACGCGCGGCATTTGCTTGCGATAACGGGATATATAACCTGTTATGGAGTTGTGCGGATGAGCACGGACGTCATCGCGGATCTGGGCGAAATCTTCCTCGGCAGCCGGCTGAAACGGCTCGCCGAACGCATGCAATCGGGCGCGGCCAAGGTCGTTTCGGCGGCCGGAATGGCGGTCCAGCCGACGCATATGGGGCTGCTGGCGGCGCTGGATCGGGCGCCGATGACGGTCGGACAGCTGGTCGAAGCGGTCGGAATCAGCCAGCCAGGGATCACCAGAGGGGTCGGCCAATTGGTCGAAATGGGGCTGGTAGAGGTCATCAGAGGGGCCGATCTGCGCGAACGAACCGCCCGTTTGACCCCCGAAGGCGTGGCCGCAATGGCCAAGATCAAGCGCCTTGTCTGGCCGAAACTGCATTTGGCGGTGCAGGATATGTGCGCCGGATTGTCCGGATCCTTCCTCGATCAGATCGCCGGACTGGAAGCCGCGCTGGCCGAAAAGCCGCTGGAGGTGCGCGCGGCGGGGGTTCCCGCGGCGGGTTTGATCGTCCGCGAATATAGCGCCGACCTCGCGCCGCTGTTCCACGACATCAATGCCGAGTGGATCAGCACGATGTTCAGGCTCGAACAGTCCGACCGCGAGGTGCTCGAGGACCCGCGGACGCACATATTGGACGGCGGCGGCGCGATATTGTTCGTCGAGGCGCCGGGGCTGGGCATCATCGGCACCTGCGCGATCCGCAGGACCGGATCCGGCAGCGCCGAACTGACCAAGATGGGCGTCCGGGAAAGCGCGCGCGGGATGAAGGCGGGCGAGTTCCTGCTCGCGGCGACGATCGCGCGGGCGAAGGCGATGGGGATCGAGACGCTCTACCTGCTCACCAATTCGAAGTGCGTGCAGGCGATCCACCTCTATGAAAAACTGGGCTTCCGCCACGATGCCGAGATCATGGCGACGTATGGCGCGCGCTACGAGCGGTGCGACGTGGCGATGCGCTATGTCCCCGAATAGCAGCCGGGCGGCCTGACGCGGGCGGGACAAGGCTGCGTCATCTATGTTCAAGCATCGCCCGCCGAAACGGGTCAATCAGCCTGCTTGCGGGCCTTCCCCCAAGGCCAGAGAGGACCACCCATGCCACGCGTTTTCCGCTTCTGTATTCTTGCCTTTAGCCTGCTGATCGCGGCCGCGCCCGCCACCGCCCAGGCCCCTGCCGCCGTGGCGACGGCGACCGACCATCAGCACGATTTCGATTTCGAATTCGGCGCGTGGAAGGCGCATCTGCGCCGGCTGGTGAAGCCGCTGTCGGGATCGACCGAGTGGGTCGCGCTGGACGGGCTGTCGACCGTGCGCAAGGTGTGGGACGGCAATGCCAATCTCGGCGAACTCTCGGTTTCCAACGCCACCAGCCATATCCAGGGCCTGAGCCTGCGCACCTATAATCCGGCGACGCAGCAGTGGAGCGTCTATTGGGCCAACCGCAAGGACGGCGCGGTGGGGACGCCGCCGATGGTGGGCCGGTTCGAGGGCAATCGCGGTGAATTCCAAGCCGACGACACGTATGACGGGAAGCCGATCCGCGTGCGCTTCATCTTCACCCGCCACAGCGCGTGGGCGTTTCAGCTGGAGCAGGCTTTTTCGGCGGACGCGGGGAAGACGTGGGAAGCGAACTGGGTCGCGGATTTCACGCTGATCGGGGCGTGAGCGGCGGGCTCAGCGCCACCATCTGCGCCTCGAGCGTATCGAGCCGTTTCACGAGCGCGGCTTTATCGGCGGCGCGCAGCCGGGCGATAGTGAGCGCGCGGGCGATCGGATCGGCGATCTCGCGCAACGTTTCCCGCTCGTCGCGGCCATAAAGGCTGCCGTCCGGGCGCGGGCCCAGCAGCAGCCAGCCGATCTCGGTTTCATGCTCCGCCGTCAGCGGCATGCGCAGCGGGAAGAGGGCGGCGTGGCGCTCGATTTCCAGCGTTGCCGGTTCAGGCCTGGGCCATGCGGATAGCCAGCGCCGCGCCTCGGCGCCGTCCACGCCATAATGCGCCGTGATCCGGCCGTGCAGCACGATCGCCCCGCGTGTCGCGTTTAGCGCGTGGTGGCAGCGGTCGAGCGCGGCCTGGGCGATGCGCGGCGGCGGCGCCGTCTCGCGCAGATCGTTCATCAGCAAGGGCACGCCGTGGCGCAGGTGGACCAGCCCTTTGCGGAAGCGATGCTCTGCCCAGTGCATGATGCGATGATGGAGCGGGGCGATCATCACCGCCGCCACCGCCGCGCCGAGGCCGCCCGCGAGCGCGCCGAGGCTATGGCCGAAATGCTCCTCGCCCAGTACCTCGATCACCTTTTCGGTGCAGGCGAAGATCGCGACCAGAGCGGCGGTGAGCAATGTGTAGCCCGCGGACCGCGTGATCACGAGGTCGGCATCGTACAAGCGGAAGCGGAGGACCGAAACGAGCAAGCCGACCGGGAATGCAAAGGTGATCAGCGTATCATGGAGATAGTGGATCGCGATCCCGGCGGCCGGACCCAGCACGACGGCAGTGGCCGGATCGGCATTGATCAGGCCTAACAATGTGCCCAGGATCATCACCGCAGCGCCCAGCGCTGCCCATTTGATCTGCTGGCGTTCTATCCCAGGCGGCGAGTGGCGATACCGCAGCACCACCGATCCCGCACACAGGCTCAATATCGGCACGTCGATCGCCATCGAGGCCAGCGACGTTTGCCAGGCCGAGAAATTAGTGACGAGTTCGGCCGTCACATAAAAGGTCGGCGCCAGTATGGCGATGCGCGACCATAAAGTGACGAAGCGGCCGTCGGGAAAACCGCACAGCCCGATCAGCAGCGCATACCAGCCGAACAGGCTGATATAAGCCTGGCCGTAATCGAGCAGCCAGGGCGCGACCCCATAGTCCAACAGCCATGTATCGAAGGAAAAATTGTCCATCAGCAGTAGGAAGCTGAAGGCGAGCAGCACCGCTTCCGGATCGCGCGGACGTTCGCGGAACAGTAAAAGCGACATGATCAGGAACAAGCAGCCCGCCAACGCCTGCCGCATCAACGCTGCCACACCATGGACGATGGGGTTCATGCCGGTCGAAACATCCCGCACCGCTACGGAATCCGGCAGCCGCGCTATGCTGTGGCGGGATAGGTGGCCGGCCTTGTCGGCGAGATCGAGCACGAGCGGACCAACCGCCTTGCGCACCCTGAACGCCGCATCGAACTCGGACGCATGCAGCGGCAAGGCCGATCCCTGAATTGCGAGGATGCGGCTGCCGGGCACGACACCGGCCGCGCGTGCTGGACCGCTGACCGCGCGAATTGCGGGCTGATCGTCCGCATTGGCGCCTATAGAAATGCTGTAATGCGCGACGGTGGGCAGGTCGCGCAATTGCTCCAGCCCGTTTGCCAAGAGGCTCGCCAGCTCCAGCAGCGTCATCGCGACCGCCAGCAGGATATAGAGCACGCGCACGACATCGGCGCGGCGGCCGCGCAGCGACGGCAATTGTGTCGGCAGACCTATCCCCACGCGGCTGAGCCTAGAGCGGCGGCGCGCGGGTGCAAGGGATGAGGCGTTCCCCTCCCGCTTGCGGGAGAGGTTGGGAGTGGGCTCCGCCCCTTCGGGATTGCCCACCCCTCAATCCCTCCCGCAAGCGGGAGGGGAGGAGTCAGCTGACTGCGTGCAATGCGCTCTCCCGCCGCCGTGATACCACCCGCTCCGGATGGTGCAGCGCCATCGCGATGACGTCGATCCATTCGCCGCCGATGAACAAGGCGTCGCGGAAGCGGCCTTCCTGCTGGAAGCCGGCTTTGCCGTAGAGCGCGATCGCGCGTTCGTTGCCGGCGAACGCATTGAGCGTGAGGCGGGTGAGGTTGAGGTGGTTCCAGCAATAATCGATCGCCAGGCCCAATGCCTCACGGCCATGGCCCCGGCCCCTGTGCGCTTTGTCGATCTGGATGCCGATCATCGCGGACCGGTGGATCGGATCGATCCGGCTGATCTGGACGAAGCCGATAATCTCCGGCCCCTCGCGCGATCGGATCGCGAAGAAGCAGCGGCTGTGATCGTTGTCCGCGTTCAGCCAGAAGCTCTCCTGACGATGCCAGTTGAGCGGGCGATAGGGTTCGTTGAGGCGGACCTCGTCGACATCGTCGAACCATTGGAACAGGCGCGGTATGTCGATCGGCAGGATCGGCCCGATCGCGATCTGATCCCCGAAGATCACGTCTGACTCCCGATTTCGTTGGCGTAACCGACTGAAGCGACGAAGCTTTCTGGGGGCTGAACCGGGGGCGGAGAGGTTCTCCCCTCCCGCTTGCGGGAGGGGTGGGGGTGGGGCTAACCTCAGCGTTCGTGCCCGCTCGCGATCAGGAATTGGGTGGCGATGGTTGTCTTGCCGGTGCCCAGGCTCCCCCAGCAAAAACAACCGCCCGCGGGCGAGACCGCCGGCGGTGATATCATCGAGGTCCTCGATCCCGAACCGGGCCTTTTCCGTCAAATCCATATGCGAGTCTCTCGTGCGAACGGGAGGGTAACTCGTTACGGGGCCGGAGGCTCCCTTGGTGTTGATTTGGGTTGAGAGTGGGATTTCGAAAGATGGGCGGCGGGCACTGTACCGGAAAACCCTCCGTTCTGGTTTTAACCATGACCTATTCCCGCGACTAATGACGCGCTACGTCTATCCACCAAAAGACTGAACAAGATCTGGTTATCGGGGGAGGTTGTTCTGGGGCGCCTAACAAAGTCAGAAATTGACGAGAAGCTTCTCTCCGGGCAAAAAATCTCTTGGACCGATCCCGCCGGTAAGGCGCAACATCTGGCCTTAAGCGATGCAAAAGAGCGACGCCTTTTTGCCTTCTTACTCTCAACGAACGTCCGCACACCGACTCAACTGCCTGAGGCCTTCGTCGAAGGACTGGCAACAGCATTTGATGCGGCTTCTGATCCGGCCAGCAATGGCCAAGGCAGTATAAGCCACGCTGCCGGTGGGCCATGGCGATTGCAATCGATCGAAACGGTTGGCTTTGGCGGGCTTAACGTTTGGGGTGGCCCACCACTTAAATTCAACCTCGATGGCGAAAGCGTGCTCTTAGAGGGGCCAAACGGAAGTGGAAAATCCTCATTCGTCGCCGCAATCGTCTGGGCGTTATCCGGAGAACGGCCTCGGGATCAGGCAAAAAGCGATGCTCACGAACGAAAGCCGGTATTGAATGACCTAAATGTTTCCATAGGGGACTGGCCGCCGATCGCCTGTTATCCGGCTACTGAGGAAGATTTAAAGGGCGCCCCCTCGGTCCGAGTTAAATTAACATTTTGCGATCACGGTGGCGCGCAAGCATCGGTCGAGAGGTCGCTATCCTCAGGCGTAGTTAGTTACGCAAAGGACCCAGCCCTTGATATTCCACCTGCTCTTTTGGAGTCAGGTATCCTAATGCCTTCACGCTTGGCTGCGTTGAGATTCGATGACGGGCGAGGGCGGCTAACCGAGGCGGTAGAGAAACTCACCGGCCTTGATGACCTCATTGCGATCGGCCTTCTCGTGGAAGGCCTATGTCACAAGTCCAGAGAATTTCAGTCGCATAAACGCAAAGAATACGACACTGAAAAGCAAAAATTTGACTATGCCATGGGTCTCGCCCGAAACGCACTCTCTAAAATTGAAGTGAGTATTCCGGAATTCACGTGCCTAGATACCGATGATACAAATGGTAATCTGGCGAAGTTGGGCCAAGAGCTCAATAGAAAGGCCGCCGAATTTACGGAGGTTATTTCTGAAGATATATCTAGCGATCTCGATATTAATAAATCTGCGACGCAGCACGATATTATCACGGCAATTACGACTGCCAAAACGGAGGCGTCAGGTGGCATCGAAACGCTTCAAAGCTGGAGAACAATAAGCGCTGTCGCCTCAGCGCTTCAAGGAGGCGCCAAGGCTAGCCTACAGCAGGCGATCGTAAGTGCGCGGATCGAACTTCAAGAAGCAATCGAACTGCAGCGGCGTAGCGATGAGGATACCAAATTTCAGCTCAAGGCGGTCGCAGCTCGGTGGTGTGAACAGCACGGTCTAGAAAAAATAGAAGATTGTCCTTTGTGCACCAAGGCGCTGGATACAGACGATGCGCTTATTGCGGAGTTGAATGCACTGCGGGCTGCCGGGGCCGCCGCCACGAGAGCGTTCGACGACAACATCAACACGTCCACCGCAAAATTGCGTGCAGCCGTCCCTCCATCCCTACAGCGTTATGGAGAAGATATTCTCGCCCTCGATCCGCCAGAGGCCATCGCGGCTGACATTCGTTCGACCTTCGTATTAAAGCCCCTGTATGCGGCTACGCTGACAACCTTCTGTAGCCAAATTGATGCGGCGTTGTCGAAAGCGCCGACGGCCGCGCTCCCGCCCACACAAGCGGACCCCGCAAACTCCCTCCAACAAGCGATCTCAATTGCCGAAAGGCTGGTCGGTGTAGCCGATTGGCTGAGCCTTCACGGTTCGGATTGGCTAACGTGGTGGGTCGAGCTCTACGACGGGGACGTTAGTCACGATAATAGCGGCAGCCTAGATACGCCGGGTTTGGCTGACGCGGGAGCTTCCACTAGTAAGCGTATCGAACCATTAATCCGACACCTCGCGCGCCTTTCCACGGCCATTGCGAAAGCTGAGCCCTATCGCGAGGCTGCAGATCAACTGCGGTCTGCATGGAAAGCGGGGGTCGAGGCTTCCAAGCTCCAGAAAATCATAGAGAAGCGAGAGAAAATAGGGGCCAGCCTAGCAGAGCTTAAGTCACTGGGATCTCTCTCCGAGTCGGTCGCGAGGGAGGCAATCGAAGGCCTGTCAGGTCGCATGAGCGACCTCTTGAAAAAAACCCTTCTCACCGAAGCTCTAAAATTCAAAGAAGCCGCACTCCTGCGAAAGGAAGGATTAATCGTACGCGGCAGCTTTGATAGGGGTCTCCAAATCGATGCCACATTGGTCGCCAATACATCGTGGCTTAGGGCGGTACTATGGGCATTTTTGTTCTCGCTACGTGCAGAAGCCATAGAACAGGCCGGGATAGATCAATTTCCGTTGCTGGTATTCGATGATCCGCAACTTACATTTGATTCCACGCATCGTCTGCGTTGGGCACAAGTTGTCGCCGATCTTCAACAGCCTCCCAATTCAAACCAAATCGTGCTCACTACGCACGATGAGGTTTTCCTCGATCTGATAAAAATTTCCGGAGTGAAGGGGCGCCAGATTCTACTAGCCGCCGCCAGCAAGGATATAGGACACGTCGGTATATTTGAAGGCGACCTATTAGACCGAAAGTGGCGTGAAACGATCGCAGCGAACACACCGAAGGCTGGTCAGGATTTCCTCGAGGAGGTTCGCAGATATGTCGAAGGCATGCTTCGCCACATGCTAAGACATGAGGGCTCTACGGTGCTTTCCGTTGTCACCGGATTTGTAGTTGGCGACTCGCGAGCAAAAATAGAAGAGCTCAATAAAAAGGGAATTGCTCCATGGGATCGTGCGG
>NZ_DATHFV010000089.1:0-5495 GCF_035317925.1 Sphingomonas sp.
CGTTTGCGCTGGTAATGGTTTTGCTATTGGCTGGCTGCGACGTGTGGGTCGGGCCGAAATTCTACACGCAGGGCGAAGCAACCAATCCGTTCCGGCCCGGCACGTACCTGATCACAGGAGGGGACAAGCCGCAGGTCGTCCGGTGGGACGGGCATGCTCTCTTTGAAAACGGTCATCGGCTCCCCAAGAAAGAACAACCGGGCAGCGATATGATAACCGTGCCGTTTCAGACGGCCGGACGCCAAATTTTCATTCTGCAAAGTGCGTCAGATGATGGCGCCCTGTATGGCTTCATTGAAAAATGGGGTGATCACTATATCCTGGACCTTCCTCGCTGCCATCACACGTTGGTGATTGCGCGGGAGGCCGGAGCGAAGATTCATAGCAAGATCTTCGAACCCGCAGAGCCTATGGACGATGTGTTCCCGCCCGAGTCAGCGCCCCAGAAGCACCGCAAGTCAGGAAAACGGCGAAAGCCTCAGCCTCCCGCCGAACCTGTCGAAGCCGAAGATCATGGCGATTGCGAATTCCTCGATCGCGCCAGTTTTGAGAAGGCGGCGCGGCGTTATATTAGAGAGCGCCAACTGATAGGAATGACGATAGATCGTATTCCCGATCAGGCGAAAGCGGAGCGGCGGCACTGACATGGCCAAGAAGTATCGTGTGATCCACCAGCGCAAGAACATGATCGACGCGGTCTTTTCCGGGCGCGGCTATCGCGACTGGTATGTCGCGCAGGCGAGCTTCCTGTTCGGTTGGCGCACGCTCAAGATCTGCCCGACGCCGGAAGAAGCCGAGCAGGCGTGCAGCGATCATGCGGGCGGCACCCTGTTGCCCGGCGGCGCGAGGATCGTATCCGAGTTCGTCAGGCCGGATTAGGCCTGTGGTCAGCGCCACCCTCGCGATCAGCGACTTCATGCTGATGCTGCTGACATCGGCATTCTGGGTGGGTGGCGGCGTTCTCTGCATCGGCCTGCTGGGCCTCGGCGCGATCGGCGGGCTGGCGATGGCGGCGCGCCATTGGTGGCGGATGCGCTAGTCCTGCCGTCGCGCGCCGGTTAAGAGCCCGTCCGAATCTGACGACGGGGAATTTCGACTATGCTGATCGCGCTGCTGCCCGGGGACGGGATTGGCCCGGAGGTGATCGCCGAGGCGCGCCGCGTGCTCGAAGCGGTATGCGGTACTGCGCTGACGTTCGAGGAAGCGCCGGTCGGCGGCATTGCCTATAAGAGCGAGGGCCATCCGCTGCCCGAACGCACGCTCGATCTCGCGCGGCGCGCGGACGCGATCCTGTTCGGTGCGGTCGGCGATCCGTCGTGCGACAGCCTCGAACGGCGGCTGCGGCCCGAGCAGGCGATCCTCGGCCTGCGCAAGGAATTGAGCCTGTTCGCCAATCTGCGCCCGGCCAAGCTCTATCCCGAGTTGGCCGATGCCTCCGCTCTGCGGCCCGAAATCGCGCGCAAGATCGATCTCGTCATCATCCGCGAACTGAACGGCGACGTCTATTTCGGCGAGAAGGGCATGCGCACCACCCCTGCCGGACGGCGCGAGGGCTATGATATCATGTCCTATGACGAGGATCAGGTCGCGCGGATCGCGCATGTCGGCTTCCTGACGGCGCGCGCGCGCGGCCGCCGGCTGTGTTCGATCGACAAGGCCAATGTGCTCGAAACCTCGCAATTGTGGCGCGACGTCGTGATCGAGGTTTCTGCGGACTATCCCGACGTGACGCTCAGCCACATGCTGGTCGACAATGCGGCGATGCAATTGGTGCGCGATCCGGGCCAGTTCGACGTGATCGTGACCGGCAACCTGTTTGGCGACATCTTGTCCGATCAGGCGAGCATGTGCGCGGGATCGATCGGCATGCTGCCGTCCGCCTCACTCGATGCCAACCAGAAGGGCCTGTACGAGCCGATCCATGGCTCCGCCCCCGACATCGCCGGCCAGGGCAAGGCCAATCCGCTCGCGACGATCCTGTCGGCGGCGATGATGCTGCGTTATTCGCTTGGCAAGGTCGCCGAGGCCGACCGGATCGAGGCTGCGGTGGCGAAGGCCTTGGCTGGCGGTGCACGGACCGCTGATCTTGGCGGCACGACCACGACCGCCGCGATGGGCGGCGCGGTGCTAGCGGCACTGTAAACCCAAACCGTTCGGGCTGAGCTTGTCGAAGCCCCGTCCTGCTTCCTGAGGTCGGTTCAGAAGAAGAACAGTCCTTCGACAAGCTCAGGACGAACGGATTTTTGCCTTACTCGCTCGCGAACAGTTCGCGTTCGATCGCGCTGACGATCGCGTCGTCCTCCGGCGCGGCGTCGGGTGCGAAGCGGGCGACGACATCGCCGTCGCGGCCGATCAGGAATTTCTCGAAATTCCAGAGGATTTCGGGTTCGGGATTGGGCGTCATGCCGTGGCCTTGCAGCCGGGCCCGCATCGACTCCGCACCGGGCGCAACCGGGATGGCCGCCGTCAGCTCACGATAGAGCGGATGCTTGTCCGGGCCGACGACCGTGATCTTCGAGAACATCGGGAAAGCGACGCCGAAATTGGTTGTGCAGAAGCTGGCAATCTCTTCGTCGGAACCGGGTTCCTGCCCCGCGAAATCGTTGGCCGGAAAGCCGAGCACGGCGAAGCCCTCATCCTTATATTTCTCGTAGAGCCGCTCCAGCCCCTCATATTGGGGCGTCAGGCCGCATTTTGACGCCACGTTGACGATCAGCAGAACCTGTCCGGCATAGTCGGCCAGACTAGCCTTGCCGCCACTGATGGTTTCGAGCGGAATATCGAGAATGGCGGTCATGCGGCGTCTCCTGGGTAGCCATCGCTGTTTGCGCGACCTTGCACCGTCGTCAACCGGCGGGCAAAGGCGGAGCGATGAAGCGTCGTACCGGTCAGGATCGTTCGATCACGTCGAAATGGCGGCCCGCCACCCAGGCGGTGCGCGGCGGCACCGCGCGTTCCGAATGGGGCGAGACGAGCGAGGCGCTCTTCCTGACGTCGGGCTACAGCTACGACAAGGCCGCCGATGCCGCCGCGCGCTTCGCGGGCGAGCAGAAAGGCATGACCTATTCGCGCCTGCAGAACCCCACGGTCGAGATGCTGGAGAGCCGGATCGCACTGATGGAAGGCGCGGAAGCGTGCCGCGCGATGGCGACCGGCATGGCGGCGATGACCGCGGTCATGCTGTGCCAGCTCGAGCAGGGCGATCATGTCGTCGCCGGGCGTGCCGCGTTTGGCTCGTGCCGCTGGCTGACCGATACGTTGCTGCCCCGCTTCGGGATCGCGACGACGATCGTCGACGGGCGCGACACGCAGGCATGGGCTGATGCGATCCGGCCCAACACCAAATTGTTCTTCTTCGAGACACCCGCCAACCCGACGCTCGACATCGTCGATCTGGAGGCGGTGTGCGGGATCGCGCGCAAGGCCGGCGTCACGAGCGTGGTCGACAATGCCTTCGCCACGCCTTTGCTGCAGCGGCCGCTCGATTATGGCGCGGACATAGTCGCTTATTCGGCGACCAAGATGATGGACGGGCAGGGCCGGGTGCTCGCCGGCGCGGTGTGCGGCTCGGAAGAGTTTATCGAGAAGACCCTGCTGTCCTTCACCCGCAATACCGGGCCGACGCTCTCCCCGTTCAATGCGTGGGTGGTGCTGAAGGGACTGGAGACGCTCGATCTGCGGATTCGCCGCCAAAGCGAGAATGCCCAGAAGGTCGCGACCTTCCTCGATGGCCGCGTATCGACGCTCTATCCGGGGCTCGCCAGCCATCCGCAGCACGACCTGGCGATGCGCCAGATGGAGGCGGCGGGCACGATCCTGGCGATTGAGGTCGAGGACGGGCGCGAACAGGCGCACGGCCTGCTCGACGCGCTCCAACTGATCGACATCTCCAACAATATCGGGGATTCGCGCTCGCTGATGACGCATCCCGCCTCGACCACGCATGCCGGCCTGTCGGAAGAGGTCAGGCTGGCGATGGGCGTCGACGAAGGCATGCTGCGGCTGAATATCGGCCTGGAAGACCCGCAGGACGTGATCGAGGATCTCGACCAGGCGCTGCGGGCGGTCGGGTTATGACCACCGCCACCCTGTCCGTGCTGTTTCCGCACAGCGCGCAGACGCGCGACGTGATCGTGCGCGTGGCGGTCAGCTTTCTGCCCGAGCAGTCGGATCCGGCAAGCGGCCGCTGGTTCTGGGCCTATCATATCCGGCTGGAGAATGACGGGCTGTACGACGTCCAGCTGCTCACGCGGCGCTGGATCATCACCGATGGGCGCGGTGCGCGCCATAGCGTCGAAGGCGAGGGCGTCGTTGGCGAACAGCCGGTGATCGCGCCCGGTCTATCCTATGATTATGTCTCGGGCTGCCCGCTCGACACGCCGACCGGCACGATGGAGGGCAGCTATCAGATGATCGGCGCCGACGGCGAGATCTTCGACGCGCGCATCCCGCGCTTTCCCCTGCTGGGACCGGAGTATACGCCATGAAGCGGACGCACCTGCCGCTCAACGGCCTGCGCGTGCTCGACGCGGCGGCGCGCTATCTGTCGTTCACCCGCGCGGCGGACGAGCTGGCGGTGACGCCGGCGGCGGTCGGCCAGCAGATACGGACGCTGGAGGACGTGCTCGGCGTCGTCCTGTTCCGGCGCACCGCCAAGGGGCTGGAACTGACACCCGAGGGCGCGGCCGGCCTCGACGCGCTGCGGCGCGGCTTCCTTGAGTTCGAGGAAGCGGTGCGCGCGATGCAGTCGCAGCAGAGCTCCAAGCGGCTGACGATCGCAGCACCACGCGATTTCACCGCCAAATGGCTGGCGGCGCGGCTGGCCGATTATGGCAGGACCGACGCCGAACTCGGCTTCGCGATGGTATCGTCGGACGACAGCCTCGATTTCACGCAAGCCAATCTCGATGTGGCGATCTGCCTCGCCGACGACAAAGGCGAGCATGAGGGCGTCCAGATCGGCGGCAGCGACTATGTGACGGTCGGCCTGGCCGACGGCGCTGACCGCCCGATCGGCTGGCCCGGCTGCCCGCAGCAGGATGGCGAGGCGGCGATCACCGTCGCCGACGCCGGCCTGGCGATCGACGCGGCAGCAGCGGGGCTTGGCCGCGCGACCGTGCCGGCCTTGCTGGCCGAGGCCGATATCGCCGCCGGACGCGTCACGGACTATGGCCGCAAGGACGGCGCCAAGGGCTATTGGCTGATCGCGCCGATTCCGCAGTGGCGGCAGAAGAAGGTCAAGGCGCTGGTCGCCGCGCTGACCGAATAAGCATCATTTCCCGAGGCCGTTGACCGCGCTCGCGATCAGCGTGGCGAAGCGCGCGACATCGACCGCCGCAGCCGGATCGTTCCAGCCGCCGTTGATCGCATACCAGCCGTCCTTGCCCTGCAGCAGGAATGCCATCGCGATCACGCCCGGTTCCGATCCGCCCTTGTAGCCGAGATAGGACCATTGGGCGTTGTCGGGGCTGCGGCCGATGCCGGGGTTGATCGCG
>NZ_DATHFV010000090.1:0-9768 GCF_035317925.1 Sphingomonas sp.
GCGTCTCGACCATGATGCCGAGCGGCGGCGCGGCGCGGCCCATCGCCCTGGCCTCGCGATCGAGGATCGCATGCGCCCGCGTGAGCTCGTCCACGCTCGCAACCATCGGAAGCATAATCTTGATATCGTTCGCGTTCACGCCGATCAGCGCGCGGAACTGGGTCGCTAGCAGTTCGGGACGCGCCAGCCCGAGCCGCAGCCCGCGCACGCCCAATGCCGGATTTTCCTCGGCGGGCATCGGCAGATACGGCGCGGGCTTGTCGGCGCCGATATCGAGCGTGCGCACGATCAACGGCCGCCCGTCGAGCGCGTCGGCGACGCCCTGATAGGTGGCGCGCTGCTCGGCCTCGTCGGGTGCGTTCGGCCGGTCGAGGAACAGAAACTCGGTCCGCAGCAGGCCGCAACCTTCCGCACCCTCCCGCACCGCTTTTTCGGCATCGGCGATCGAACCGAGATTGGCGAAGACCTCGATATGTTTGTCGTCGCGCGTTACCGCCGGCTCGTGCGATCGTGCGCGCGCTTCGACCCGGCTTTGCTCGCGCCTTTTCTGGTCGGCCTTGGCCGCCTTCTGCTCGGCGGGCGAAGGATCGACCGTGACGACGCCATTGCTCGCATCGAGGATCAACGGCGTGCCGTCCGCGATCGCTTCGATCGCACGCCCGAGCGCGGTCAGCATCGGCACGCCCATCGACGCGGCGATGATCGCGGCGTGCGAGGTGGGGCCGCCCTCGGCGGTGCAGATACCGGCGATGCCCGCATCGGCGAGCGCCATCAGTTCGGACGGCAATATCTCGCGCGCGACCAGGATGACGCTCTTGGGCACCTTGCGATCGAGCGCCTCGCCATGGAGCGCCGCCAATATCTGACGCTCGACATCGCGCAGATCGTCGATCCGCTCGGCGAAGCGGTCGCCCGCGCCCGCCAATGCGGCGGCGAAGCCCCTGCCCGCCTCGGTCCAGGCCTTGTCCGCCGACGCGCCCGCGACGATCGCACGCTTGGCTTCGGCGAGCAGAGCGGGATCGTCGAGAAAGGATAGATGCGCCTGTGCGACCTGCGCGGCCGCATCCGCGCCGGTCGAGCGCGGCAGCAGATGGTTACGCACCGTCACGCGCGCGGCATCGAGCGCCGCGCGTTCTTCCTCGACGCCGCGGCTCTGCTCGCGGATCGCCGGCATCGGCGCTTCGCCGAAGTGAAAGCTTTTCGCCAGGACGAAACCCGGCGCGGCGGTGACACCGCGCATCGGACCGCTGGGCGCCGCCGCCGGTTCGGCGGCGACGGATATCGCTGTTGGCGTGGCCGGAGCGCCGGACACCCGCTCCAGTTCGCCCATGCCGCTCTCGATCAGCTCGGCAATCGCGGCCACTGCCGCTTCGGCCTGCGCGCCCCCGGCGGCCACGATCAACTCGGCGCCGTGGCCGAGCGTCAGCGCAAGCATCGCGACCGGGCTAAGCGCGGACGCGGTCTTTCCTTCGGCCGTGCGCAGCTCGATTGTGGCGTCGAACCCCTTGGCGAGATCGGCGATGCGCGCGGCGGGGCGAGCGTGCAGGCCATGTTTGAGCGGGACGCGCAGCGTCCGCAGCGCCGATGCGGCGGCAGCCGACCCGGCGACGTCAACCGCCGTCCCATCCACCGAAAACAGGGCCGCGCCGCGCTCGACGAGACCGTCGATCCCGCCGGTTACGGTACCGCCATTGGTGACGATCACCGGCGTGATCAGGCTCTTGGCGTGGCGTGCGAGGTAATCGAGATCGAACTCGATCAGCAGGTCACCCGCCGCGACGCGCTGGCCATCGACGACGTGCGCGGTGAAGCCCGTGCCCCCCAGCGCGACGGTGTCGATGCCGATATGGATCAGCAATTGCGTGCCGTCGTCGAGATCGATCGTGACCGCATGAGCCGACGGATTGAGCGTGACGATGCGGCCCGCCGCCGGCGCGACCAATCTGCCTTCGGTCGGATCGATCGCAACGCCGTCGCCGAGCATGCGGCCGGAAAAAACCGGATCCGGCACCTGATCGAGCTTTGTGACCCAGCCGGCAAGTGGGCTCGGGATGGAGAGGCTCATTGCGGTCCCGAGAGCGTGAGCTTGTCGAGCACCCAAATCGGATCGACTCCGTTCTGGGTGAAGGTCGCGCACAGCAAATGCACGCCGGTCTGCGGTGCGATCGTGCCGGTCAGCGTGGTGACGCCGGCATTGGCTTTGGCGGGCGCGAGCCGCAGCTTCGCCACGACCGGGCCGTTGCAATCGTCGAGCCGGATTTCGAGTTCGCCTTCGGGCGTCTCGGGCTTGCGGAAGGTGATGTGGTTGACCGCATCGCCGATCGCGAAGTTGAAGGGGACCGAGCCCACATCCGCGGTGATCCGGGAGGCGCCGTCCATCGGCGCGGCGCGCCACAGCCAGCAGGGCTGCATCACGTCGACCCAATGGACCACGCGCTTGCCGTTGGTGGTTCCGTCATCCTCGAGCCGAAGCGGAATCTTGCCCGCGCCGGTGCACAATTCGAGCTGGGTGCCGAAGCGCGTTCGCAGCGCCGCCGCGTCGACTGGCCAGCTTTGGGCCGGACTGATCGGCGCTCCACCCAGGAAGGCCTGCGCGGTAAGCGTGCCGGTCATCGCGATCGGCGCCTGATAGGCAAGCGAGGCGGCCGTCGGCGCGCTGCCGTCGATTGTGTAACGGATCGTGCCGATGCCGGCCTGCTGGCGCAATGCCACTTGAGGCGCGGCCGGCGAACCTGACAGATCGGCCTGCGGCACCAAGGGCGTCACGTCGAAACCGAGATGGAGCGCACGATAGCGATCGAGTTCAGCGGCGAGACGCGGCGCGAAGGCATCCCAGTCGCGTTGCGCCGGCCTGGCCCAGCCAAGCTCGGCCAGGATCGCGGCACGCGGCCAGATCATGCGCTCGGCATAATCGGTGGTGCGGGCATGCTCGGTCCATTCGTTGACCTGCAGTCCGATCAGATGCTTGCGCTCCTCCTCCGTGAGCGAGGGCGGCGCGACTTCGAACGCATAGACCTTTTTCCAGTCCATCAGCGCACCGCGGCCGGGCGGCTCGTCGTCCGATTCAGACTGGCGATTGTCGAGGTAAAGATCGGGCGCGGGCGACAGCACGGTATCGTGCCCGGCCTTGGCGGCGGTGATCGCCCCGTCGATCCCGCGCCACGACATGATCGTCGCCGATTGCGGCACGTCGCCGAGCAAGATCTCGTCCCAGCCGATCAGGCGGCGGCCATGCTTCTCGATGTACGCGCCGATCCGCGCGGTGAACCAGCCCTGGAGCTTGTCGTCGCTGGCGAGGCCCAGTTCCTTGCGCTTGGCCTGGATCTTCGGGTTGGCGGCCCACTGATCCTTCCACGCCTCGTCGCCGCCGACATGGATGTAGCGCGAAGGAAACAACGCCATCACTTCGTCGAGTACGTTCTCCAGGAAGGTGAAGGTCGCGTCGTCGGTGTTGTAGAGATTGGGCAGGATGCCCCAGTCCGGGCTCGCCGATGTCGGCGGCGTCGGGGTCGCGGCGAGTTCGGGATAGGCCGCGATCGCCGCGGTCGCGTGGCCCGGCATCTCAATCTCGGGCACGATCGTGATGTGGCGCGCGGCGGCATAGGCGACCACGTCGCGGACCTGGTCCTTGGTGTAGAAGCCGCCATACGTCACCGGCTTGCCTTCGGCGTCGAAGCCGGCCGCGCCTGCATCCTGCCGCCAGGCGCCGATTTGCGTAAGCTTGGGATATTTGTCGATCTGCAGGCGCCAGCCCTGATCGTCGGTCAGATGCCATTGCAGCACGTTCAGTTTGTCGAGCGCCATCCGATCGATCAGCGCCTTCACGAACTCGACCGGCTGGAAGTGCCGGGATGAGTCCAGCATCACCCCGCGCCAGGCAAAGCTCGGCGCGTCGTCGATCGTCATCGCGGGAATTGATCCGGCCGGGCCCGCTCGCTGGACCAGCTGCCACAAGGTGGTCGCACCATAGAACAGGCCGGTATCGCTGCCGGCGCTTATGGTGATCGCATTGGGTGTGACTTGAAGCCGATAGGCTTCGCCGCCCGCAATGGTGGCATCGCGGCGGAAACGGATCGCCCGGCCCTTGCCATTGGCGATCGCGGGAAGCCCGGCCCGCACGAGCAGTTCGTTGAGACGGGCCGCTGCCGCGACCGCGCCCTTGTCATGCGTATCGTAAGACAAAATACTGCCCACCAGCGCGAAGGCGCCCGCCTTGGGCACAATCGACGCCGGCATGGGCAGCAGGGAGACGGTTGCCACAGAGGGGCCCGGGGCGTCCGCCACCGCCGCGCCCGGGAGAAGGGCAGCGGCGGCAATCCACATCAGGCGCATCGACAACCCTCTCCGCCGCTACGCCAAGCTTTGTTTCAGAAGTTGAGCTTAGCGCCAACCCAGTAGGTACGGCCATTATTGTAATAGGCCCGCGGGACGGAGGGGTCGCCCACGAAGTAGTAAAGCTTGTGATTGAGCAGGTTCTGCGCGTCCACCGTGATCGCGATCTGCTTGGTGACATGCACCAGCAGCGAGCCGTCGAGCTGGCCGAAATCATCCTGCCACATCGGCGTACCGCGATCGATGCCCGACCGGAACTTCGAACGGAAGCTGTAGGCCATGCGGGCGCTCAGCAGATCGTTCTCAAAGTAGATCGTGCCGTTATAGGTGTTCTTGCTGTTGCCATCGATCGTGCCGCCGCCCGAGGCCTTCGCGTCGGCGTAGGTGTAGTTGGCGATCACGCCGAAGCCCAACCACAAGGGCTGCTGCCAGTTGATTTCGAAGCCCTTGTTGGTGCCGCCCTTGCCGTTGACCGGCGCCGTCACCAGGAAGTTCGCGCCCTGCGGATGCTGGAGCGTGACGTAGAACTGGCTCGTGGTCTGAGCGGTGATGTAGGACGAGATGTCGAGATAGAAGACACCGACCGACAGCAACGCCTGCTTGCCGTAATACCATTCGGCGGCGAGGTTGTAATTCCAGGCGCGGGTCGGTTTGAGATGCGGGTTGCCGCCCGCGGTACCGGTCAGCGCCAGATCGGACAGCGAGAAGGCGCCGGCGAGCTGGGCATAGCCCGGACGCGTCATCGTCTTCGCTATTCCGCCGCGGACCAGCAAATCGGGCTGGATATTGTAGGTCAGGTTCGCGCTGGGCAGGATGTCCCAATAGCTGTTGTTGTCGTCGACCTCGCCGAAGCTGCCGAACGCGTTGACGATCGTCAGATTGGGCGCGTTGGGCGAATATTGGACCGTGTCGAGCTTGGTGTGGATCGCCCGCACGCCGATATTGCCGCGCCAGTCGCCGGTGTCGTCGCCCAGCTTGGCCATCGCATAAGCCGCTTCGGTATCTTCCTTCACCGAGAAGCTGAGCGGCGGATAGAAAGCGAACTGGCGGCCGCCGGCAACACTATCCAGCTCCTGCTTCACCTTGTCCTCGTCGGCGAGCGAATATTGCGGGAAATCGTACAGGCCCTTGCCGAAATTGCCCGGGATCAGATCGCCGTCATAGACGGTGCCGAGGCCGATCTGGTTGGTGCCCGAATAGAGGCCGTTACCCGGCCACGCATAAGCGGTGTAGTTGACCGAACGCTTGTGGTGAGCGAACCGGCCGCCAACCTTGATCGACTTGATGAAGCCATTGTCCGGCGCCTCCCATTCGAGGTCGGCACGGCCATAAAGTTCGGTATCGGGCGACTTGATCTTGCCGCCCCACGACCAGCTGTAATAATTGTTGAGATAGGCCTGACTGGTCGGATCGGTCGGAAGGCCCGGGAAGCTGACGTCCGCGGTCTTGCCGGTGATCGTGTAGGACACGCCGGTGTTCCAGTAGGTTTCCCACGCGAACGTGTCGGTCGTGGCGCCCTCGCCCTTGGTGTAGCCGACTTCGCCGGTCAGCGTCACAGCGTCGCTGGCGTGGAAGGTGGCGTCGGCATTGGCGACCAAAGTCGACGAATAGGCCTTGCGGAAGATGTCGTCCTGGACGCGGCCCTGGACGGTGGCGCCGCTGGTCGTGGTCGGGTTGAAAGTGGCCGACGTCAGAATGCCGTTGCTGACGGTGTAATTGGCGAGCGCGTAGTTCGGCCCGGGAGTCGAATTGTTGGCGATGTCGCGGCTGATCCAAGCCATCGAGTTGGTGTTGACGTTGTCCGCGTCGAGGCGGGTGTAGAGACCATTCAGATTGAGCTCCAAGCGGTCATTCTTGAACTGCAGGGCGATCAGGCCGCCCTTGCGGGTGCGCTGCTGGCGGAAATAGGTCGCACCGATCATGTTCGGCGCGGTGACCGTCTGGCCGGTGCCGGCGAAATTGGCGATGTCCGCATAGCCGAGGAATTCCTGGCCATCGCGGCGGAAGTCGCGCTTCTGGAAGAAGCCCGCGGCGAGTATGCCGAACGTGCCTTCGTCATTCTTCCAGCTGACCAGACCCGAGGCCTGCGGCGTCCACTTGCTGGCAAGGTCGTTATAAACCATCTGCCCGGTCAGCGAGATCGTGCCCTTGGGCAGATCGAGCGGCTTGCGGCTGTGGAGATTGACCGTACCGCCGATGCCGCCTTCCTGCAGATCGGCTTCGCTCGACTTGTAGACTTCGAGGCTGCCGACGATTTCCGACGGCAGCAGGCTGAAGTCGAAGCTGCGCCCGCCATTCTGCTGATCGAGCACGAACCAGTCGCCGGTCGCGACCGAATGGCCGTCGAGCAGGGTCAGGTTGAGGCTGGGATCGGTGCCGCGGATCGAGATGTTCTGATTCTCGCCGAAGCCGCCGGCGGCGGCCGAGCCGGTCACGACATTGACGCCGGTCAGACGGCCGAGCGAGTCGGCGACGTTCTTGTCCGGGAATTTGCCGATATCCTGCGCGGTCAGGACTTCGCTGACCATGTCCGATTTGCGCTTCTGATCGAGCGACGCCTGGATCGACGCGCGAATGCCGGTGACGATGACTTCGTCGCCGGCCTGCGTGGCCGGCGCGGGCGTTGCCGTCGTAGCCGCCCCATCCGCCGATACTGGTGCGTCTGCCGCCGATACCGGCGCTGCAACCGCCATCGCGATCAGGCTTACGCCGAGTGCGAAAATCCCCTTACGATCCTTGACCATGCTAAGACTCCCCATGCCGCTCATCCGTGATGACAAGGCCAATGTATGACCAATGCGAACCAAACCCTGCGAACTCAGGAACCGATACGATGCCGATTCCCGTTGTACGAACGTGATTAGGACGGATTGGTAACAAGATTGCAATACCAAAAATGCATTAAAAGCAATTTTTGGTATTGTAGTGGTATCTTTCGTGCGGCAAGAGGATGGGGCGTGGAGGGGACATTGGATGTTCGTTGAACGGGTTGGTCGACTTTCGGCGGGGGATAGCGCGCCGCTTTATCTGCAGCTGCAGCGCGTGCTCCGGCAGGCGATCGAATCGCATATATTGAGCGCCGACGAGGCCTTGCCGGCCGAACGCGATCTTGCCGACGCGTTCGAGGTGTCGCGCGTCACGGTGCGCAAAGCGCTCGACGGACTGGTCGATGCCGGCCTGCTCACCCGCCGTCACGGCGCGGGGACATTCGTCGCCGCGCGCGTCGAGAAGAATTTCGCGACGATCACGTCCTTCACCGAAGACATGCAGGCGCGCGGCCGGCATCCGCACAGCGAGTGGCTGGCGCGCTCCGAAGGATTGGTGACGCCGGAAGAAGCGATGGCGCTGGGCCTGAGCCCCGGCACGCGGGTGTTCCGCTTCACCCGCATCCGTTATGCTGACGAGCAATCGATGGCGCTCGAATTCTCGACGGTGCCGGCGATCTGCCTCGGCTCGCTCGATGCGGTCGAGGAATCGCTTTATGCGGCGCTCGGCGACGCGCGGCCCGTGCGCGTGCTGCAGCGCTTGCGCGCGGTTTTGTTCACCGTCGATCAGGCTGAGATGCTTGCGGTTGAGGCGGGTGCGCCCGCGCTCGAGATCGAACGGCGCGGCTATGCCCAGGACGGGCGCACGGTCGAGTTCACGCGTTCGCTCTATCGCGGCGACAGCTATGATTATGTCGCCGAATTCGGGACGGGCGCAGCTTGAGCCACAGCCTGTCATCCCAATCCACGCTGATGTTCGCCGAAGCCGCCGAAGCCGCGAGCGCGGTGCGCCGCCAGCATGCGCGCAATGCGGAAGCGGTCACCAAGCTCGGCGAAACGCTGCGAACCATGCGGCCGCGCGTGTTCATCACGCTCGCGCGCGGCAGTTCGGACAATGCAGCGACCTTCGCCCGTTATCTGGTCGAGACGCAGGCCGGCGTGCTGACCAGTTCGGCCTCGCCTTCGATCGCGTCGGTTTACGATGCCGCGCCGCCGATGCAGGGCGCGGTGATGCTCGCCATCTCGCAATCGGGCCGCAGCCCCGATCTGGTTGCATCGGCGACCGCGGCCAAGGAACAGGGCGCGTTCCTGATCTCGCTGGTCAATGACGAGGATTCGCCCTTGTTCGCGCTCGCCGACGCGGCTTTGCCGCTCTGCGCCGGGCCGGAAAAGAGCGTCGCGGCGACCAAGAGCTTCATCGCCACGCTCGCGGCCATTTTGCATATCGTCGCCGAATGGACCCAGGATGCGCGTATCGCCCGGGCGGTGACGGCGCTTCCCGATCTGCTCGACCGCGCCTGGACGCTGGACTGGTCGCCGGCTTTGCCCGTGCTGGATCATGCGGACCATCTGTATGTGGTGGGCCGCGGCCACGGTTTCGGCGTCGCGCAGGAAATGGCGCTCAAATTCAAGGAAACCTGCGGCGTCCATGCCGAGGCATTCAGTGCGGCCGAAGTGCGCCATGGCCCGATGGCATTGGTCGGCCCCGGCTTTCCGGTGCTGCTGACCGCACAGGACGACGAATCGCAGGCGAGCGTGCAATCGCTCGCCGCGGAATTCGCGGCACGGCACGCGCCCCTGCTCGTCGCCGGGCTGAAGGATGCGCCCGGCACCACCCTGCCCGCACTCGATGCCGACGCGCTGGTGCAGCCGATCCTTCTCGTGCAGAGCTTTTATCGCATGGTGAACGAACTGGCCGTAGCGCGCGGACGCGATCCCGACCGTCCCCCCACGCTCGCCAAAGTCACGGAAACGGTCTGATGGCGCTCGCGCTCGTCAATGGCCGCGTACTGCTGCCGGCCGGTTTGCGGGAGAATGTGTGCGTCCTGATCGACGACGGCCGCATCCGCGCGCTCTCGTCCGAACCCGCGGCGGATGCCGAGCAGATCGACCTTGGTGGCCGGATCCTGCTGCCGGGCTTCATCGACACGCAGGTCAATGGCGGCGGCGGCGTGCTGTTCAACGACAGCCCGACGGTCGAAGCGATCGCGGCGATCGGCGCGGCGCACCGACGCTATGGCACGACCGGTTTCCTGCCGACCCTGATCAGCGACGATCTCGACGTGGTCGCGCGTGCGATCGAAGCGGTCGATGCGGCGATCGCGGCGGGCGTGCCGGGCGTGCTCGGCATCCATATCGAAGGGCCGTTCCTGAGCGAGAAGCGCCACGGCATCCACGACCTCGCCCGGCTGCGGAAGTTCGATGGCCGCGCCTTCGATCTGCTCACCTCGCTCAAGCATGGACGCACATTGGTGACGGTCGCGCCCGAGATCGTCGCGGCAAGCGAGATCCAGGCGATGGCGGCGCGCGGCCTGATCGTGGCGGCGGGCCATACCGACGCGGATTACGAGACGGTGCACAACGCCATCGACCATGGCCTGACCGGTTTCACCCATGTCTTCAACGCCATGTCGCCATTGATGAACCGCGCACCGGGTGCGGTCGGCGCGGC
>NZ_DATHFV010000091.1:0-30794 GCF_035317925.1 Sphingomonas sp.
CGACCGATGGAACGACCACTACCAGCGACGACGATGGCGATCAGGCCGATGCCGTCGCTCCGACGGGCCCCGAAGCGCCGCTGCCACCGCAGGCATCGGTCGCGCCGCTCAGCCCGCTGCCGCCGGTATCGCCCGTAGCACCGTTGCCGCCCCTGCCGCCGATGCACGCCAAGCTGTCGGCCGAACAGGCCGCGGCGGTGCGGCAAGCCGCTCGCCAGGCCGGCGAGCAGGCCCGCCAGGCAGGCGAAATCGCACGCCAGGCCGGTGACGCCGCGCGCCAGGCGGTCGCGAATGTCGATTTCGCCGCGATCAGCCGCGACGCGATGGTGCAGGCCCGCGCCGAACTGGAACTCACCTGCACGCATGCCACGCCCGCGCCCCCGGGGGAAACCGACTCCCAGGCGGTCAGCCGCCTTGCTCTGGGCTGCGTCGACATGGCCGCGATCAATCGCGAGGTGCAGGATTCGCTGCGCGAGGCGATGGAAGAAATCCGCCACGACCGGAATATCTCCGACGCCGACCGCGCCCGCGCGCTCGCCGCTATCGACAAGACGCGTGCCGAAATGGTGCACAAGTTCAGCCAATAAGCATGGCCACATGGTCCTGATTCACCGCGCCGGCGGGACGATATTCGTTCCCACCGGCGATGATCGGGCGCCAATGCGACCGGCAGTGACCGGATAGGGTTGCCCGCCGCCGCCCCACACCGCTATCAGCGGCACAAATATGCCCGCTTCCAAACCCGCCGCGGCGCTGCTCGCCCCCTTCACGACGATCGGCCGCGCGATCATCGCCATGTTCGCCGCCGTCGGCCGCGTCGCGATGTTCGCGGGACGGGCGCTGGGCCGGGCGGTGACCCCGCCTTATTATCCGGCGCGTTTCTTCGAACAGCTCGCCTATATCGGCTGGTTCTCGCTACCCGTGGTCGGCCTGACCGCGATCTTCACCGGTGCCGCGCTCGCCCAGCAAATCTATACCGCCGGCTCGCGCTTCTCCGCCCAGTCGACCGTGCCTGCGGTCGTCGTGATCGGCATGGTGCGCGAGCTTGGGCCGGTGCTGGTTGGACTGATGGTCGCGGGCCGCGTCTCCTCCGCGATGGCGGCGGAGATCGGGACGATGCGCGTGACCGAGCAATTGGACGCGCTCACCACGCTGCGCACCGACAGCTACCGTTATCTGATCGCGCCGCGCCTGATCGCGGCGATGGTGGCGCTGCCGCTGATGGTGCTCGCCGCCAACGCGATCGGCATCTTCGGCGGCTGGCTGCTGGCGGTGCAGAAGCTCCATTTCAATTCCGCCGGCTATCTGGCGGTCACGCGCAAATATATGAGCTTCGACGATTTCCAGATGGCGATGGTCAAGGCCGGCGTGTTCGGTTTCTTCATCGCGCTGATGGGCTGTTATCACGGCTACCGCACCAGCGGCGGCGCCGCGGGAGTCGGTAACGCCACCCGCAACGCCGTGGTCAGCGCGTTCGTGCTGATCCTCGCGTCCAACTTCCTGATCACCGCGATGGTGTTCGGCTGATGGCGGCGCAGCCCAAGATCCTGCTGACCGACGTCACCAAGGAATTCGCCGGCAATGTCGTGCTCGACGGGCTCAACCTGGCGATCGAGCCGGGCGAGAGCATGGCGATCATCGGCCAATCGGGCAGCGGCAAATCGGTCACGCTGAAATGCATCCTCGGCCTGCTGCGGCCGGACAGCGGCTCGATCAGGATCGACGGCGCGGAGGTGGTCGGCCTGCGCGGCGGCGCGCAGGATCGGATGCGCGCCAAGTTCGGCATGCTGTTCCAGGGATCGGCCCTGTTCGATTCGCTGCCGGTCTGGCGCAACGTCACGTTCGGCCTGACCCAGGGCCGCCGCGTCGACGGGACGCGCATGCGCGCCATCGCCGAGGAGAATCTGGAGCGGGTCGGGCTCGACAAACGCGTGCTCAACCTGCGTCCCAGCGAATTGTCGGGCGGCATGCAGAAGCGCGTCGCGCTCGCCCGCGCGATCGCGCCGCGGCCGGAAATCATCTTCTTCGACGAGCCGACCACGGGGCTCGATCCGATCCGCGCCGACGTGATCAACGATCTGATCGTCAGCCTGGTCGACGATCTCGGCGTCACCGCGCTCACCATCACCCACGACATGGCCTCGGCCCGCAAGATCGCGCACCGCGTCGCCATGCTCTATCAGGGCAAGATCGTCTGGATCGGCCCGCGCGACCGGCTGTACGACAGCGGCAACCCCTATGTGGATCAGTTCGTTCAAGGCCGCGCGGAAGGCCCGATCACCTAAGTTTCGATCAACTGCACCGGGACGTTCGGGCATCCGCCACAGAAGGAGTTCCGATGTTCGGCCGCGAAATCCCCGACGTTACCCTGAAGACCCGCGTGCGCGACGAAAGCGTGGGTGGCCCCAACCCCTTCCGCTGGCAGGATCGCAAGACCGCCGATTTGTTCGGCAAGGGCCGCGTGGTGGTGTTCGGGCTGCCCGGCGCCTTCACCCCGACCTGCTCGACCG
Source organism: Sphingomonas sp. (assembly GCF_035317925.1). GTDB lineage: Bacteria > Pseudomonadota > Alphaproteobacteria > Sphingomonadales > Sphingomonadaceae > Sphingomonas_I. The sequence goes on from NZ_DATHFV010000091.1 coordinate 2,511, forward strand.
AGCAATGCCCCGCATTCGAACGGCACTATGACGACCTCACCGCCGCGGGCGCGGACGAGGTCTATTGCCTGGCGGTCAACGACGCCTTCGTCATGTTCCAGTGGGGCAAGCATCTCGGCCTCGAAAAGGTCAAGCTGCTGCCGGACGGCTCGGGCGACTTCACCCGCCGCATGGGCATGCTGATCAACAAGGATCATGTCGGCTTCGGCCAGCGCTCCTGGCGTTATGCGATGGTGATCGACGATGGCGTCGTCGCCGGCTGGTTCGAGGAGCCCGGCATCAACGATGTCGGCTCGGACGAAGACCCCTATACCGAAAGCACGCCCGACAATGTGCTGGCCTGGCTCGAGGCAAATCCGCGCTAGATTTTGGTTCTCCGTCATTCCCGCGTAGGCGGGAATCCATATTCTTGAGCGCGCGTTTGAAATCGCAGCGTCAGAGTTTATGGATTCCGCTTTCGCGGGAATGACGGAGTGGTTGTGAAACGCGTACTGCTTCTTACCCTCGGCTTCGCACTGGCAGCGCCATCGCTCGCGCAGGAGCGCCCCGTGCCCTATTGGGCGTCGATCGCCGCCGGCCAGGCGCTGATGCGCACCGGCCCCGACCGCTCCTATCCCGCCGTCTGGTTGTACAAGCGCCGCGATCTGCCGGTGCGCGTGCTGCAGGTGGTGGGCCCGTGGCGGCGCGTGCAGGAGCAGGATGGCAGCGCCGGCTGGATGCTCGCCACCCTGCTCGCGGCGCGGCGCACGGCGGTCGTGACCGGCAGCGGGCTGCGTCCGATCCGGTCGGCGCCAAATGGGGACGGTCCGTTGCTGTGGCAGGCGGAGCCGGGCGTGATCGGCCGCATATCCAAGTGCGACGGCCAATATTGCCGCATCCAGATCGGCGAGAAGCTCGGCTTCGTCGAGCAATCGGGGATCTGGGGCACCGACCCCAACGAACGGATTCCCTGACTTTCCAGTGTAGAGCGGCACCGGCCCGCACCCCCACCCGGCCTCCCAGTCAGGCTATTCTATGGGAGGCCGGGTGGGGGTGCGGGCCGGTGCCGCGCCGGGTTCAGTGAAACTGAACCAAGACCAAAAAAGAAAAACCCCGCCGCTCCGAAGAGCGACGGGGTCTTTTTTTGCGTCTTGCAGGCTGGGCTTAGAAGCCCACCACGAGCGTGCCGCTGATGGCGCGCGGAGCACCAACATAAGCGAACGGAATGGTCCACTGCGAGTAGCTGCCGGTGTAGCCGGCGACGTACAGCTTGTTGAACAGGTTGGTCACGTTGAACTGGATGTAAGTCCGGTCATTGTGAACCCACTGGCCGATGGCGAGACGCGCGTCGAGATCGACGGTCGTGTAGCCCTTCGCGATGGCGCCGTAGACCTGGTAGGGCGTGCCCGTGCAGCCCAGAACCTGGACCGATCCGGTGCACTGAACGACCGGGAGATTCTGGTCGTTGATGTAACGACGGCCGGTACGCTTGGCCTGCAGGCCCACTTCGAGCGGCCCGAGATTGCCCTCGATACGACCACCCGCGGTGTAGACCGGAGCACCCGATTCACGCTTGCCGGCGGTCAGCGCGAAGATCGGCTGACCGACGGTGCAGGCATTGGCGACCGCGTTCGCGGCCGTGCAGGTGCCGGCGTCGACATTGTTGAGGATCTTCGACTTCAGGTAGGAGCCGAACGCCATCACGGTCACTTCGGGGATCACGGTGTAGGCGACATTGCCGTCGACACCATATTTGTGAACCGTGCCGAGGTTGCGGTAGACCGTCACGTCGTTGACCGGATCATAGGCCGAAGCCAGACGGTTCTGGAAGCCGGTGTACCAGAGGCCGAGCTGGGCCTGAATCTTGCTGGTACGATAGCGCAGACCGGTGTCGAAGTTGTTGGTCGTTTCCGGCGCCGGATTGGCCGAGCCGTTCGGGAAGCCGAGCGACTGGTAGAGGTTGTCGGTGCCCGGAACCTGCAGACCCTTCGAGTAGCTGGCATAAGCGCTGATCGCCGACGTGATGTCATAGGTCGCGCCGGCCTGCGGCAGGATCTTGTGATATTTGAACGTCTTGCTGATCGGCGCGACGAAGGTCGGCGAAGCCGCCAGGAAGGCTGCCTGGCTGGCCGCATTGTTGAAGCAGTCGACGAACGAGCCGCCCGCTTCGGTCACGCAATAATTGTTCAGCTTGCGCTCGTAGAACGGGGCGCGGACGCCCGCGGTGATCACCAGCTTTTCGAAGAACCGACCGCTATACTCGCCCGAAACCTGGTTCAGGATCGCGTAGGAGAGGCGGTTGCGCTTCTCGATCGGAGCGCCGCTGGCGTCCGACACCGGAGCGTCGATCGGGAAATATTGGCTGGTGGAGCCGTCACGGTTGAGCGGCACCCAAGCGCCGGTCTGGCGGTGACGGCCATGGTCGTACGAGTAGCTCAGACGGATCGTCTGGGTCGAGCTGATGTCGTAGCGCAGCGACGAAATCACGCCGATGCGGTGCGTGCCCGTCTGGCTGGATGCATAGCCCTCGACGCCCTGGGTGGTGCCGGTCAGCGCACCGGTCGCAGCGTGGCCCGGCGAATCGAGCACATCACCGTCACCGTTGAGATCGACGCCGCCGAAATAAGGCTGGCCGCCGATATAGCCGTAGATCGGCGTCGTGATCGCGGCGCCGGTGCTGCCGGCCGCGCGGGTGTAGAAGCCCTCATTGCCCTTGACCGCGCCGCTGCCGCCGTTCGCCTTCACATATTGATAGCTGGGATCGACCGTCAGGACGAGGCCGTTAGCCAGCGTGAAGCGCGAGTTGACGCGGATGTTGCCGGTGTTCGACGGGTTGAAGCTCTGGTCGAACAGCGTGCCGCAGGTGTTGGTCGAGTCCGCCACACCGGTCTGCGGCATATCGATGCCGCCGCCCGGAGCCGAAGCGCTCGGGGCGCAGCTTGCGGCGACAAGCGCGGTATAATCCGCTTCGCTGTGGGTGAGCGGGAATCGGTTGCTCGACCCCGAACCGACGACGCGCGGCCCGGTAACGGTGGCGCCGCTCCGCACGACGGGGTCAATGCGCAACGGCACCGACGAGAAGTTGCCGTTGACGTTGTGGTTCCAGTTGAACGCGGCCGAGATGAAATCGCCGCTCGAACCGATCGGCTGATAGATCTTGCCGTTATACTGCCACTTATCGGTCCGGCTCAGCGCCTGGTAGGGGTTCTCATTCTCTTCGTGGCTGAACGAGAGGAACGCCTTGGTGCCGAAGGGCGTGAAGACGCCGGTATCGACCACCGCGAAGATGCGGAAGAAGTCGAAGCTGCCGGCCGAGCCCTGCAGGCGGACATGGAAGTCGTTATACGGATCGCGCGTGCGATAGTTGACGGTCGAACCGGTCGCCGAAGCGGTCGGGCTGTCGACGTCGGTCGTGCCGAGGTTGACGCTGACCTGATCGATCAGTTCCGGATCGAGCTGCTGGTTCGAATAGAGCGCATAATTGCCGGTGTCGTTGAGCGGGATACCGTCGAAGGTCTGCGAGATGCGGCTGGCATCGAAACCACGGATCGTCAGCGTACCGCCCGAGGCGCCGTAAGGATCGTTATTCTGGAAGCTCACGCCCGGAAGCATGTTGATGATATCGTCGACCGACTGACCCGGCGTCTGGCGCTGGATGAAGGTGCTGTCGAGCACGCCCTTCGCCTTGGCGGTGTTCGGAACCTGCACGCCGTCGACCGATTTGGTACGGGTGCCGGTAATCACGATGTCCTTCTGCTGGAAGTCCACCGAGCCGGTCGACTGGGCGTAGGCGCTGCTGGCTGCGAGCGCGGAAAGTGCGCAGCCGACAAGAAGCTTCTTCATTTTTGGGGACCCCCGTTTGCGTTTCCTGCCGGCCCTGACCGGCTATTGTGACAGCTTGATGATGCGGCAAGCAGTGGTTCGCTACCAACCTGAACCGCAGCCTAACACACGCTCTTTTCGCACCGCAACACGAGTCCCGCGCTGCGGCGAAAAGCTGCTCGCTGTTGCAGCATTGCCGCACTTCTCACATCATTGCGGGAACAGGAAGGAGGGCGCACGGTTCGTTCGTCATGGTGCTGATCGCCAGTTACAATATTCGCAAGGCGATTGCCGCCGACCGCCGCCGCCGGCCCGAGCGTATCCTTGAAATATTGGGAGAGATCGGCGCGGACATCGTGCTGCTGCAGGAGGCGGACCGCCGATTCGGCCAGCGCCAGAGCGCCATCCCGATGCACATGCTGACCGAGCACAGCCCCTATCGCGCCGTGCCCTACGAGATGCGTCCCGGCAGCATCGGCTGGCACGGCAATGCAGTGCTGGTCGGGCCGGACGTGGAGATCATCCGCCACCTGCCGCTTCACCTTCCGACGCTCGAACCGCGCGGCGCGGTGCTGGCCGACGTGCGCGTTCGGGGGGAGTCGCTGCGCCTGGTCGGCATGCATCTCGATCTGTCCGGCCTGTGGCGGCGCAAGCAGGCGCGCGCGATCCTGTCCGAACTCGACCATCAGCCCGATCGGCTGCCGACTTTGCTTGCGGGCGACCTCAACGAATGGCGCAGCGGCGGCTGCCTGCGCGACTTCGGCCAGCATCATATGCCCGTCGCGCTCGGCCCCAGCTTCCACGCGCGCCAGCCCGTCGGCCGACTCGACCGGATGTTCGTGAGCCCTGGAATCAAGGTGCTCGAATCAGGCGTCCATCATTCGCTGCTCGCGCGCAACGCGTCGGATCATCTGCCCGTCTGGGCACGAATTCGTATCGGATAATTCGGCGGCGTCCGATTGTGGCTTCCTTTCCGCGCGCCGCCGCACCAACATCGCGGCCAGACCTTGGGGCCTGATTCAGGCTCGGGATTCGAAAGGACCGAATGAGCCGCAAGCCCGTTCCCGCCCAGGCCGGCGACCGCGCCCGCCTAGAAATCCTGTTCGATCGGCCGCAGCTGCTTGGCCGCCTGTTCGGCGAATATGACCAAAACCTCGTCGCGATCGAGAATCGCCTCGGCGTCTATGTCAGCGCCCGCGGCAACAAGCTGCAGATCGAAGGCGAGGCGGAGGCCGCCGCGCGGGCGCGCGAGGTGCTGACCGGCCTCTACAACCGCATCGTCAAAGGCGAGGATATCGACTCCGGCATGGTCGAGGCGGTGATCAGCATGTCGGCCGAGCCCACGCTCGACGGCATCATCCGCCACGACGTGTCCGAGGGACCGTCGATCATGATCCGGACGCGCAAGAAGACGATCGTGCCGCGTTCGGCGACGCAGACGCGCTACATGCACGCGCTGGCTTCGGCCGACGTGATCTTCGCGCTCGGGCCGGCGGGCACCGGCAAGACCTATGTCGCGGTCGCGCAGGCGGTGCAGATGCTGATCCAGGGCCAGGTCACGCGCCTGATCCTGTCGCGTCCGGCGGTCGAGGCGGGCGAGCGGCTGGGCTTCCTGCCCGGCGACATGAAGGAGAAGGTCGATCCCTATCTCCGCCCGCTCTACGACGCGCTGTACGACATGCTGCCGGCCGAGCAGGTCGAACGCCGCATCGCCAGCGGCGAGATCGAGATCGCGCCGATCGCCTTCATGCGCGGCCGGACGCTCGGCGACGCCTTCATCATCCTCGACGAGGCGCAGAACACCACGCCGATGCAAATGAAGATGTTCCTCACCCGTTTCGGCCAGAACAGCCGGATGGTGGTGTGCGGCGATCCGCGCCAGATCGATCTGCCCGATATCGGCAAATCGGGCCTCGCTGACGCGGTCGGCCGGCTCGAGGGGGTCGAAGGCATTTCCACGATCCGCTTCAGCGCCGCCGATGTCGTGCGTCATCCGATCGTGGGCCGGATTGTCGATGCATATGAGGGTCCGGACGCGTAAGCGCCATTTATGATCCAGGTCGAGACTGCCATTGAGAGACCGTGGCCCGCCGGCAGGTGGGACGCGATCGCCGAACGCGCGGTCCGCGCCGCGATCGAGGCGAGCGCGCATGGCGATATCGCGACGATGGTGACGATCGTCGAGGTTTCGGTCCGCTACACGTCCGACGACGAGGTGCGGCTGCTGAACAGCAGCTACCGCCAGAAGGACAAGCCGACCAACGTCCTGTCCTTCCCCATGGTCCAGCCCGATCTGCTCGACGCGATCAACAATGGCGACGACGACGGCGAGACCTTGCTCGGCGACATCGTGCTCGCGCACGGCGTCTGCGCGCGCGAAGCCAAGGACAAGCATGCCTCGGTCGAGGATCATGCGACCCACCTGATTGTCCATGGCACCCTGCATTTGCTAGGCTATGACCATGAACAGGGAGAGGCCGAGGCTGAGGCCATGGAAGAGATCGAGCGAGTCGCGCTGGCGACGCTGGGCATCGACGATCCTTATGCCGTGCGTGAGGGTTGATTCTCACCATGGCTGACGACACTGGAGGTGGCCGATTGTGGGCCGGCCTGCGTGGCCTGATCTTCGGCCATGACAACGAGCCGACGCTGCGCGACCAGATCGAGGAAGCGATCGAGGAGCATGAGGACGAGGCACCCGCCCAGGGCGAACTGTCCGGCCCCGAGCGCCTGATGCTGCGCAACCTGCTTGAATTCGGCGACAGCACCGCAGGCGACGTCGGCGTTCCGCGCGCGGACATCATCGCCGTGCCGGAGGATATCAGCTTCACCGAACTGGTCGCCGCCTTCGCCGAGGCCGGCCACAGCCGCCTGCCCGTCTATCGCGACAGCCTGGACGAGGTGATCGGCATGATCCACATCAAGGACGTGTTCGCGATCCTGGCGCGCGACGAGACGCCGCCGGACACGGTCGCCACGCTGATCCGTCAGCCGCGTTATGTGCCCGAATCGATGGGCGTGCTCGACCTGCTCGCCGAAATGCGCGCGACGCGCACCCATCTCGCGATCGTGCTCGACGAATATTCGGGCACCGAAGGCCTGATCACGATCGAGGATATCGTCGAAGAGATTGTCGGCGAGATCGAGGACGAACATGACGATGCGCCCGAGGCGGCCTTGGTGCCGATGGTCGACGGCATCTGGCTCGCCGATGCCCGCGCCGAACTGGAAGAGGTCGCCGATCTGATCGATCCCCGCCTGGGCGAGGTCGAGGAGGATGTCGACACTTTGGGCGGGCTCGCGACCGTGCTGGCCGGCCATGTGCCGCAAGCGGGCGAGACGATTCTCCATCCCAGCGGCTGGCGGCTGGAGATCACCGAGGCCGATCCCCGCCGCGTTACCCGCCTGCGCCTGCATCCGCCGGCGATCGCGGCACCGGTCGAGTGAAGCCACCTTTCTGAGCAGGGAGCGTTTTCGAAGCCATGATCAAGCGCGCTTTCATGAATATGATCGTTGTGCTGGTGCTGCTCGTCCTGGTCGGCGGCACCTTCCTGATCATCTCGCGTCATCGCCAGAAGGCCCAATATGACATCGTGGAGGAGCAAGGTACGCAGCCGCGGATCGCGACGCCGCGCGCCAGCGTGGTTCCTCTGTTCAAGCTCGCCACGCCGATCGGCTGGAAAGCCGGCGAGATGCCGATAGCGGCAGCAGGGTTGAAGGTTCAGCCGTTCGCGACCGGACTCGATCATCCGCGCTGGCTGCTGGCGCTGCCCAACGGCGATGTGCTGGTGGCCGAGACCAACGCCCCGCCCAAGCCCGACGACAATAAGGGCTTCGCCGGCTGGGTCGAGCGCAAGCTTCAGGGCGAAGCCGGCGCAACGGGCAAGAGTGCCAACCGCATCACCTTGCTGCGCGACACCAATGGCGACGGCATCGCCGACCAGCGCACGGTGCTGCTGTCGGGGCTGAATTCACCGTTCGGCATGGCGCTGGTGGGCGACCAGCTCTACGTCGCCGATACCGACGCCTTGCTGCGCTTCCCGTTCAAAGTCGGTGAAACCAAGATCACCGCCAAGAGCCAGAAGGTGCTCGATCTGCCCGCCGGCCGGATCAACCATCACTGGACCAAGAATGTCGTCGCCGCCCCCGACGGGTCGAAGCTCTACGTGACGATCGGCTCCAATTCGAATGTCGGCGAACGTGGCCAGGGGGTCGAACAGGGCCGCGCCGCGATCTGGGAGGTCGATCCCAAGACCGGCGATCACCGCATCTACGCCTATGGCCTGCGCAATCCGAACGGCATGGGCTGGGAGCCGACGACGCACACTTTGTGGACCGTCGTGAACGAGCGCGACGCGCTCGGATCGGACCTAGTCCCCGATTATCTGACGAACGTGCAATTCGGCGGCTTCTACGGCTGGCCCTGGTTTTATTGGGGCACCTACCCCGACAGCCGGCCCAGGGACCCCGCGCCCGAACTGATCGAGGAGACGTCGATCAGGCCCGATTATGCGGTTGGGCCGCACACCGCGTCGCTCGGCCTTGCCTTCGCCACCGGCGCCAGGCTCGGACCGGCTTTTGCCGAGGGCGCCTTCATCGGCCAGCATGGCTCGTGGAACCGCGATCCGTTGTCGGGCTACAAGGTGATCTTCGTAAAATTCGTGATGGGCCAGCCGGTCGGCAAGCCGGTCGACGTGCTGGCCGGCTTCCTCGACGCCAAGGGCCGGGCGCACGGCCGTCCGGTCGGCGTCGTCGTCGCCAAGGATGGCGGGCTGCTTGTTGCCGACGACGTCGGCAACAGCATCTGGCGCGTGGGACTACGCTGATGGCCGTCCCCGTCATCATCGATGTACCGCACAAACTCGGCCAGACCGGCGCGCGCGAACGGCTGAAATCACGGATTGGAGAGCTGGGCGGCCACATGCCAGGCGGCGTCGGCCAGGTCCGCCATAGCTGGCCGAGCGAGAACGAGATCGCGCTCGAGATCAGCGCCATGGGCCAGAATATTCCGGCCAGGCTGGAAGTGCTGGACAATGTCGTCCGCGTCCATGTCTCGCTGCCGCCGATGCTGGCTTATTTCTCCGGCATCATCGGCGCGGCGGTGCGCGAGCAGGGCACCAAGCTGCTGACCTGACGCGTCAGTCCGGCCGCTTCAGGATCGCGCAGAATTCGTTCCGGTCGCGCGCCGGATGATAAATGCCCGCTATCTCCAGTCCGATCAGCCCCAGTTCGCGCAGCGTGGTGACGATCGACCGGAAAGCCGGCGGCGTGAAATACCAGGCATGCACGTCGACATAGCCGCCCGCGGCCGCCTCATATTCGTCGATCGCCGCCTTGACCCGCGCCGCACGGCTGCGCTCGGGATTGCCGTGATCGCCCTGCCAGTGCCGCAGGTGATCGTTGTGCACGGTCAGCGCGCGATGCTCGATCACGCTTTTCAGCGTGTGCGTGCGGCGCTGCTCGCGATGCGCCTGCAGCACGTCGGCGATCGTGCTCTCGGCGATGAAGTGATCGAAGCAATAACGCTTGTCGGGGATGATCAGGAAATAGCCGCCGCCCGGATTGAGGATGCGCTCGACCTGCTGGAGGTGGCGTACCAGATCGGGCTGATGCTCGAGCGCATGGCTGCTGAGTATCGCGTCGTAGGTCCGGTCGACGATGTCGAGATCGCCGACATGGTGGATGACGTCCGGCACCCCGGCGGCATCGCCCCCCGTCTGGCCGGCGCGGGCGCGTAATTGCCCGGCATCGAGCACGTCCAGATATTCGACCCTGGGGCCGCGCTTGAGCGGGCGGCAGAAGGGCCCGATCTCGAGGAGCGATATGTCGTCCTCGATGAAAAGCAGCAGATTTTCGCGCAGCGCGAGCGGTGAGGCGACCACCCCCTTGTCGCGGCCATGCGCGCGGTAATGCGCGACGGCGGCGTCGTCTCCGAGTTTACCCAACGAGGGGTCGCTCGCACGATAGGTATCCGGATCAATCGTCGGCGGCGGCGTACGCATGGTCAGGCGGTCGCGAACAATTGGCCCGGATCGCGAAACGCCTTGAACTCCAATGCATTGCCCGACGGATCGTAGAAGAACATCGTCGCCTGCTCGCCGACCTCGCCCTTGAACCGGATATAGGGCGCGATGCCGAAGCCGATGCCAGCGGCCTTCAGCCGGTCGGCGAGTGCGTGCCAGTCGTCCCATTCCAGCACGACCCCGAAATGCGGCACCGGCACGTCATGGCCGTCGACCGGATTGGTGATGCCGGCCGGCTTCGCCGCGGAATCGAGATGCGCGACGATCTGGTGGCCGCGCAGATCGAAATCGATCCAGTGATCGGAACTGCGCCCCTCCGGACAGCCGAGCAGCCCGCCATAGAAAGCGCGCGCGGCGGCGAGATCGTGGACCGGGAAAGCGAGGTGGAAGGGTTGCATCTGGCGACCTTTATCGCGCGGCGACGCTGCCGTCAGCCGCGATCGCGGGAATATCCCACGGCTGGCCGGCCTCGGTCACGCGGAAGCGGTCGGGGGCGATATGCGCGGCGGCCAGCGCCTTTGCGAGATGTTGGGGCGGCTCGTTGATCGCCTCGGGGGTGAGCTCGAACGTGCCCCAGTGCACGCCGAGCGCATAGGCCGCGTGGAGCTGGCCGAACGCCTGCACCGCATCTTCCGGACCGATATGGTTGCCGCTGGGCGGGGTGTGGAAATGATAGGCGCCGATCGGCAGGATCGCGAACCGTACCGGCCCGGCGCGCGCCGCTTGCGCCGCCCATTTCATGTCGCCCGGCCCGGTATCGCCCGCATAATAGAGATTGCCGCCCGGCAGGGTGACGGTGAAACCGGTCCACAAGGTCTGATCATGCTTGTCGTAGCGATGCGCGCTCCAGTGATGCGCGCGGTCGAGGATGACGGCGATGCCGGGGCGGATGGGCACGCTTTGCCCCCAGTCGCGCGCCACCGCCGGTATGGCGTAATGCGCGAGCAGCCTGTCCATACCGAGGCCGGCGACGATCAACGGCCGATCGCGCTGCCATAATTTGTGCAGGATGTGCGTATCGAGATGATCGTAATGATCGTGGCTGATCAGCACGAGATCGATGCGCGGCAGATCGTCGAACCGCACGCCGGGCTCGCGCACGCGCTTGATGCCCGCCCATTGCACCGGCGCGGCGCGCTCGTGCCAGACCGGATCGATCAGGATATTCAGTCCCTGCGTCTGCACCAGCACGGTCGAATGGCCGATCCAGGTGACGTGCATCGCCTGCCCCGCCACGCGCGCCGGCGGCCGCGTCGGCGTGACCGGCACATGCTTCGGCCAGCTATGATCGGGCGGATAGAACAGTTCGCGGACCATCCGGAAGGTACTTTTCTTCTGCTCGCCGCCCGAGCCCTGATCGCCGTCGGGGTTGAAGAAATGCTGCCCGTCGAAATGGTCGCTTTTCGGCAGCGGACCGGGAATCGGCGTCTTGTCACATCCCGACGCCATCAGGGCGAAAGGGAGAAGGATCGCAGTGACAGACAATTTCCTACGCACGCACGCGTCCTGTCTTAATATGGCCGACGGGGTCAATAACCGCCGGGGTGACGCAGCGATCCAAGCCCGGTAGAGCGCGCGCCATGCCGCCGCTCCGCGCGACCCGCGCCTATCCGATCGCGTTCGTGCTGGGCCTTACCGCCGCGTGCGGCTTCGCGCCGCTCGAATGGTGGCCGCTGACCCTGCTCTGCCTCGCGGGACTGGCCGCCTTGCTCGATCAGGCAAAGGGCGTGCGCCGCGCGGCGGCATTGGGTTGGTGGTTCGGGCTCGGCCATTTCTGCCTGGGACTCAACTGGATCGCGACCGCCTTCACCTATCAGGCGGCGATGCCTGCCTGGCTTGGCTGGGTGGCGGTGGTATTGGTGTCGCTCTACCTCGCGCTCTTCCCCGCATTCGCGAGCAGCGTGGCGTGGCTGCTGGCGCGGCGCAACCGATCCGCTTTGCCGCTCCTGTTCGCCGCGGCCTGGATCGTGAGCGAGCTGCTGCGCGCCGCGCTCTTCACCGGTTTCGCCTGGAATCCGCTCGCCGCGATCTGGGCGCCGGTCTGGCCAATGCGCGCGCTGACCGCTTTGGTCGGCACCTATGGCCTGTCGGGCCTGACCATATTGATTGCGGGCCTGATCTGGCGCGCGGTCGAGAACCGCAACGCCCGCATCGGTCTCGCCGTGCTGGTCGCCGGCGGTGCCGCCGCCGCATTCTTTCCGCACGTCGCCGCAACGCCCGGAGCCGACACGCCTCTGCTCCATGTCGTCCAGCCCAACATCGGCCAGGACCGAAAATGGGACGACGCACAGAGCGCCGACAACTACCACCGCCTGACCTCGCTCAGCGGCAAGCCCGGCCCGCACCCGCGCATCCTGCTATGGCCCGAAGTGGCGGTGCCCGCCTTGCTCGAACAGGATCAGCTCGCGCGGTCCACGCTCGCCAGCCTGCTCGGGCCGCACGATCTGATGCTGACCGGGGCCGAGGCAGTCCGCTTCTCGCCCGACGGCGATCCGGTTTCGGCGAGCAACAGCCTGTTCGGGCTCGATCCCCAGGGCAATCTGTTCGGCCGCTACGACAAGGCGCATCTCGTCCCCTATGGCGAATATCTGCCGATGCGCCCGCTGCTCTCTCGCCTCGGCCTCTCACGCCTTGCGCCGGGCGACATAGATTTCGACGCCGGCCCGGGCCCGCGCGACATCATGCTGCCCGGCATCGGCAAGGTCGGCATCCAGATCTGCTACGAGATTATCTTCTCGGGCCAAGTGGTCGACCGTGCCAATCGGCCGGCTTTCCTGTTCAATCCGTCCAACGACGCCTGGTTCGGACGCTGGGGGCCGCCGCAGCATCTCGCCCAGGCCCGGCTACGCGCGACCGAAGAAGGCTTGCCGGTCGTGCGATCGACCCCGACCGGCATTTCCGCCGTGATCGACGCCGATGGGCGCCTGCTCGCATCGCTGCCGTGGCGTACCGCCGGTGCGATCGAATTGCCGCTCCCGCCCGCGCACGCGCCCACCCTGTTCGCGCGGTGGGGAAACATTTTGCCGTTGGTCCTCGCACTTTTCTTGGGGGCGTTGGGGTTTGCAAGCCGCCGCCGCCCAAGCTAGACGCCACATATAACGATAGCTTTATGTGCGGTATCCGCCGCTTACCCCAAGGAACCGATCCCTCATGCGCAGCGACTATCTCTTCACGTCCGAAAGCGTTTCGGAAGGCCATCCCGACAAGGTTGCCGACCAGATTTCGGACGCGATCGTCGATCTGTTTCTCAGCAAGGACCCCGAAGCGCGCATCGCGTGCGAGACGCTGACCACCACCCAATTGGTCGTGCTGGCGGGCGAGATTCGCGGCAAGGGCATCATGGACGAGGCGGGCAATTGGGCGCCCGGCGTGCAGCAGGAAGTCGAGGACGCGGTCCGCGCGACCGTCAAGCGCATCGGCTATGAGCAGGATGGCTTCCACTGGAAGACCTTCCGTTTCGAGAACAACCTCCACCCACAGTCCGCGCACATCGCGCAGGGCGTCGATGCCTCGGGTAACAAGGATGAAGGCGCGGGCGATCAGGGCATCATGTTCGGCTATGCCGCCGACGATACGCCCGATTTGATGCCGGCGACGCTCTATTACAGCCACAAAATCCTCGAGCGCATGGCCGCCGACCGCCATTCCGGCGCGGCGCCGTTCCTCGAGCCCGATGCCAAGAGCCAGGTGACCTTGCGCTACGAAGGCAGCAAGCCCGTCGCCGCGACCGCGATCGTGGTCTCGACCCAGCATGGCAAGGGCTATGACGAGGGCGAGAAGGAGACCGAACTCAAGGCCTATGTGAAGCGGGTGATCGCCGACATATTGCCGGCCGCTCTGCTCTCCGACGCAACCGAATATCACATCAACCCGACCGGCAGCTTCGAGATTGGCGGGCCGGACGGCGACGCAGGCCTCACCGGCCGCAAGATCATCGTCGACACCTATGGCGGCGCATCGCCCCATGGCGGCGGCGCGTTCAGCGGCAAGGATCCGACCAAGGTCGATCGCTCGGCGGCCTATATCACCCGCTATCTGGCGAAGAATATCGTCGCCGCCGGGCTCGCCCAGCGCTGCACGATCCAGCTTGCCTATGCGATCGGCGTGTCGAAGCCGCTGTCGCTCTATGTCGATACGCACGGCACCGGCACCGTCGGCGACGACAAGATCGAGGCGGCGATCATGAGCATCCCCAAGCTGGGCGGGCTCACCCCGCGCAGCATCCGCACGCATCTGAAGCTCAACAAGCCGATCTACCAGAAGACCGCCGCCTACGGCCATTTCGGCCGCCAGCCCGAGGGCGATTTCTTCCCGTGGGAGCGTACCGACCTGGTCGAGGACCTGAAGGCGGCGCTCTGATCTGATTGAGTCCCTCCCTGCTACGGGAGGGACTCAATACGGGTGTGCCTCACATCCTCATTTGCCGTGAGAGATTCGAAGCACCTGCCCGGTGGACTGGCATAAATCGATTTCCGCCACGCCGCCGACGGCGGTTTTCAAAAAGCCCGGCTTTTGAAAACCGCCGCGGACGTGCCAGACTTCACGTGTTCGACTAACCTGTAGCGGTAGCTCGCGACGGATCACGTCAGCCCCGTAAATCTGCTCCAAATAAAGCTTGGCGACGCTCGCAGCCATGAGAGGCGTGCTGACGACACCAGCGGCCGGCTGATAAAATTCAACGCGGGCCGCGCATCGTTTGTCAGGTGTTGTCGCTGTCACCGACGCCAGTACCAACAGTCCGATCATGTCGCTCCCCGGTTGGTGACAAGGTACACCAAAAAGCCCGGCGCGTTAGGCCGGGCATTCTCAAATCTAAGCTCGAACTATTTCTTCTCACCTCTTCCCTTGCGGAAAAGCGGTTCCTTGTTGGTCTTGTAGAAATCCTGGACGCAGGCCCAGCCTTCCTCGGCGGTCTCGCAGAAGCGGAACAGGTCCATGTCCTGCGGCGCGACCACGCCCTCTTCCACCAGCGCGTCGAAATTGACGACGCGGTTCCAGAATTCCTTGCCGTAGAGCAGGATCGGCAGGACCGCGGTCTTGCCGGTCTGGACGAGCGTGAGCAGCTCGAAGAATTCGTCGAACGTGCCGAAGCCGCCCGGGAAGACCGCGACCGCGCGCGCGCGGATCAGGAAGTGCATTTTCCGCAGCGCGAAATAGTGGAAATTGAAGCTCAGGTGCGGCGTCACATATTCGTTCGGCGCCTGCTCGAACGGCAGCACGATGTTGAGGCCCACCGAATCCTTGCCGACATCGGCCGCGCCGCGATTGGCCGCTTCCATGATCGCCGGACCGCCGCCCGAGCAGACCACGAACTGGCGCTTGCCGTCGGATGAATCCGGGGCACTGCTCGCCAGCCGGGCAAGCTCACGCGCGACGTCGTAATAATGCGACTTGGCCTTGAGGCTCTCGGCGATGCGCAGCTGGGTTTCGGTCTTGGCGGCATCGACCAGCAGATCGGCGCGCTCGGGCGACGGGATACGCGCCGATCCGTACATGACGAAGGTCGAGCCGATCCCGGCTTCCTCCAGATACAGTTCCGGCTTCATCAGCTCGAGCTGAAAGCGCACGGGACGCAGATCGTCGCGCAGCAGGAAATCGGGATCCTGATAGGCGAGTCGATAGGCCGGGTCGGAAGTCTGCGGCAGGACGTGGCCCGCCTGCTGCGCGGCGGAGGCGGCGTCGTCCTTGGCTTTGGGGAAGATGCGCTTGGGAATGCTTGTATCGGTCATTGGCTCGCCGTTAGCGGGAGTAAGCGCCCCTGCCCATATCGAAATGCGACGACCGGCATATGTACGACTGCTGGTCGCTTGACACCATCATCCCCGCCGAGTGTGTTAGCGCAAACATATATGAGGGGATCGTCGATGAAGCGTCTTGCCCTGTTCGCCGTATGCCTGTCGTTCGTTTCCGGCGTTGCGTCCGCGCAGGAACGCTTCCCGCTCTGGCAGGGCGGCGTGCCCGGCTTCGAGGCGCGGGCGTCGATTCCGGAAATCAGCCAGGATTGGTGGACCAAGCACGTCAACAATCCGAGCGTCACCGCGTACCTGCCCGATCCGGCCAAGGCCAACGGCACCGCTGTTCTGGTCGTGCCCGGTGGTGGCCACGCCTTGCTGGTGACGACGAGCGAAGGCGAGGCGGTCGGCAAATGGTACACCGATCGCGGGGTCGCCGCCTTCGTCCTGCGCTATCGCCTGTTCCGCGAGGAAGGCTCGCCCTACACGCTGGAGGATGCGCGTGCCGATACCGAGCGCGGCATGCGCTTCATCCGCGCGCACGCCGACAAATTCCATGTCGATCCGCATCGCGTCGGCGTGATGGGCTTCTCCGCCGGCGGCGAGCTTGCGCGGATGGTGACGTTGAGCGCGCCGGTCCATGCGCGCGGCAAGGGCGACGCGATCGACCTGATGCCCGCGCGGCCCGATTTCTCGATCCTGATCTTCCCCGGGCCGCTCCACGGCGACGACGAGGTCGTGACCAAGGATGCGCCGCCGATCTTCATGGCGGCGGCCGACGACGACCAATGCTGCTCGCAGCCGCCGATCGATATCCTCAAGCTCTATCGTCAGGCCGGCGCTTCGGCCGAACTCCATATCTACCGCGCGGGCGGCCACGCCTACAATCTCGGCGAAAACACCCAGCTGATCGCGCTCAAGCATTCGCCGCAGCAGATCGAGGATTGGCTGAGCGACAGTGGCCTGCTCGGCCACCCCGCGCCGCCGACCGCGACGCATCTCGACCCGCAGCCCAAGGTCAAATAAGCTCCTCTGAAAATCGGGGAGAATGCCATGAACAAGCGCGGTATCGGCGCGGCGGCCAGCCTTTTCTTCCTGGCGCCATTGGTAGCGGAATATCTGCTCGGCGACATTCCGCTCGTCGCCATCGCCGCAATGATCGCGCTCGCGCCCATGTACGGCGGCGGCGCGATCCTGATCCGCGAGGCGGTGCGCCACACCGGACGCGGCTGGCCGACCTTCATCCTGCTCGCATTGGCTTATGCGGTGATGGAGGAAGGGCTGGTCAGCACCACCCTGTTCGATCCGCATTATCTGGGTCTCAGCCTTCTCTCTTACGGTTACATCCCGGCGCTCGGCACTGCCTTCCCTTGGGCAATCTACGTGCTCAGCATCCATATCCTCTGGAGTATGGCGGTACCGATCGGGCTGACCGAAGCCTTGTTCCACGAAACCGAACCAAAGCCGTGGCTGGGCAGGATCGGGCTGGTGGTGACAAGCCTGCTGCTATTATTCGGTGTGATCGCTGGCGGCCTCTTCCAGCGCAATCATGACCCTTTCCGCGAGACCCCCGTCGAAATGATCTCGGTGCTGGTCGTGGTGTTGCTGTTGATCGTCGCGGCGTTTCGCTTCCCGCGCCGCGCCCCCACCCAATCGCCCCGCGCGGCACCCGCGGCGCTGGTCGGCGGCGCCTGCTTTCTGATAGGGTCGGCGCTGCTGCTGATTTACGGCCGCGGATCAAGCGCGGGCTGGCCCTGGCCCGCGACCGTACTGGCCGAGCTGATCATCGACGGCCTGCTGCTGGGTCTGTTCTGGTGGGCGACGCGGATGCGCGCCTGGAACGCGCTGGCGGCATGGAGTGCCGCGACCGGCGGGCTGCTGGTCTATGCCTGGTACGGCTATGTGATCGAGCATGATTTCCACAACGATTTCGATTTCTGGCCGCACTCGATGCTGGTCGCTTTCTTCATCCTGCTCGCCATCGGCGCCGGGCTGAACGTGGCGAAGCGGTCGCGCACAACCGCCTGACGCAGCGCGGTTGACTCGTCCGTCGCCGACTTTATGAGCGGCGGCGGGCCACGCCGTCCCAACGCGGCGCGCGCTCTCTGTGAGGAGAGACTACATTGACGGACCTACCGAAGCCGGGCGTGAAGCCCGAGCGCCCCTATTTTTCCTCCGGCCCCTGCGCCAAGCCCCCGGGCTGGCATGCTGACGGACTTGCCTCCGCCTCGCTCGGCCGCTCGCACCGCTCGAAGATCGGCAAGAGCCGCATCGTCCACGCGATGGACGTCACCCGCCACATTTTGAAGCTGCCCGATACGCATCGCATCGGCATCGTTCCCGCGTCCGACACCGGCGCGGTCGAGATGTGCCTATGGTCGATGCTGGGCGCCCGCCCCGCGACGATCATGGCATGGGAAAGCTTCGGCGAGGGCTGGGTCACCGATGTCGTCAAGCAGCTCAAGCTCGATCCCAAGGTGGTCAAGGCCGGTTACGGCGAACTCCCCGATCTGAACGCGGTCGACTGGTCGACCGACGTGGTCTTCACCTGGAACGGCACCACCTCCGGCGTGCGCGTGCCGAACGGCGGCTGGATCCCCGACGACCGTCAGGGCCTCGCGATCTGCGACGCAACCTCGGGCGTCTTCGCGGCCGATCTGCCGTGGGACAAATTGGATGTCGTGACCTTCTCCTGGCAGAAGGTGCTGGGCGGCGAAGGCGCGCACGGCGTGCTGATCCTCGGCCCGCGCGCGGTCGAGCGGCTGCAAAGCTACGTGCCGGCCTGGCCGCTGCCCAAGATCTTCCGCATGACCAAAGGCGGCAAGTTCGACGAGGCGATCTTCAAGGGCGACACGATCAACACGCCGTCTTTGCTGGCGGTCGAGGATTGCATCTGGAGCCTCGAATGGGCGCTCGGCCTGGGCGGGCTCACCGCCCTGATCGGCCGTGCCGATGCCAACGCCGCCGCGCTCGACGCGTGGGTGCAGAAGACCGACTGGATCGAGCATCTCGCCGCCGATCCGGCGACGCGATCGAACACCAGCGTGTGCCTCAAGTTCGCCGATCATGCGGTCGACGGGCTCGACGAGGAGGGCAAGCTCGCGCTCGTCAAGAAGATCGCGTCTTTGCTCGAAGCGGAAGACGCGGCCTACGACGTCGCTGGCTATCGTGATGCGCCTCCGGGGCTTCGCGTCTGGTGCGGCGCGACGGTCGAGACCGCCGACATCGAGGCACTCGGGCCGTGGCTCGACTGGGCCTACCACACCGCCAAGGCGGCCTGATTCAACCAATTCACGTCATCCCGGCGCAGGCCGGGATCTCATGAGGTTGATCCCAGCCGCCTGAGATCCTGACTCCCGTCAGGATGACGATAAGCAGAAAGGCTTATCGCCATGCCCAAGGTACTGATTTCCGACAAGATGGACCCCCGCGCCGCAGAGATCTTCCGCGAACGTGGGGTCGAGGTGGACGAGATCACCGGCAAGACGCCGGAAGAGCTCGCCGCGATGATCGGCGACTATGACGGTCTCGCCATCCGTTCCTCGACCAAGGTCACCAAGGCGATCCTCGAGGCCGCGACCAAGCTGAAGGTCGTCGGCCGCGCCGGCATCGGCGTCGACAATGTCGATATCCCGTCCGCCAGCGCCAAGGGCGTGGTGGTGATGAACACCCCGTTCGGCAATTCGATCACCACCGCCGAGCATGCGATCGCACTGATGTTCGCGCTCGCCCGCGATCTGCCCGAGGCCGACAAGTCGACCCAGGCCGGCAAGTGGGAAAAGAACCGCTTCATGGGCGTCGAGATGACCAGCAAGACGTTGGGCCTGATCGGTGCGGGCAATATCGGATCGATCGTCGCCGACCGCGCGATCGGCCTGAAAATGAAGGTCGTCGCGTTCGATCCCTTCCTCACGCCCGAGCGCGCGATCGAGCTCGGCGTCGAGAAGGTCGAACTGGACGATCTGCTCAAGCGCGCCGATTTCATCACGCTCCACACCCCGCTGACCGACAGCACGCGCAACATCCTGTCGAAGGAAAATCTCGCCAAGACCAAGAAGGGCGTGCGCATCGTCAATTGCGCGCGCGGCGGCCTGATCGACGAGGCGGCGCTCAAGGAAGGGCTGGATTCTGGCCATATCGCGGGCGCCGCGCTCGACGTGTTCGTGACTGAGCCGGCCAAGGAATCGCCTTTGTTCGGCACGCCCAACTTCATCTCGACCCCGCATCTGGGCGCGTCGACGACCGAAGCGCAGGTCAATGTCGCGATCCAGGTCGCCGAGCAGATGGCCGACTTCCTGATGACCGGCGGCGTCACCAACGCGCTCAACATGCCGAGCCTGTCGGCCGAGGACGCGCCGAAGGTGAAGCCCTATCTCGCGCTCGCCGAAAAGCTCGGCAGCCTGGTCGGGCAACTCGCGCACGACAATCTCACCAAGATCTCGATCGAGGTCGAGGGCGCGGCGGCCGAACTCAACCTCAAGCCGATCACTGGTGCGGTGCTGGCGGGCCTGATGCGCGTCTATTCGGACACGGTGAACATGGTCAACGCGCCCTACCTCGCCAAGGAGCGCGGGCTCGACGTGCGCGAAGTGCGGCACGATCGCGAGGGCGATTACCACACTTTGATCCGCGTCTCGGTCCAGACCAGCCAGGGCGAACGCTCGGTCGCGGGCACGCTCTTCGCCAATTCGCAGCCGCGCCTGGTCGAGATTTTCGGCGTCAAGGTCGAGGCCGATCTGACCGATCGCATGCTCTACATCGTCAACGAGGACGCCCCTGGCTTCATCGGCCGGCTCGGCACCGCATTGGGCGAGGCGGGTGTCAATATCGGCACGTTCCATCTCGGCCGGCGCAACGCGGGCGGCGAAGCGGTGTTGTTGCTCTCGGTCGACCAGCCGGTCGATGGGGCCACGCTCGACAAGGTCAAGGCGCTGCCCGGCGTCAAGACGGTCAAGTCGCTCGATTTCTAAGATTACCGTCATTCCCGCGCAGGCGGGAATCCATATTCTCGACCGTTCCGTGTCTTTCCGCACGATTGAGTTTATGGATTCCGCTTTCGCGGGAATGACAAAGCTATTGAGGTGCAGTGATGGCGTCCACGGCTGCCGACGGGGCGAAGCCGTCCCGTCTGGCGATCGTCGACGGGCTGCGCGGCTATGCGCTGTTCGGGCTCTTCCTCGTCCACATGACGGGCTATTTCGAGCTCTACAACGCCAGGCCCGTGCCGAGCCTGGTGCAGGACAGCGTATTGTGGCTGTTCCTCGGCAAGAGCTTCACCCTGCTCGCGATCTGCTTCGGGTTCAGTTTCTTCATCATGATGGACGGCGCGCGGCGGCGGGGGCAGCCCTTCGCGCTGCGTTTCGCGTGGCGGCTGGCCTTGCTGTTCGCGATCGGCTGGCTGCACGCGCTGATCTATCGCGGCGACATCATCGTCGTGCTGGCGACGGCGGGCTTCTTCCTGATCCCGTTCGACTATGTGCGATCGACCAAGGCGCTGCTGATCCTTGCGGCTGTGCTGCTGCTTCAGCCATTCCTGATCGTGCGCATCCTCGCCGGGCATCTGGGCTATGCCTGGGCGCTGGCCGACCCGCTCTTCTACAATGACGGCGGCGCGATGGGCCCGTCCCTGTTCGGATCGTTCGGCGACCTGCTCCAGGCCAATCTGGTCGCAGGCAAGGCCAGCAAATGGTCCTTCTATATCGAAACCGGTCGGATCGTTCAGATCCTCGGCCTGTACCTGATCGGGCTGGTGCTGGGGCGCGAGCGCTTCTTCGCCGAGCCGGAGCGCTTCAAGCGCCTGCGCTGGGCGGCTTTGATCATCGCGATCGTCGCGATCTTTCCGCTGTCCTATGCGCGCGACCTTGCCTGCTGCCACCGTAACGGCCCGTTCTACTGGGTCGACGTGATGCTGTCGGGCTGGATCGATATCGCCGGCATGGCGATCTCCTTGCTCGTCTTCGTCCAGTTCTGGCTGTGGGGATCGGGCCGCATCCTCGATCGGCTGGTGCCCGCCGGGCGGATGACGCTCACGCTCTATATCGGCCAGAGCCTGGTGTTCGTGCCGGTCTATTACGGCTTCGGCCTGCACATGTGGGACCGGATCACCCAGATCGAATCCCTGCTGCTCGGCCTCGCCTCGTTTGCGCTGCAACTGGTCTTCGCGACCTTGTGGTTCCGCTATTTCCTTTACGGCCCTCTCGAGTGGCTGTGGCGCGCCGCAACCAGGCTTTCGCTCGACGTCCCCTTCCGTCGCCGCGAAGAAGCTTTAAAGGCCTCCGCGAGATGAGCATCGCACCCGGCCTCCTGCCCGAAGGGCTACGTGACCGCCTTCCGCCCGAAGCGGAGGCGGCGTCGCGCCTGATGCACCGCGTGATCGTCGCGATCGGGCGGCACGGTTATGAGCGCGTCTCGCCGCCGCTCGCCGAATTCGAGGAAAGCCTCGTCGGGCGATTGAAGTCGAGCCGCGCGCAGGATCTGCTGCGCATGGTCGATCCGGTGTCGCAGCGCATGCTCGCGCTCCGCCCCGACATCACCGCGCAGATCGGCCGTATCGCCGCGACCCGGATGGGCCACGCGCCGCGCCCGTTGCGGCTCGCTTATGGCGGCCCGGTGATCAAGCTGCGCGCCACGCAACTGCGCCCCGAGCGCGAACTGGCCCAGGCCGGCGCCGAGCTGATCGGCAGCGACAGCGTCGCGGCGGTGACCGAGGTGATCCAGGTCGCGCTCGACGCGCTGCGCGCCGCCGGCGTCAGGGACATCACGGTCGACCTGACCCTGCCCGATCTGGTCGACACGCTCGCCACCGGCGCGATGCCGATCGATGCGGCGAAGGTCGCCGAGGTGCGCGCCTTGCTCGATGCCAAGGATGCGGGCGGCCTCGCCGCTGCGGGCGCCGACTTTTATCTGCCTTTGCTCTCCGCCGCCGGCCCGATCGACACCGCCTTGTCCCGCCTGCGCGCGCTCGACCGTACGCAGGCGCTCGACAGCCGCCTCGCCGGCATCGAGCGGATCGCCGCGACGATCGGCGACGACGTCGCGCTGACGCTCGACCCGACCGAGCGCCATGGCTTCGAATATCAAAGCTGGATCGGTTTCTCGCTGTTCGGCGGCGGGCTGACCGGCGAGATCGGCCGCGGCGGCAGCTATACGATCGTGCATGCCGACGGCCGCGAAGAGGCCGCGGTCGGCTTCTCGCTTTACATCGATCCGCTGGTCGATCTCGGGCTGGGCGTCGAACCGGCGCGCCGTGTGTTCCTGCCGATCGGCCACGACACCGAAGCCGCGGCGAAACTGCGCAGCGAAGGCTGGACCACGGTTGCGGCGCTTTCCGATACCGATCAGCCGCACGGCTGCACCCACCGGCTCGACGGCGGCACGCCGATCGCGCTCTGAAGGATAGATAATGGCCAACGTCACCGTCATCGGCGCCCAGTGGGGCGATGAGGGCAAGGGGAAGATCGTCGACTGGCTCGCCAGCCGGGCGGACGTCGTCGTACGCTTCCAGGGCGGGCATAATGCCGGCCATACGCTCGTCGTCGGCGACGAGGTCTACAAGCTCAGCCTGCTGCCGTCGGGGATCGTGCGCGGCACGCTGTCGGTGATCGGCAATGGCGTCGTGCTCGATCCGTGGCATTTCCGCGACGAGGTCGCCAAGCTCGCCGCGCGCGGCCTCAATATCACGCCCGAGACGTTGCAGGTCGCCGAGACCTGCCCGCTCATCCTGCCCTTCCACCGCGACCTCGACGGGCTGCGCGAGGATGCGTCCGGCAACAAGATCGGCACCACGCGGCGCGGCATCGGCCCGGCCTATGAGGACAAGGTCGGCCGTCGCGCGATCCGCGTGTGCGATCTCGCCCATCTCGACGATCTCGAACCCGAGCTCGACCGCCTGTTCGCGCACCACGACGCGCTCCGCGCCGGATTCAACCAGCCGCCGGTCGATCGCGTGGCGCTGATGGCGGAGTTGCGCGAGGTCGCCGAATTCCTGCTGCCTTATGCCAAGCCGGTATGGCGGACCTTGAACGAGGCCAAGGCGCGCGGACGGCGGATGCTGTTCGAAGGCGCGCAGGGTGTCTTGCTCGACGTCGACCATGGCACCTATCCGTTCGTGACCTCGTCCAACACGATCGCGGGCACGGCGGCGGGCGGCTCGGGCCTCGGCCCGGCGGCGGCGGGCTATGTGCTCGGCATCACCAAGGCCTATACAACGCGCGTCGGCGCGGGCCCCTTTCCGACCGAGCAGGAGAATGAAACCGGCGAGCGGCTCGGCGTGCGCGGGCATGAGTTCGGCACGGTCACCGGACGCAAGCGCCGCTGCGGCTGGTTCGACGCGGTGCTGGTACGCCAGGCGGTCGCCGTTTCCGGCATCACCGGCATTGCCCTGACCAAGCTCGACGTGCTCGACGGCTTCGAGGAATTGAAGATCTGCGTCGGCTACAAGCTCAACGGCCGCGATTACGATTACCTGCCTCCGCACCCGAGCGACCAGGCGTCGGTCGAGCCGGTCTATGAGACGATCGAAGGCTGGAGCGGATCGACCGCCGGCGCGCGGAGCTGGGCCGATCTGCCCGCGCAGGCGATCAAATATATCCGCCGGATCGAGGAATTGATCGGCTGCCCGGCGGCGATCGTCTCGACCAGCCCCGAGCGCGAGGACACGATCCTGGTCCGCGATCCGTTTAGGGATTGATCAACGGGCCGGCAGCTATCCAGCCGCCGGCCCGTGTAATCTTAGTTGCAGTGCGGCTCGTAGCGGTTGGTCGCCTTGTTCCAGAACAGGGGACAATGCTGGCCGTCGTCGGACGGCTCCTGCTGCCCGCGCACATCCGATCCCTGATAATCGGACGGCGGCGCCGGCCGATCGTAGCCGCCGTAATAAACCGGCGGCGGAGGGGGCGGCGCGTCGTAATAATCGTAATAGCCGCCATAGGCCCAGGGCGAACTGAGCGCGTAGCCGCCGAGCAGACCCAGCGCGAAGGCGCCACCATAATAGCCCCCGCCCCAGCCATAGCCGCCGCGATAATAGCCACCACCATGGTAACCGCCGCCCCAGCCGCCGCCGTGACCGCCGCCATGCCAGCCGCCACCGCCATGACCGCCACCGCCTCCGCCGCCATGATGCTGCGCCGCGACGGGGCTCGCGGCCATGACCGCCAGAGCGGCGGCGGCGATCAGGTTACGCGCGATCTTCATGGTGCATCTCCTGGGCAAGGGCCCATCTCGGGCGATCCCTTATAGCCTATATGGGGGAGACTTTTCCGCTGGTTAGTAGCGGCGCGCAGATTTTTCGCTGCACAAGGGCGCTTCAGCCGCGTGGTAATCCGGCGCCACCCAGCGGAACGGTTTCGGACCGGCTGCCGAACCCGGCGATCAGCGGCCGGCCCTTGCCGATCGCCGCCTGGACGGCGGGCAGCTTGAGCGAGTCGTCGTGGCTCTGCTTGCTATCCCACACTTCGGTGATCCACAGCGCGTCCGCGTCGGTGGTATCCTCGGCGACGATGTAGCTGAGGCAGCCGGGCATCGCGCCCGTCCCTTCCAGCAGGATCGCGGCCAGCTCGGCGCGCTTGCCCGGCGCGGCCTTCATCTGTCCGATCAGTCCGTACATCGGCTTCCCTCCTTGCGCCTCCGCACGACCAGCAATGGCGAATGCGGTGCTTGCCGCCATCAGGGTCCGGCGGTCGATCACCGCAAATCGGGTGGCGTCGCTTCGGCCTTGAGCATCGCGATCGCCTCATCGAGCGGCAGGATCTGCTGGCCCTCGCTGCCGAGGCGACGGATGGCGACCGTGCCTTCGTCCGCCTCGCGCTTGCCGACCACCAGCAGGGCCGGGACCTTGGCGAGGCTGTGCTCGCGCACCTTGTAGTTGATCTTCTCGTTGCGCAGATCGCTCTCGGCGCGAATGCCCGCGGCGCGCAATTTGGCGACGACATCCTCGGCATAATCGTCCGCATCCGACACGATCGTGGCCGCGACCGCCTGGACCGGCGCCAGCCACAGCGGGAAGCGGCCCGCATGGTGCTCGATCAAGATGCCGATGAAGCGCTCGAACGTGCCGAGGATCGCGCGGTGGAGCATCACCGGGCGATGCTTCTCGCCATCCTCGCCGACGTAGGACGCGTCGAGCCGCTCGGGCAGCACCGTGTCCGACTGGATCGTGCCGACCTGCCAGGTACGGCCGATCGCGTCGGTCAGGTGGAATTCGAGCTTGGGCGCATAGAAAGCGCCCTCGCCCGGCAATTCTTCCCAGCCGAACTCTTCGGTCGCGCGGCCCGAGGCGGCGACCGCCTCACGCAGGGTCTGCTCGGACCAGTCCCACATCGCGTCTGTGCCGAAACGCTTCTCGGGACGGAGCGCGAGCTTGATCGCATATGTGTCGAAGCCGAGGTCGCGATAGACGCTGTCGAGCAGGTCGCAAAAATCGCGGATCTCGTCGATCAACTGATCCTCGCGCACGAAGATATGCGCGTCGTCCTGCGTGAACTGGCGCACGCGCATGATGCCGTGGAGCGCGCCATGCGGCTCGTTGCGATGGCAGCAGCCGAACTCGGCCATGCGGATCGGCAGATCGCGATACGACTTGATGCCCTGGCGGAAGATCAGGATGTGCGCCGGGCAGTTCATCGGCTTCAACGCCATCAGTTCGGATTCGCCCGACAGGATCGGGCCTTCCTCCTCCGCGTTCGGGATTTCGTCGGGGACGACGAACATATTCTCGCGATATTTGCCCCAATGGCCGGACTGCTCCCACTGGCGCGCGTCCATCAGCTGCGGCGTCTTGACCTCGCGATAGCCGGCCGCATCGAGCCGGCGGCGCATATAGGCCTCCAGCTGGCGCCACAGGATGAAGCCCTTGGGGTGCCAGAAGACCGAACCCTGCGCTTCGGACTGGAGGTGGAACAGGTCCATCTCCTGCCCGATCTTGCGGTGATCGCGCTTGGCTGCCTCTTCCAGTCGGATCAGGTGCTGATCGAGCTGCTTCTTGTTGAGCCAGCCGGTGCCGTAGATGCGGCTCAGCATCGCGTTCTTCTGGTCGCCACGCCAATAGGCGCCGGATACGCGCGTCAGTTTGAACGCCTGCGGATCGAGCTTGCCGGTCGAGGCGAGATGGGGGCCGCGGCACATGTCGAGGAATTTGCCGGCGCGATAAACGGTCAGCTCCTCGCCCTCCGGCAATTCGCCCGCCCATTCGGCCTTGAAGCTTTCGCCCTGCTGCTTCCACAAGGCGATCAGATCGTCGCGCTGCCACACTTCGCGCACGAGCGCTTCGTCGCGACCGATGATCGCACGCATCTCGGCCTCGATCGCGGGCAGGTCCTCGTCGGTGAACTGCCGGTCCTTCGGCGCGAAATCATAATAGAAGCCATCGTCGGTCGACGGACCGAACGTGATCTGCGTGCCCGGAAACAGGTTCTGCACCGCTTCCGCCAGCACGTGCGCATAATCGTGACGCGCGAGCTCAAGCGCGTCCTTCTCGTCGCGCGCCGTGACCAGCGCCAGCGTCGCGTCGCCCTCGAACGGGCGCATGATGTCGCGCAATTCGCCGTCGACGCGGGCCGCGATCGCGGCCTTGGCCAGGCCCGGTCCGATCGCCGCGGCGATGTCAGCCGGGGTGGTACCGGGCGCGACTTCGCGCACGGAACCATCGGGCAGGCTGATCTTGAGCATCGCGGACATGGAGGGAGTTGTTCCTGGTGAGACGTGTGAAGTGGTGCCGCCCTATGCCCAAGAAAAGGGCAGTAAGTCCACGGCTAGAGTCGTTTTCGGCTGCGCCGATGCCGCACCGGCCCGCACCCCCACCCGGCCTCCCAATCAGGATATTCTATGGGAGGTCGGGTGGGGGTGCGGGCCGGTGCGGCACTTTCCCGTCAATACGTGACGGTGACGGTGATGCTATCGTGATAGATGCCCACCCAGGCATTCTGCAGCGCCGGAACGCGCCCGTAGATGCTGAACGTTCGCGACGTGCGGCTGGTCGGCGGAAAGGCGGATGCGACGCTTTCGCCGCCGCCGCTGTCGTCGCCCCATACGATCGTGCGCGCCACATTGGTGTAGAGGTTGTAATAAAGCGGGTGTGTCCCGGATCGCATGACGCGCGAATTCGTATCGCCCGAACCGCCCGGCCCAAGCGCTATCGTGAAGGTCGAGCTCGCGGGATCGGGCGAGGTGCAGGATACGGACAAGGTGCCGACCGTATCGGTCGGGCTGGGCGACATCGTATTGTAGGCGCCAAACGCCATGCTGCTGAGCGAGACCGAGCAGAGGCAGGCCCCCGACGTCGAGCAGGTTGCCCAGGCGGCGCCCGCCCAGGTGAAAGCGGCAATCAACGCGAGCAGGCGGGCGATCATTTCGCCGGCTCCGGTTGGCAGGTCAAAGGTCCGATACGAGGCAACTCAACACCCTTCGGCACAGCCGGTAAAATCACACTGCAGGGACCAGCCGTACGTTTGGCCACAAGCACCTTGCCGGCCACTATATCATCAATGAACAGTTCGCCGTCAAAACCAGTGTAAAATATCTGGGTGCCGACGGTGACGGCGGTGCCCGGTTCAAGCGGATCGCCGTTGGGCAGCCGCACGATCACCGTCCCGGCAGAGCCGTTGGTCACCTGGAAATTGGCCTTAACCCCCGACAAATAGCGCGGCACGACGATCAGATTGTCGTTCGCGATCACCGATTCGAGCCGCAGATCGCCCGGCGAAACCGAGAGGCGGTTGGCCTCATAGGGACGC
>NZ_DATHFV010000092.1:0-16175 GCF_035317925.1 Sphingomonas sp.
AAAATCGCGCACCGTTTCGGTCCGCCGATCGCCCGGCAGGCGCAGCGCGGGCACCCCGTCATGGCTTTCGTAGGCGATGCCGCAGCTTCCGCAGCGCCAGTCCGGCCCGAGCGCGCCGCCGCAGGCCGGACAGGCCAGCAATGCCCGCCAGTCCGCGTCCATCCTCAGAAGATCGAATAGACGAACGGCGCCAGCGCTTCGACCGTGGCGGCAAGCGTGAGGATCAGCCCGGTCAGGCACAGGAACAGGACCAGCGGGATCATCCAGCGTTTGCCCGAGCGCGAATTCCACAGGCCCGACGCCAGTTCGGCGGTCGTGCCGAACGCGCTGCCGAAAACGATGAGTTGCCGGCCGATACGGCCGCGACGCTTGATCATGCCGCAGTCTCCAGAGACGCCACGCGGGTAACGCGCGGCTTGGTCACGCAGGTCTGGCCGGCAACGAGCAGATCGATACCGCAGCGGCGGAAGGTTGAATAGGCTTCCGCGACCGTGTTCACGATCGGCTCTCCGGCAAGATTGAACGAGGTGTTGAGCAGCACCGGTATGCCGCTTCGCCGGCCATAGGCTTCCAGCAACGCATGCAGCCGGGGCGCCATCGCCTGATCGACCACCTGGACGCGCGCGGTCCCGTCGACATGGGTGATACCCGCCAGTCGCTCCCGCCATTCCGGACGCACCGGAAACACGCCCGACATGAACCGTGCGAGCCGATCGCCGCCGGGCGGCAGTTCGAAGAAAAGGTCGGCATGCTCGGCCGCCACCACCGGCGCGAACGGCCGGAATTCCTCCCGATATTTGATGTCGCGGTTGAGCCGGTCGCGCATCGCCGCGTCGTGCGGCGCCGCGAGGATGCTGCGATGCCCGAGCGCGCGCGGCCCGAATTCAAGCGCGCCGTCGACCCAGCCGACGATCTTCTCCGATGCCAGCGCATCGGCGACATCGTCGATCAGCTCGCCTTCGCTGACCATCGCGACCGGAATGCCGTCCTCCAGCGCCAATCGCAGCAGCGCCGTGTCGTCGGGCTGCGGTCCCCAGAAGGGATGATCGGGCACCGTGCGGTGCGGGTGGCCGAAGAGAATGCGATCGGCATAGAGCGCCGCGCCGAGCGCACAGCCCGCATCGCCCGGCGCGGACGGCACGAACAGCCGCCCGAAGCCCGCTTCGTTGAGGATGCGCGCGTTGGCGACGCCATTCAGCGCGACCCCGCCGCCAAGGCAAAGATCGGCAAGACCGGTTTCGCGCCGCAGGTCGGTGGCGATGCCGACGATCACCTCCTCAAGCACGCGCTGCGCGCTCGCGGCGATATCGGCGAAGCGGCGGCCCTCCTCGCTGTGCAGATCGATCGGTTGCCAGCTCCGGCGCGGCGGGCCGAACAGATCGACGAAGTTCTGCGAGAAGCCGGTCTCGACCTTGCCGAGGAAATCGAAATACTCGAGGTCGAGCGTGAAGGCGCCGTCGGCGGTGGCGCGCAGCAGGCGTCGCATCTCATCGATCCGCGTCGGCGAACCGTAGGAGGCGAGACCCATCACCTTATACTCGCCCTCATTCACCGCGAAGCCGAGATAAGCGGTGACGGCCGAGTAGAAGAGGCCGAGCGAATGCGGAAAGCGCAGTTCGCGCAGCATGTTTATCTCGGTCGAGCCGTCGGGCCTTTTGTGGCCGGTGCCGACGGTCAGCGTCGCCCACTCCCCCACCCCGTCGGCAGTGATGATCGCCGCGTCATCGGTTGGCGCCGTGAGAAAGGCGGCGGCGGCATGCGATTGATGATGTTCGATGCAGCGCACCTTGCGCGCGCTGATGCCCAGTTCGGAGGCGATCAGCCCGCGCACCCACAATTTCTCCCCCAGCATGTTCTTCATCGCCTTGGGATAGCTGCGCCAGGACCGGGGATAGCCTTGCAGCAATCCGGTCAGGACCCGGTCGAATTTGAGCGTGGGGCGCTCGTAGAAAATCACCGCGTCGAGATCGTCGGGCACAAGCCCGGCATGGTCGAGGCACCATTCGACCGCCCTCAACGGGAAGGCGGCGTCATTCTTGTGCCGCGACAGCCGTTCCTCCTGCACCGCCGCGACCGGCATGCCGTCGATCACGAGCGCTGCCGCGGAATCGTGATAATGACCTGAAATTCCGAGAATCTTCACCGGCGCGCCCTTTCATCGACCGAAATCCAGCCGGTTCGCTCCCGCCGCGCCGCCCGCTTGGCGAGCCAGGCGAAAGGCGGCAGCAGCAGGAAATATTGGAGCGTGAGCACCACACCCGCGATCACACCCGCGAAAGCAGTGGCAAAGCGCAAATAGGCTTTCCACAGCCGCCGGAGCCGGGCCCACCACAAGACCCGGCGCGATCGCCGCGGCGCAATGCGGAAAAGCTCGTCGCGCGTATACTTCTTGTGCTGATCCTCATCGCGCAGGATGCGCTGGAACAGGGTGCGGGTCGCGGCATCATCGTCGATGACGTGGGCATAGCGCGCAAAATCGCGCGCGGCGGCGCTTTCGGACAGATGGAGGAAGGCGAGCAGGGTCGCATCGCTTTCACGCGCCACGTCCAGCCCGTCGATGCCCCGCTCGCCCGGCGCGATCCATTCGCCCAATGCGCCGTTGGCGTCGCCTTCGTGCAGCTTGCCGTGCAACTTGCGGCCCTGCGCCTGGAACATGTCGGCATGGCGCGCTTCGTCGCGCGCATGCCGCAAATAGCGATCGCGCAGCACCGGATCGGCGGTCAGCTCCGCCGCGCGCACCAGATCCCGTCCGCCGGCCGCCTCCACTTCGGCGAATTGGAGCAATTTACGTGCACGGCGTTCGGGGTTGGCCCAGATCAACCGATGCAGCGGCCGCAAGACGATACCGACGAGATCGGCGAAAGGCCCGGTCCCTTTTGTCGCAGTTGCCGCCGACTTGCGTGGCGGATTGTCGTGGAGGCTTTGTACGCCCAAGCCACTTCTCCTTGGTTTCGGCTTTTTAGTGGCGGGGCCCACAGGGGCGGTTCAATCGTATGAGTCGCCACAAAATCTCGCCGTTTGGGAAACCTGTGGCGCGCTGGCGGGTACAGAGGCGAAAGCGACAAGGAGCGCGCATGACGATCAGACACAGAATGCGGCCACAGGAATCATCATGCTGAATGGCGAGGCGAGAGCACCCCGCGCGCACCTGCACGCGATCGGCACGGCCGTGCCGGATCTCGACGTGCATCAGGATTTCATCGACTGGGCGACGACCCGGCTGACCGATCGCTATGCCCAATCCCTGTTCCGGCGGATGTCCGCGCGATCCGGCATCACGCATCGCTGGTCGGTGCTGCCGCACGCCAAAGGCGGATCGCCGATCACGCCCGGCGGATTCTATTTCGGCAACCGCCTGCCATCGACCGCGGCGCGCATGCAGCTTTATGCCGAAAAGGCGCCCGAGCTCGCCTTGGCCGCGATCGCGGCGCTCGCGGAAAAGGAGCCACTCGGCAAAATCACCCATCTCGTTGTCGCGAGCTGCACGGGCTTCGTCGCGCCTGGCATCGATCAACTGATCGCGCGCCGGCTGGGCCTCGATCCGGGGATCGAGCGGACCCTGGTCGGCTTCATGGGCTGCTATGCCGCGGTCGCGGCGCTGCGCGTGGCCTATCATATCGCGCGATCCGAACCGCAGGCGCGCGTGCTGGTGGTGACGGTCGAACTGTCGACCCTGCACCTAGTGGAGACCGACGAAATCGAATCGATGCTGGCGATGCTGCAGTTCGCCGACGGCGCCGCCGCCGCGATCGTGAGCGCCGAGGAAGGGCCGATTGCGATCGACCGTTTCTTCGCGGCGACTTTGCCCGACAGCAGCGAGCTGATCCAATGGACGATCGGCGACGCGGGCTTCGAGATGCATCTGTCGGGTAAAGTACCCGGGCGGATCGCGCAGGCGCTGCACGATCCGGACATGCGCGCGCAAATCCTGCACGATTGCGCGGCCGACGAGGTCGCCTGGGCGGTTCATGCCGGCGGGCGATCGATCCTCGATTCAGTCGAAACCGCGCTGGCGCTGCCACCCGAGGCGCTCGATCCGTCGCGGGCCGTGCTCAATGCCTACGGCAATATGTCGTCCGCGACCTTGATGTTCGTGCTCGACGGGATCCTCGACGGCGACGATCGGCGCAACGGCATCGCACTCGCTTTCGGGCCCGGCCTCGCGGCCGAGGGATTTGGCTTCAGCCGCGCGGCATGAACCGGATGCCCGCACTTGTGATCGGCGGCGGCCCCGCTGGGTCGATCGCGGCGATGCGTCTTGCGAAAGCGGGGATGCGTACCTTGCTGGTCGAGCGCAGCCACGAAGGCCATGATCCCGTATGTGGCGGCTTCGTCAGCGCGGACGCGCTGAAAATGCTGCAGCAGGCCGGCATATCCAAGCACGCGCTGGGCGGTCACCGGATCGAGAAGTTCAGGGTCGTGGTCGGAGAGCGGGTGATCGAAACGCGCCTGCCTTTCCCCGCCATCGGCCTGTCGCGGCGCAAGCTGGATGCGGTCCTGATCGAGGCCGCACGATCGGCGGGCGCCCGGATCGAGCATGGTCTGGCCGCGCGCGAGCTCGATGCCGACGATCGCAGCGTATCCTTTGCCGACGGCCGCCGGATTGCCGCTGACGCCGTGTTCCTGGCGACCGGCAAGCTCAACCTGCGTGGCGCGGATCGGCCCGGCGAACCGGACCATGGCGAAGCGATGGTCGGACTCAGGATCGCGCTGCGGCCCGACCGAAGCTGCGCGACCGCGCTTGCGGGAACGATCGAACTTCATCCGTTCGAAGGCGGCTATTGCGGGCTGGTGTTGCAGGAGGACCGCAATCTCAACCTGTGCCTGTCGGTCGCGACCAAAAGGCTGCGCGCGGTCGGCGGATCGGCCGATGCGCTGCTCGCCGACCTTGCCCGCGACGCGCCTTTGCTTGCCCGGCGCATCGCTGGCAGCCAGCCGATCGATAGCTGGCGCAGCATCGCGCGCATTCCTTATGGCTGGCGCGCGCCCGATACCGAGCCCGGCATTTTCCGGATCGGCGATCAGGCGGCGGTCATCGCCAGCTTGGCGGGCGACGGGATCGCGATCGCGATCGCCAGCGCGACCGCCGCCAGCAAGGCCTTGCTGCGCGACGGCCCGGCGGGGGCATCCGCTTATCAGCACGATTTCGCGGCGCGCTCGCGCTGGCCGCTGGCCGTCGGCGAGATGCTGCGCGCGGCCGCGGAACGGCCCGCCTGGTCGCGTCCTATCTCCCGATTGCTGCAGCTCCAGCCCCGCGCGCTCGCGTGGGGCGCGAGCCTGACCCGGATTTCAGCGACGGTTTAGGCTCGAGTCCGTTCGACGGAGAGACGGAAGGGAAAGCGCCGTACGATCCTGATCCCGTCCGGCGGCATGCCGGCGGCACGCAATATCTCGCGCCATTCCGCCGGCCGAAACGAGCGCGCGATCGACAATTGCCCATCCTCGCGCACGATGCGGTGCACCCCCATCAATCGCGCCAGCAACGGAAAGCCATAATAAGCGAAGGCATGGCGATGCAGGTCGCTGATCAGCCAGCCGCGCAACGCCTTTTCCTCCATGAAGTGCAGGAAGTCATAAAGCTGGCGGTCGGTCATGTGATGCGTGACCTGGCTGCTGACGATGAAGTCGAAATTGCCCGGCAGATCGTGGCAATCGCCCGCCAGATATTCGATCGGCATGTCCGAGGGCGTCAGCGCCCGGGCAATCTCCGCGCTGCGCGTATTGATGTCGATCCCGGTCAGCGAGACGGTGATGCCGCGACGGGCCGCCCAGCGCGCCACCCGGCGCAGCAGGTCGCCCTCGCCGAACCCGACATCGAGCAGGCGGAAGCGGGTCAGCCGGCCGGCGGCATGGTCGAGATAGGCCAGCAGCGGATGCGCGGTGAAGGTCCAGCAATTGACCCGCGCCAGATCGTGCAGGACGCGGGCATAGCTTTCGGCGTCGAGCTCGGCCGAATCCATCTGCTCGTCTTCGCGGCTGCGCACCGCGAGGTTGCGGGCGGGCGCGCTCATGGCGTCGGCGCCTTGGCCAGCGCCGTCACCACCGCCTGGGCGATGACGCGATTGGCGCGCGCATCGGGATGGCCGTCGTGCGGGATCGACCAGCGCGGATCGAGCTCAACCCGCACATAAGGCAACCCGGTCAGCACCTGTTCGCGCAGCCGGCGCTCGTTCGGCTGCTCGGGGCCGAATTCGGGCACGAGGATCAGCGGCACCGCATGGCGCGCCCGCGCCGCCGCAACGATCGCCTGCATGCTGCTGCGCGTACTCGCGATGCCACGATCGATCTTCGCTTCCGAATGATAGAGAAGCAGCTTCCGGAACAGCTTTTCGAGCCGCCACCCCGGCTTGGCCGCATGCCACTGTAGCGCCGTGTCGAGATGGGGGCGATGGCTGTCCAGGCTGCGCTCGATCAGCAATGGCGCGAACAGCGCCACCACCACACGGGGCGTCGTGAATTGCGGCAATTGCCGGCGCAGCAGCATCCATTCCTGATCGGCGCCATATCCATTGACCGAAAGATTGACCGTCTGAAGCCCGGTCGCCGCGCCGATCTGCGCCGCCGCGGTCTGATCCCAGTTGAGCCGGTAGCCGAGCATGATCGATTCCCCGGTGAACAGGATCGACGGACGACCGGGATCGACCGGCCGATCGAAACGCGCGACGCGACGCCCGCCGCGATCGTGATCATAGCGGATCGTCCGGCCATCATAACGCTCGAACCCGACATGGTTGGGGACGTTGACCCAGCCGATCACCGGATCGTGCTGCCGCAGCGGCTCCTCCTGCTCGGCCCAGCGCTCCAGGTTCTTCCAGTCGCCGGTGCGCAGCACGGCTTCGCTGACGAGAAGCGCCATCACCACGGCGCCCAAGGTCAGGCCGATGCCCCACGCCAGATCGCGCCCCTTGCCCGCGCCGACGCGGCGGCCGACCCAGCGCCGGCCTGGAAAGATCAGCGCCAGCGCGGCAACCAGTGCGAGCGAACGCTCGATCCACCAGATCAGGATCTGCTCGCGCCGTGGCATGAAGATGTGCGGCAACAGATGCCGGTCGAGCCAATCATGGTTGGCCAGCAGCACGAGCAGGATCAGCAGCGCACCGAGCGCCGCGGTCGTCCACTCCGCCGCACGCACGGCCGTGCCGTCCGCCCGCGTCGCCGGCGGGGTCACGATGCCGACGCCGTCAGGGCGGGCTGAGAGCACAGTTGCGCGTCCTATTGGACGACCACGGTGCCGGTCATGCCGAAGCTGCTGTGCATGAAGTGCGAGCAGTGGCTTTTATAGCTTCCCGGGGTGTTGGCGACGAGATGGATGTCGGCCGATTCCCCGCCGTCCAGTTCGATTTCGCCATTCTTCACCTTGGCGCGATCCTCGGGCGCGATCGTCGCCGCGTCGAGGAATTCCTTGGCGACGAAATCATGTCCGCCCGAAGCGCTGTTGACGAAATGGAGCACGTAGGGCCGACCATGCATCAGCGTCAGCGTCGCCGGATTGAATTTGAAATTGGACATTTCGATCGTGATCGCTTGCGGCGATCCTTGAGCGGTGGCCGCCCCGCCCGCGAACCCAGCCAAGAAGATGCCTAAAGGGATTGAAAGGCGCATTATGTTATCTCCGTGACCCATTGTGTCCGCGAGCGGAGCGACCCGCCGCCCAGGGGCTGCCGCGACCTTTGGGGGAGGCACTCGGCAATGGGCGGCGATGCGATACCGCATACGATCCTCTGTGCCCACGCTGGTCCATGACGTTTCGAAGGGCGGCGACGAAACGTTCCCTAAGCGAGACGAGTCGAAATGATGGCCCTGCTTTGCCCGCGCCGCTTGAACCGATCGCCCCTGAAGGCGCACTAAGCGGCCATGAAAGGAAAACAGGCTTGAGTGACGGTAGCGTCGCGCACCGGCAGACTGGGGAGACAGGCGTCGAAGCGACGCCCGAGGATCTGCGTCTCTTTGCCCGGGTACGAGCCCGCGAACGGGACGCCTTTGAAGCGCTGTATCGCCTCTATCATCCGCGCCTGGCCCGCTTCCTTTTGAACCTGCTTCATCGGCCGCAACTGGTCGAGGAAGTGCTCAACGACACATTGTTCGTGGTGTGGGATAGGTCCGATACCTTCCGCGGCGCGAGCAAGCTATCGACCTGGATATTCGCCATCGCCTACCGCAAGGCCATGAAAGCGCTCAGGCGCCTGGACGAGCCGATCGAGGATCGCGAGAACGAT
Organism: Sphingomonas sp.; assembly: GCF_035317925.1. GTDB lineage: Bacteria > Pseudomonadota > Alphaproteobacteria > Sphingomonadales > Sphingomonadaceae > Sphingomonas_I. The sequence continues at coordinate 8,217 of NZ_DATHFV010000092.1, forward strand.
CTGCGGCTGGACGACCATGACGCGCCCGATGCGCCGGTCAGCCGGCGGCGCGCGCAGGAGGCCCTGCTCGCCGCGCTGGCGCGGCTCTCGCCTGATCATCGCGCGGTGGTCGACCTCACCTATTTCCATGAAATGGGCTATCGCGAAATCGCCGAGATCGTGGATTGCCCGGTCGATACGGTGAAGACCCGCATGTTCCATGCACGCCGGCATCTGCGGCGAATGTTCGACGGCGAACTGGCGGATTGGCTATGACGATGGGCCGCATTCTTCCCTTCACCACCGACCCGCATCGCGAGACGCGCGACCTGATGCCATGGCTGGTGACCGGCCGCCTCGAGGCCGACGAACAGGCGCGGGTCGAGGCGCATCTGGCGACGTGCGACGAATGTGCGCGCACCCTGAAGGCGGAACGCGCTTTGGCCGGCGCGGTCGCGGAATTGCCGATCGCCACCGGGATCAGCTGGGCGGCGATGCGCGACCGGCTCGACGCCGCCGCGCGGCAGACCGCGATCCTGCCGCCGCCCGCCCCGCGCTGGCGCCTCGGCATGAAGCAGATCGGCGTGGTGCTGGCGGCCCAGGCGGCCTTGCTCGCTGCGGCGGTCTCGATCACGGTGCGCACTATCGGCCCGGTCGCGCCTTACCACGCGCTCGGATCCGCGCCGGTCACGACCGGCGGCAACGTCATCGTCGTCTTCCGCCCCGATCTGCGCGAAAGCGACATGCGGCGCCTGCTCAAGGATAGCGACGCGCGGCTGGTCGATGGGCCAACCGCGGCCAACGCCTATGTGCTGCGCGTGCCTGAGGCCGAGCGGACCGACGCGCTCGCCCGGTTGCGGGGCGACGCCGCCGTCGTGCTGGCCGAACCGATCGACGCGGCCTCGTTGCGATGAAATTCCGCAAGGGCCTGTGTGCCCTGTGGCTGGCGATCACGGCTTTGCTCTCGCTGGCCGCACCCGCCGCAGCGCAGGATGCGACCGCGGAAAGCCGGCAAATCTTGGTGATGCTGCGTTTGCCGCCGGATCATTACCGGCCGGGATCGGCCTATTCGGGCGGGTACGGGAGCGCGACCACGCAGGCGGCCCGCCGCCGCATCGCCGGCCGGATCGCGCAGCGTCACGGTTTCACGCTCGCCGACAATTGGCCGATGCCGCTGCTCGGCATCGACTGTTTCGTGATGACGCTGCCGACCGGCGTTTCACCAGATGCCGCAGTGGAAATGGTGTCGCACGATAATGGCGTCGCCTGGTCGCAGCCGATGCAACTCTATCGTGCCCAGGCGGCGGCGCCGGCCGGCGACCCCCTGAAAGCGGCGCAGCCCGCGACGGCTTTATGGCACCTTTCCGAGCTCCATCGCATGGCGACCGGCCGCGGCGTCACGGTTGCGGTGATCGACAGCCGTATCGACACCCACCATCCCGATCTCGGCGGTCAGGTCAGTTTCGATCAGGACTTTGTCGGCGGTCATGGCATCGGGCCCGAGCAGCACGGCACCGCCGTCGCCGGCGTGATCGCGGCGCGCGCGGACAATGGCGTGGGCATCGTCGGTATCGCGCCGCGTGCGCGGCTGATGGGTTTGCGTGCCTGCTGGCAGCAAACCAGCATCGCTACCGTGTGCGACACGCTCAGTCTCGCCAAGGCGCTGCATTTCGCGATCGATCACCGTGCGCGCGTGATCAACATGAGCCTGAGCGGTCCGCACGACATGCTGTTGAGCCGGTTGGTGGAGATCGGGTTGGCGCGCGGCGAGTCGGTTGTGGCCGCATTCGACCCGGCGGTCGCCGACGGCGGATTCCCGGCTTCGCAGCCCGGCGTGATCGCAGTGGCGAACGACCTGTCCACCGGCCTTCCCGGCCGCGTCTATCTTGCTCCCGGCCACGACATACCGACCACCGTGCCCGGCGGAGGCTGGACGCTGGTGGACGGAACCTCCTATGCCGCTGCCCATGTCAGCGGTTTGCTCGCGCTGATGAACGAGCGGCAATCGGCGGGCGCGAGTGCGCTCGTCCGGGTGCGCGGAGGGAGTCTGGACGCGTGTGCTTCCCTGACGTCGGCAACGCATCTGTGCAGCTGCGATTGCGCGGGAGCACGCCGGCTTGCCGCGGATGATCGCCGCTGACCTGCGCGGGCGATCGCGCTTCCTGCTCGGCGTCATACTGATCCTGTCCGCGGCGCCGGCTTATGCCGAGATCGGCGCCAGCCTGACGCTCGCCAGCCAGGATCGGTTTCGCGGCTATTCGGTCAGCGATGGCTATCCCGCCGCGACGCTGTCGCTGTCCTACGACGATGCAGGCGGTCCCTATTTCGAAGCGTCGGTGATGGCGGCGGGCAAGCCGTCAGAAGGTGTCGAGCGATATCGGTTCGAGGAGAATGCGGGCTATGCGCTGCGCATCGCGAACGGCCCGACGATCGATGCGGGCATCGCGCACGCCGATTATTCCGGATACCGGATCTATGGCCAAACCGCCGTTTTTACCGAAATCTATGCCGGACTGATCACCAAGCATCTTTCAGCGCACATCCATTATTCACCCAATTACTTCCAGCGCGGTGTGGCGGCGCTCTATTCGGACGTGGATGGTGCCGTCCCGCTGACGCCGCGCATCAGGCTCAGCGCGCATTATGGCTTCCTGGTCCAGACCCAGGGCTCGCACGAAGCGGCGGGCCGCACCGCGCGGGACTGGCGCATCGGTGCCGCGACCGATCTGCGCAATCTGACCTTCGAACTGGCGGTGGCAAGCGGCGCGAAGAAGCGCAGTTTCTACGGCGACGCCAAGGATGGCGGATCGGCCCTGCTCGTTTCTGTGACCGCCGCCTTTTGAAGGCAAGCGCGTCCCGCCAAAATGCGCAATGCCGCGCATGGGCGTTTCACTAACGGGCTGACAGCTTTGTCCGCCACCTGTCCGGTGGCCGAAGACAGATTATCGAGGGGGACCGATGCTGCCATTCTACATGCTCGCGCAGCCGGTGGTGCAGGTCGAGCGGGCCTACGCCTCGGCCGCCCAGACCAAAGGCCAGTGGACCGCGTTCCGGGCCTTCGCGGCGCCGGACGCGGTGATGATGCTGGATGGTCCGCAGCCCGCCGCACCCTTCCTCAAGGACAAGGCCGACCCGCCCGTCGCGGTGATGTGGTGGCCCGCGCATATCGTCACGGCGTGCGACGGCAGCCTGGCATTTTCGACCGGCCCCTGGCAGCGCAAGGGCGGCACCGCCGCCGGCCGCTATTTCACCTTGTGGCGGCACGACGCCGACGGCTGGCGCTGGATTTTCGACGGCGGCACGCAGGACCAGACCCGCACCCCCGCCGGCGACGCGCCAGTGGAGGCGAACCATAAGGGCTGCGGCGGCCGGCTGCCGCCGTTGCCGGATAGGTCCGCGCCGAACGCGGGCGGCCGCTCGAGGGACGGCTCGCTGGTATGGCGGGTCGACAAATCCGCGACCGGCCATCGCCTGCGCGTGCTGTTCGCGGTCGCCGGCAAATGGGTGACCGAAGCGGATGTCGAGATCGGCTAGAGCGATTTCTAGCCGGGTGGAATCACCCGGTGACTCGGAAATCGCGGCAAATCAAAAACCTAAAACCGTGCGCGCTCGGTTTCCGGGAAAAAGGCGGCGGCGCCGAACATGCTCGGCGGGCATCCGAATTCACGGCTGAACGCGTGGGTGAAAGCGCTCAGTTCGCCATAACCCGCACTGAAGGCGATCTCGGTGATCGATGAATCGCGTTGCCGAAGTTTCTGGGCCGCGTGCTGCAGCCGGACCCGGCGATGATAGCGTGAGGGGGGATCGCCAAACGCCAGTGAGAAATAGCGCGTGAACTGAAAACTCGACATCGCCGCCACCCCGGCAAGCTCGTTCAGCGGGACCGCGCGTTCCTTGTGCTCGTGCAGATAAGCCCGCGCGCATTCGAGGCGGTTGAGTAACTCTCGCCGGGTCGACGCCTTCGCCGCACCCAGCCGCGCCATCGCCCCCGCCGCCTGGGCCAATACGACCGGCAAGGCGGAGCGGACGTCCGCCATCAAGGTCTCGACGCTCAGCGCCGAATTCTGATCCTGGTGCAGCATCTTCGCGCTTTGCGAGAGCAGGCGTCCCAGCCCGTTGGCTTCGGTCGTCTGCAGCAAGGCGCGTCCCAGGAACGGATCCGGGGTGCTGCCGTCAGGCGCGGTCGGCAGATAGATGCACATGCCCATCGCGTCGTGGCTGCGGCGCACGATCGCGCGATAGGGCGCGCCCCGATCGACCAGCAGCATCCGGCCCGGCCGCAGCACATGCGTTCTGCCGTCGATCTCGTGAATCTCTTCGCCGGCGATCACGATCTTGATCGCGGGGGCGTGGCTCAGGACGGTGCTTTCGCCCGCAGGCAGCCGCGACAGGACCACCTTGCCGCTGACCGGCGGTGCCGCGGCCTCACCGTGACTCGACATACGAATGAAATCTACCACCGCCGAAGCCTCCTGCGTGCTCCTTGACGATGGAATGCGGGAGAAGCCGCTTAACGGGAAGTAGCGGCGCAGTGAACGACACCTTGCATGATGATGAACGACCGCAGGGCACGTTACAGCTTTGAACGACAACGTCCGCCCTATCAGCGAAACATATCTTAGAGATTAGGCTGGTGCGAAATCACCACCGTTGCAGCGTGGCAACACTTCCGATTGATAGTATCTTGAATATCATTCGAAGCATTGCCCCAACTCTCCCCGACGGCGCATGGAGCGGGGATCAGTCGGCGGCTGGGGCCAGAGGGATGGCTCGCCGCCACTAGGGAGATTGACATGATCAAGTCGCGCTATCTGACCGGAACCGTCTTGGGATCGGCCTTGCTGGTTGGTGCCAGCCTCGTTGGGATTCCGACCGCCGCGCTCGCACAGACCGCCGCCCCGGCGGCGGCGGCCGCGGCGCCGGGCAGTACCAATGCTTCCGACAGCAATGCTGCCGACAGCGATACATCGAAGGACATCGTCGTCACCGGCACGCTGTTCCGCAGCAGCGCCGACAATATCGCCTCGCCGGTCACGGTGATGACCGCCGACGATATCGCCAAGCGCGGCATCCAGACGGTGCAGGGCGCGATCCAGTCGCTCGCTTCGAACAATGGCCCGGCGTTGACCAACAGCTTCACCGCCAACGGCGCCTTCGCCGGCGGCGCGTCGGCCGTCTCGCTGCGCGGCCTGACGACCAACTCGACGCTCGTTCTGTTCGACGGCCTGCGCGCGGCCTATTTCCCGCTCGCCGACGACGGTTCGCGTAACTTCGTCGATCTCAACACCATCCCCGACGAGATCGTCGAGCGCGTCGATGTGCTCAAGGACGGTGCGTCATCGACCTACGGCGCCGACGCGGTCGCGGGCGTGGTCAACGTCATCACCAAGAAGCAGATCCAGGGCATCAGCGGCATGGCCGAAGGCGGCATCACGCAGCGCGGCGACGGCGGCAACCAGCGCGTCAGCCTGACCGCGGGCTTCGGCGATCTCGCCAGCCAGGGCTTCAACGTCTACATCAGCGGCCACTATATCAACCAGGATCCGCTCTACAGCCGCGACCGTGGCGCGCCCTACAATTCGGACAACCAGAGCGGCATTTGCTTCCAGGGTAGCTGCGGCATCGACAACCGCCAGAACTCGCCGATCAATTTCTCGGGCCTTTCGCCGCTCGTTCCGGTTTTCCTGGTGCAGCCGGCCAACCCGACGACCAGCGCGCCCGTCGCCGGCAGCCGCTTCCAGTTCCTCAACCCGACGACGGGCTGCGGCCCCTACGCGCCCTATAATCTGACCGCGGCCCAGATGGCGGCGTTCACCAATGCGCCGGCCACCGTCTGTACCCAGGATCTCGTCCATGACGGCGGCCAGATCGAGCCGCATTCTCAGCGCTGGGGCGTGTCGTCGCGCGCGAGCGTGAACATCGGCGAGAGCGCGCATGCCTATCTCGAATTCAATTTCGAGCAGAGCTCGTCCACCTATACCGGCTTCGGCCTCGCCGGCCCGGGCAATCCCTCCAACTCCATCATCCGCGCCAACGGCCCGGCGGGAATCCTCTTTCCGCGCTTCAGCACTTCTGGCGTAGCGGGCGGCGCGAACGCTCCGGGTTCGGCGCCGCTGGCGCTGCCGGTTTTCATCTGCCCGCGCCTGACGGTCGGCGCGTGTAACGCCACCAATGGCACGCTGAACCCGCAGAACCCGTTCGCGGCAGCCGGCAACGAAGCCCTGATCTTCGGCACGCTGCCCAATATGCAGCAGCACACCGGGTCGCGCAGCCGCGCCTATCGCCTCGCCGGCGGCATCGATGGCTCGTTCGGCGACAATTGGGATTATTCGGTCAATGCGATCGGCATGGTCAACGATCTGCGCCGCAGCTTCGACGGCTATGTCTATATCCAGCACCTGCTCGATGTGCTGAAGGACGGCTCGTTCAATTTCGTCAATCCGGCGGCTAACAGCCAGGCGACGCTCGACTATCTCGCGCCGCACCTGGACGTGAACGCCCGCTCGGAAATGTACCAGGTCGATGCCAACCTGACGCACGACTTCTTCGAGCTGCCCGGCGGCGCGGTGCAGGTCGCGGTCGGCGGCTCGATCCGCAAGGAATCGGTCAACGCGCCCAGCGCCAATCCCGACGATAACGGCCCGACCCAGCGTTATTTCGTGATCAACGCGTTCGGTACGGTCGGCAGCCGTTGGGTGGAATCGCCTTACTTCGAAATCAAGGCGCCGATCCTGACCAGCCTCAACCTCGATCTGTCGGGCCGCTACGACAATTATTCGAGCGGCCAGCACGCTTTCTCGCCGAAGGCCGGCGTCGTGTTCAATCCGGTTCGCCAGTTGACGCTGCGCGGCGCGATCTCGAAGGGCTTCCGTATCCCCTCATTCGGTGAATCGTCCGCGCTGCCGACCACCGGTTTCGTGCCCATCAACATCAGCACGCTGCCCGCGGCCTTCCTGGCCTCGCACAGCAATCCTGGCGTGGTCTGCACGGCCGCGGCCCTGGCCAATTGCTCATCCTATCTGACGCAATCGTTCGGCCAGCAGTCGATCGCCAATCCGAACCTGAAGCCGGAAAAGTCGCGCAACATCAGCTTCGGCGGCGACATCAAGCCGTTCCATGGCCTGAAATTCTCGATCGATTACTATAATATCAAGAAGACCAACGCGATCACCAACGCGCCGTTCTCGGCCGCGCTGAACGCGTATTATAACGGTCAGCCGATCCCGGCGGGCTACACGATCACGCCGCAGTCGCCGGATCCCCTGAACCCCACCGCGCTACCGGTGGTCGGCGTGGTCGGCGCCCCGTTCATCAACGCCAACACGATCAAGACCGATGGTCTCGATTTCGGCGCGAGCGCGACGTTCCACTTCTCGAACGGCTGGTCGTTCCAGAGCAACGCGGATGTGGAATATATCCACAAGCTCAACACCTATTTCCCCGACGGCCACGTCGAGAAATATGCAGGCACGCTCGGCAACTTCAATCTGACCTCCGGCTCGGGCACGCCGCGCTGGAAGGGCAATTGGCAGAATACGCTCAACATCGGCGAAAAGGCTTCGCTCACCGCGACCGCTTATTATACCGCCGGCTACAATCTGTCGGCGCAGGACCAGGGCACCGGCTATAAGGATTGCGGTCTCGACCCCGGCTTCTCGGCCTGCAACGTCAAGCGCTTCATCGACATCGACCTGACCGGCCAGCTCAATGTCGGCAAGGCGTTCACCTTCTACGCCAACGTCCTGAACGTGTTCGACAAGAAGCCGCCGCTCGATGTCGTCACCTATGGTGGTTACCTCTACAATCCGGTGGTGGCGGAGGCCGGCATCATCGGCCGTTCGTTCCGCGTCGGCGGCCGGTTCAAGTTCTGATCCGCGCCACAGCGTAAAAGAAGAGGGCGGCTCCGGAAGGGGCCGCCTTTTTTTCGTTGGCGCCGCCGGATTGCGCGCGCTTGCGAAAATATAGGACCGGACAATCAGA
>NZ_DATHFV010000093.1:0-15464 GCF_035317925.1 Sphingomonas sp.
CCGGTTCTGCCAGCCCGAGCACCACCAACACGACGAGCGCCGCCACCTCGATGGCGAGGAAGATACCAGTCACAAGCGCATTCACGCGAATGTTGAGCAGCGCACACAGGGTCGATCCGACCACAACGGCAATAGCCGTCGGTATTTGCGGCAGACCGGGAATGACCGTGCCCAGCACCGCGCTCACCCCCAGCCCGACAACGGGAAGGAAGATGACGTTGTTGAAGATGTTGATGCCCAACACGACAAAGCCCGACGCCGGGCCGATCGTACGCGCCACCATCACATATTCGCCGCCCGACACCGGGAAGGCCGAGGACAATTCGGCATAAACATAAGCGGTGCCGACGCAGACCAGACCCGCGAGCAGAAATGCCCATAATGCCCCGGTGCCCGCCAATTGCAGCATGCCGGGTATGATAATGAAGACCGACGAAGCCGGTGTCGTTGCAGATAGGGTCAGGAACAGCATGCCGAGCATGCCGAGACAGCGCGGCAACACCTGGGGAATCGGCAATTTTGCCCCGGCCGATTGTTCCACTTTGTTCTTGCCCCGCCCGAAAACGCTTTGCCTAACAGGCTTTGGCAAATTCGAAGCCCCCGCGCCACCAGCGGCGTCCTCGATGCAGCGTAAGTCCCGCTATTCGGCCGCCTCGGGCAGTTCGGGCAGATCAACCGCACTAAGCTTGGTCATCGGGCGGACGGCGGTGTCGATCAGCGGCAGCGGATCGATTATCTTGCCGCCGGTTTCGACGCTCAGCCCTTCGAAGCGCTTGGCCTGGGTCAGCACCTGGCTTTCGAGGCTGCCGACGAAATCGTTATAGGCGGTGGTCGCCTGACCGAGATTGCGGCCGAGCCGCTCGACATGCTTGCCCATAGTCTGCAGCCGCGAATAAAGCTCCTTGCCGAGCCGGCCGACCTCTTCCGCCTGCTTGGCCAGCCCTTCCTGCCGCCACATCCCCGCCATCACCTTGGCGAGCGCGAGCATGTTGATGGTCGAGGCGATGATCACCCCGCCGCGGAAGCTCTGCTCGATCAGATCGGGTGCGCGTTCGGCGGCGGCGGACAGGAAATGCTCGCCCGGGATGAACATGATCACGAAATCGGGCGAGAGATCGAACTGGCGCCAATAGGATTTGCGGCCGAGATCGGTCGCATAGGACTGCATCGCCTTGGCATGCGCCAGCAGCAATTCACCGCGCCGCGTCTCGTCCTCCTCGTCGAACGCCTGCTCGAACGCGGTCAGCGGGCATTTGACGTCGATCACGATGCAGCGCCCGCCTGGCAGCTTGATCACGCAATCGGGGCGCAACTGGCGCTCGCCGTCCGAAACCGCCGCCTCCATCTCGAAATCGACATTCTCGGCGAGGCCGGCGGATTCGAGGATCGTCCGCAACTGCTCCTCGCCCCAGCGGCCGCGATGCTTGGGGCTGGAACGCAGCACGTTGGTCAAACGCGCGGTTTCTTTGCGAACAAGATCATTGCCTTGCGTGAGGCTACTAACAGCCTCTTTCAAGGCCTCATAGCTGCCGACGCGTTCCTTCTCGACCTTCGCCAAACCCTCTTCATAGCGCTTGAGCGTGGTCTCGACCGGCGTCAGCAGCGCCTTCAACTGCGCCTCGCCCTTCTCGTTCGCCTGCGCGAAACGCTGGTCGGCCCGCTCCAGGAATGCCTTCTGCGCCTCTCCCAGCAACTTCGCCCCGACCTCGCTGAACTGAGCGGAAAGCGCATCCTTGGCCTCCCGCAACTCGATCATACGGGCCTCGAACGCGTGCATCCGTTCGCTGGTCGACGCACGCTCCACCGCAAGGTCCCGCAACGCGACGTCACGCTGAGCCACAGCCTCGCCGAGCTGCGTACGCAGCGGCTGTACCTCCGCCGCCTGCGCCTCCGCCTTGGCGGCCGAACCGGCACGCGCGAACCAGCCGACGGCCAATCCCGCCAGCAGCGCCACCAACCCGATTACCAGCGTCAAAGCCATGCCCACTCCCGAGAACGAAATGCGAACTTAGCGTGTGATACGCCATGGCTCAAGCGCGTTCACCCGGTCCCTCGCGCGTCATTCCCGCGCAGGCGGGAATCCATATTCCCCGACGCAGCGGTTCTTTCTCGGTCGGGGAGTCTATGGATTCCCGCCTGCGCGGGAATGACGATGCAGGTGCGGCTTGAACCGAGACGCGCGCCGTGGAAGTTGGGGCCGATGTCCACTGATCTCGAAATCGCCCGCGCCGCCACCCTCAAACCCATTTCCGAGATCGCCACCGGGCTCGGCATACCGGACGAAGCGGTCGATCAATATGGGCGGTTCAAGGCCAAGCTTTCGCTCGACTGGCTTCGCGCCAATGCGGGATCGTCCAGGGGCAAACTGATCCTCGTGACCGCGATCAGCCCCACGCCCGCAGGCGAAGGCAAGAGCACGACCTCGGTCGGCCTTGCGGATGCGCTGTCGCTTTCGGGAAGAAACACCCTGCTCTGTCTGCGCGAACCCTCGCTCGGTCCCTGCTTCGGCCAGAAGGGCGGCGCCGCCGGCGGCGGCAGAGCACAGGTCGCGCCGATGGAGGATATCAATCTCCACTTCACCGGCGATTTCCACGCCATCACCAGCGCGCACAACCTGCTCGCGGCGATGATCGACAATCATGTCCATTGGGGCAATGCGCTCGATATCGACGTGCGGCGGATCACCTGGCGGCGCGTGATGGACATGAACGATCGCGCGCTGCGCGACATCGCCCAGTCGCTCGGCGGCCCCGCCAACGGTTTCCCGCGCGAAAGCGGGTTCGACATCACCGTCGCATCGGAGGTGATGGCGATCCTCTGCCTCGCGACCGATCCTGACGATCTGCGCGAACGGCTTGGCCGGATCATCGTCGGCCGCGCGCGCGATCGGCGCCCGGTGACCGCCAAGGATCTGAAGGCCGACGGCGCGATGGCAGTCCTGCTCAAGGACGCGATCCGGCCCAACCTGGTGCAGACGCTCGAGAACAACCCCGCGCTCGTCCATGGCGGGCCGTTCGCCAATATCGCGCATGGCTGCAATTCGGTGATCGCGACCAAGGCCGCCTTGGGCCTGGCCGACTATGTCGTGACCGAAGCCGGCTTCGGTGCGGATCTGGGCGCGGAGAAATTCTTCGACATCAAATGCCGCCAGGCCGGCCTCACACCCGCTGCCGCCGTGATCGTGGCGACGGTGCGCGCGCTCAAGATGAATGGCGGGGTCGCCAAGGCCGATCTCGGCACCGCCGACGTCGCCGCGGTCGAGCGCGGCGGGGTCAATCTCGCTCGTCATATCGAGAATGTCCGCCAGTTCGGCGTCCCGGCGGTGGTTGCGATCAACCATTTCGGGACGGACAGCGCGGAGGAAATCGAAGCGGTACAGCGCATCGCCCGCGCGCATGGCGCCGAGGCGGTCCTGTGCCGCCACTGGGCCCAAGGCGGCGCGGGCGCGGTCGAACTGGCCGAGAAGGTCGCGGCGCTAGCGGATGGCCCCAGCCAGTTCGCGACCCTCTATGACGACGACCTGCCCCTGTTCGACAAGATCAACACGGTCGCCACCCGCATCTACCGCGCCGAACGCGCCGAGGCCGATCCGCACGTCCGCGCCCAGCTCGCGCGCTGGGAGGCGGAAGGGTTCGGCCGCCTGCCCGTGTGCATGGCCAAGACCCAACACAGCTTCTCGACCGACCCGGCCGCGCTCGGCGCCCCGACCGGGCATATCGTCCATGTGCGCGAGGTGCGGCTCGCGGCGGGCGCGGGCTTCGTCGTCGCGATCTGTGGCGAGTTGATGACCATGCCCGGCCTGCCGCGCGTACCCGCCGCCGAGACGATCGGATTCGATGCGCACGGCAATATCGAAGGCCTGTTCTAGACGGAACGGGCGGATGGGCGCAGGGTTAGGGAAATAACGATCCAGGAGAGCGCCTAATGTCCGTCCGCAAGATGATCGCCGCACATCCCCTGGCTCACGGCCATGTCAACGAGCCGATGGCCGAGGCCGCGAAGCACGCCATGTATTGCGCGATCATCGCCACCGCCTGCGCGGATGCCTGTTCGGGCGAGGACATGGACATGCGGCAGTGCATCCGCATCTGCCTCGATACCGCAGACGTCTGCACAACCATGTCGCGGATGGCGGTGCGTCAGACGGGGGAGGACAATAAGGCGCTACGCGCCATGTTCCACACCTGCATCGAGATTTGCGAGATCTGCGCGGCGGAATGCGCGAAGCACGACCACGACCACTGCAAGCGCTGTGCGGAAATGTGCCGCGAATGCGCCGACGATTGCCGCAAGGCGTTGGCGACCGTCAGCGCTTAGACGCGGTCGTTGGCGAAGCTAGCGCACCCCCGCCGCAGCCGCCGCCACATGCAATTCGCGCCAGGCCGGCGCCCGGGCAAGCGCTGCGCGATATTTGGCCTGCGCGCCGTCGCGGTCGCCCTGGCGCAGTAGAACATCGCCCCAAGCCTTCAGCGGATCGGCCCAATTGGGTCCATGCTGGTTGGCAGCTGCGAGCATTCGCGCAGCGCCGGCAAGATCGCCATGGCGGGCCAACGCCAGGCCCCAGCTATAATAACCAGCAGGCAGATCGGGCGCGAGCTTTACCGTTGCGGCGTAAGCGCGCTGTGCGGCCGGCCAGTCGCCGCGATGATCGAATATGTCTCCACGAAAGCGGTAGCAATCGACGAATGACCCCGCAGCGTTCAGCACCGCGTCGGCCTTGTCCGGATGGCCAGCGGCCTCCTCGACCGGCGCAACCCAGCAATTATAGCCCGGATATTGGCTCGACACTTCCGGGTTGGCATAGGCTGTAGCGAACGCCTCCATTTCGCTGAGCGCCAGCGCGGCATCGCCCCGCTCGGCTGCAATCCGTCCACGGATGAAATGTCCCATCGCCGCCACCGTTGGGTCAGCCGCGTCAGCCAGCGCGGTCTGTAGTTGCAGGTCGGCTTCGGCGAAATCGTGCTGACGTACGGCGATGTCGGCGAGCGGGGGACCGCTGGCAACGACGGTGGATCCGACGCCGCCATGCGCCTCCGCGTCCGCGGTGATCGAGGCCCGTGCCGGCTGCAGGTTCCAGGTCAGCGTATCGGCATTCTGGTAATAGAGTTCGGGCGCCCCGCCCGGCCTGCCCCCGGCAATCCGCTTCATCGTCTCGCCCGCGCGCCAGGCATCTTCCTCGCGGCCCATGCCCCACAGGGAGTTCATGATGTTGTTATGCGCTATCCAGTAATCGGGCTTGATCGTGACCGCCCGCAGATAGAGTTTGAGCCCGTCCTGGAGCGGCGCGCCCAGCGACGACAGCGCATTGGCCCATTGGTTGAGAATATAGGGCCGGTCCTCTGGCGGCACGTTGGCATAGATCGTCTTGGCGAGGGGGACGATCTCGGCATTCCGACCCATATTGGCCAGGTAGACGAGATACAAAGCCGGCTCGGACTGCGCGTAGATATATTCGGCGGCCTGGCCGGTGAGCTTGTCGAGATCGGTGGCGCCGCCCTCGAACGTCTTGGGCAACAGGCCGCTGCCGCGCACGGTCAGCGCCAGCCCGCCTTCCGGCGTCTGCACCAGGTCGCCCTCGATATGGATATCGTGGCCAAACCGCGCCTTCAGCAGCCGGTCGATCTCACCGATCGATACGCCGGTCTCCGGTACTTCGAGCCGGATTTCGCCGGTCCATGCATTGGAGATATGGCGCTTGCTGCTCGCGCTGCGGGTCGAGGCTTGGAGCTGGGTCAGCCGGTCGAGCACACCCGCGCCGACGACCTCGCCGCTCAGACCGCGTATGGCGAGTGCCGGCGGCGCGCTGAACGGATCGATCACCACCGATCGCGACGTGAAAGCGTCGTGGATCATCACCACCAGCCCGACGCCGATCGCGGTGACGATCAGGGCGAGAAGCAACTGAAACGCAATCCGCAGCTGATCGGACAGGCGCTTGCGCTTGGCCGCGCCGATCCCGAGCTCGCGTTCCTCCTCGAAATGATGCGCTTCAAGCCGCGTGAGCCGTGTCTGCTCTTCCAGGTAGGACGTCAGAATCGGATGCAGCTTGGTACCCTTGGCCGATGCCTGCAGGATGGCCGCGGCCGCCAGAGGATCTAGCTTCGAGGTGCGGCGCTGGGTCTCGCCATCCTCGGCTTCGCCGCCCAGCAATCCTTCAACCAAGCCTTCTGCCACGCAATATCCCCCTGCGCCGCGTTCTTGGCACAGCCGCGATACGTGTCAACCGACGCAATTCCGGGCAGCCCGCAATCCCGCTTATTGTGCGCGAGCGCTTGCGACGAGCTTAAGCCGCCTTTTTCTGGCGCTTCGCTTTTTCAAGCTTCTTCAGCACCATCTCACGCTTCAGGCGCGAGAGGTGATCGATGAAGAGAATCCCCTCCAGATGATCCATCTCATGCTGGAGGCAGGTCGCGAGCAGGCCGGTGATCGCCTCGTCATGCTGGACGCCCTTCTCGTCGAGCCAGCGCGCATGGATCGCCGCCGGACGTTCGACCTCGGCATATTGATCGGGCACCGACAGGCAGCCCTCATTGTAGATATTGAGGTCTTCCGAAGGATCGGTCAGCTCGGGATTGATGAAGACCAGAGGCTTGCGGATCGGCTGGCCGTCGGCATCCTCTTCTTCCTGCAAGTCGATCACCAGCACGCGCTTGGGCACGCCGATCTGGATCGCGGCAAGGCCAATGCCGGGCGCTTCGTACATCGTCTCGAACATATCGGCGATCAAAGCGCGCAGATCGTCATCCACCGTCTCGACAGGGGTGGACTTGACGCGCAACCGGGGGTCCGGCGCCTCGATGATCGGACGGATAGTCATTTCGCCAATTTAAGCCGCGGGCGCGCTGCCTTCAAGGTCGGGTTCCCAAAGCTCGATCGGATTTTGTTCCGGATCGTGGATGCGCGCGAAGCGGCCGAGCCCCGGCATGTCCCATTCGGGTTTGGTGATGACCTCGATCCCGGCGTCGCGCAGGCTGGCGATCAGCCCGTCCAGATCGTCCACGCGCAGATTGAGCATCCACTGCTTGTCGGCGCCGAAATAGTCGGTGTCCGCCTTGAACGGGGCGAAAACCGAAGGGCCCGCCTGCGGCTGCCAGACGCCATATTCGCCGGCGCCGACGCCAAGATGCGTCGAATACCATTTGGCGAGCGCGGCCGGGTCCTGCGCCCGAAAGAAGAAGCCGCCGATTCCGTTGACGCCCATGTTCGGTCCCCCGTCGTGCCAGTGAAGGCCGGGGTCCTTGTCTCACGACTGGCCGCCACGCGGCAAGATCAGGATACGGGCCGCCGCGCCCGCAACGCCTGCGCCAGCGTGCCTTCGTCGAGATAGTCGAGCTCGCCACCCACCGGCAGTCCGTGCGCAAGCTGGGTGACGCGCACCGGGAAGCGCTCGATCCGCTCGGCGATATAATGCGCGGTGGTTTGGCCTTCGAGCGTGGCATTCATCGCCAGCACGACCTCGTCGATCCCGCCGCGCTCGATCCGGCCGACGAGGCTGTCGATCGTCAGATCCTCAGGCCGCACGCCTTCCAGCGCCGCCAGCCGCCCGCCCAGCACGTGGAACCGGCCCGGGAATAGCCTGGTGCGGTCGAGCGCCCATAAATCCGCCACCTCCTCCACCACGCACAGCATACGCGCGTCGCGGCGGGGATCGGCGCAGATCTGGCAGGGGTCGGACGTGTCGACATTACCGCAGGTCGTGCAGGTCGCGAGTTTAGCGCTCACCGCCTCCAGCGCGCGCTGGAGCGGCACCAAAGCCGCCTCGCGCTTCTTGAGCAGATACAGCACCGCACGCCGCGCCGAACGCGGCCCCAGGCCCGGCAGGCGGGCCAGCGCCTGCGTCAGCGCGTCGATCTCGGGGGAAGCCATGTACTGCTGATATGGGCTTGCCATGCCGCTTGCCAAGCGCTTGAGCGCAGACATGCGCATCATCTTCATGGGGACGCCGGATTTCGCGGTGCCGACGCTCGAGGCTTTGCATGAAGCCGGGCATGATATCGTCGCGGTCTATACCCAGCCGCCGCGTCCCGCGGGGCGCGGCAAGGCGGACCGTCCCTCCCCCGTCCAGCTGCGCGCGGAAGCGCTCGGCATCGAGGTCCGATCGCCTAAATCGCTGCGGAACGCGGAGGCTCAGGCGGCTTTTGCGGCGTTGGAGCCCGACGCCGCGATCGTCGCCGCTTATGGCCTGATCCTGCCGCAGGAGATTCTCGACATTCCGGTATGGGACTGCCTCAACGTCCACGGCTCGCTGCTGCCGCGCTGGCGGGGCGCCGCGCCGGTCCAGCGCGCGATCCTGGCCGGCGATGAGGAGACCGGCATCACGATCATGGCGATGGAAGCGGGACTCGATACGGGCGACATGCTGTCGGTCGAGCGCACGCCGATCGGCGACAAGGATGCCGGCCAGCTGACCGCTGAGCTCGCGAAGATGGGCGCGCGGATGATGGTCGACGTGTTGGCCGATCCGGGCGCCTTCCTCGCCGAAGAGCAGCCCGAAGACGGCGTCACCTACGCCGCCAAGATCGACAAGGCCGAAGCCAGGCTCGATTTCGCGCAACCCGCGATCCAGGTCGAACGCCAGGTACGCGCCTTCGCGCCCGTGCCCGGCGCCTGGTTCGAACACGCGGGCGAGCGCGTGCGCGTGCTTGCGGCCGATGTGATGGATTTCCAGGGGCCCGCCGGCACCGTGCTCGACGATCAACTCACTTTGGCTTGTGCCGCTGGCGCGATCCGCCCGCGCACCGTCCAGCGTGCCGGGCGCGGCGTGATGACCACCGCCGAACTGCTGCGCGGCTTCGCCATTCCGGCGGGCACGAGGTTCGCGTGACCCGCTTCCGCCTGACGGTGGAATATGACGGCCGGCCCTATATGGGCTGGCAGCGCCAGGCGCACGGCCCCTCGGTCCAGCAGGCGATCGAGGACGTCGCCAACGCGATCACCGGCGAGACCGCAAGCCTCCATGCCGCCGGCCGCACCGATGCCGGCGTGCACGCGCTGGCGATGGTCGCGCATGTCGATATCGAAAAGGCGTTCACGCCGTTCCGGCTGATGGAAGCGCTCAACGCTTTGCTCAAGCCGCAGCCGGTCTCAATCACCGCCTGCGCGATCGTCCCCGACGACTGGCATGCGCGTTTTTCGTGCATCGGTCGCGACTATCTCTACCGCATCGTCAACCGCCGCGCGCCGCTCGCGCTGGAGGCCGGCCATGCCTGGCGGATCGCGCGCGCGCTCGATTCGGACGCGATGCAAGACGCCACCCAGATCCTGGTCGGCAAACATGATTTCACGACCTTCCGTTCGGCCCATTGCCAGGCCGAGAGCCCGATCAAGACGCTCGACCGGCTCGATGTCCGGCGCGAGGGCGACAAAGTGCTGATCGCGGCGTCGGCCCGCTCCTTCCTTCACCATCAGGTGCGCTCGATGGTCGGCTGCCTGTCGATGGTCGGCAAGGGTCAATGGTCGGCGGACGATCTGCGTGCGGCGCTGGAGGCGAAGGACCGCGCTGCGCTCGGCCTCAACGCGCCGCCCGACGGCCTTTATTTCGTCAGCGCGCGCTATCCAGCCTGACCAGGTCGGCGAGCGGCGCGCCGCGCGTATTGAACCCCATCCAGGCATCGGCGACCGCGCCGATATCCAGCGCGATCCCACCCAGGTCGCGGATACGTCCGCAATAGATTTTGCCCAGCAGGCCGCCCGCGACCAGAAACACCGCGCCCGGATGCGGCACGGTGAGCTCGGTCATCAGCCGATCGTAGATTTCGGGGAAATGGCGGCCGCGGTCGCCAGCTTCGCGCAGGCGGCCGAGCCGCCCCTCGCCCGGTATGTCGTAGGAGACGACCTGGCCGATGCCGAGCCGCGCCTGCAGCCGCACCGCCAGATCGGGGTGCGGCCCGATCACGCCGAGGAAATCCAGCCCGCTCAGCAGGTTGGCCAGGAACGGATCGCCGCGGTCGAGTTCGATATGGCAGGCTGAATCGACGATTCGGCGCTGAGCATCCGGCAGCTTCGCGACGAAATGCTCAACCACCGCCAAATAGCCGAAATTGGCATCGTCCGACGCCAGACGTTCGGCTAGCGGCAGGCCGAGCAAGTCCGCGCCCGCCACCGAAGCCTCGAACGCCTCCATGATCTCATCGAGGCGCGATTTCGCCGTGGCCATATCGCTACCGAACCAGATCGACCACATCAGCCGCCCAATCGCCTGCGCCTCATCGGGCTGGAGCGGCCCGCGCAAATCTGCCCTGCGGCTCAGCAGGAAGCGCCCTTCCCCGTCGCCCAGCCGGACCAGCGACAGGGGGCGACGCGCGGCGATGGCGGCGCGCACCCCGTCACGAAGCTGCGGCGTCGCGAGACAGGTTGGCGAGGCCTCCCTTGCGCGTGCCGCCGCCACCAGCGCGTCACGATCCTGCGACTCCGCCAGTCTGGCGTGCGCGGCCAGTGCGGCGATTGCCTCCGCCAGCGTCGGTCCCCCCGGAATGGTTTCCACGAACGGCTGACCCAGCAAGGCCTCGTCCGCCTGCCGCAGCGCGAACAGTTCATTCAGAAAGGCAGGCTCGCGATAGCCCCGCCGGAACGCCAGCACGAACGGCCGGAGCGCCAGATCGGGCCGCCCGGTCGCCCGCAGCGCCCTGCCCGCCATGATCAGATCGGGATCGTTCCAGACACGAAAAGGCATCGCCGCCTCGGCGACGGCGCTTGCCGCCTCCGGATCGCCCGCTTGCTGCTCCAGCGCGGCATATTCGAACAGCAAGGCCGCATCGGGCCGCGCCCGTACCATCGTTGCCCGATAGGCCAGGCGAGCGCCGCCCAGGTCGCCCATTTCGCGCAATTGCCGCGCACGCGCCAACTGGAGCGGCGCGGTCGGGGCGTGCGGATCGGGGCCGGCCGCGCGCAGATCTCGCGCTTCGGCTTCGTGCCCCCAGGATGCGAGCAGATCGGCGGCGCGGCCCAGCAGTTGCGCGCTGCCCAACGCCAGGATCGGCCCCGCGCCGATCGCTGCCACCGCTCCAGCAACATCGCGCGTTGCTTCGATCCGGTCGAGCTGCGCCCAAGCTTCCTCAATCGCCACCACGCGCCGGAGAAAGTCGTAGATGCGTTCGCTCATCGCGGCTCCCCCGCCGCCAGGCTTATTCGGCTGCGACCGCCTCGACTTTCGCATCCTCCGCGACCGGGAAGTCCTGCTCCTGCAGGAATTTCTCGGCATCCAGCGCCGCCATGCAGCCGGTGCCGGCGGCGGTGACCGCCTGGCGATAGATCTTGTCCATCACGTCGCCGCAGGCGAACACGCCCGGAATACTGGTGCGGCTGGTGCCGGGGACGACGCGGATATAGCCCTCGTCGAGATCGAGTTGGCCCGCGAACAATTCGGTCGCCGGATGATGGCCGATCGCGACGAAGCCGCCATCGACTTCCAGCTGCGATATTTCGCCGGTCTTGGTGTCCTTGAGCTCGATCGCATACAGGCCGCGCTCGGCATCGCCGACGAAGCGCTCGACCGCCTTGTTCCAGAGCGCGGTGATGCCATGGTGCGCGAACAGGCGATCCTGCAGGATCTTCTCCGCGCGCAGCGTGTCGCGGCGGTGGACCAAAGTCACGTCATGGCTGTGATTGGTCATGTAGAGCGCTTCCTCGACCGCGGTATTGCCGCCGCCGATCACCGCGACCTTCTTGCCGCGATAGAAGAAGCCGTCGCAGGTCGCGCAGGCCGAAACACCCTTGCCGCCCAGTTCCTCCTCGCCCGGCACGCCCAGCCATTTGGCCTGCGCGCCGGTGGCGATAACGAGCGTGTCGCACACATAGAGCGCGCCGCCGTCGCCCTTGAGCCGGAACGGGCGCTCCGAAAGGTCGACCTCGACGATCGTGTCCCACATCATTTGCGTGCCGACATGCTCGGCCTGCGCCTGCATTTCCTCCATCAGCCACGGGCCCTGGATGACGTCGCGGAAGCCGGGATAATTCTCGACATCGGTGGTGATGGTAAGCTGGCCGCCCGGCTGGAGGCCTTGCACCACGATCGGCGAAAGCCCGGCGCGCGCGCCATAGATTGCGGCGGAAAGCCCGGCGGGGCCGGAGCCCAGGATCAGCATGCGGGTGGAATGAACGGCGGACATCGAAAACCTCTAATCTCTCGCCGTCCAGATAAGGGCTGAGTACGCCCTTTATCAACCCGCCCTGAGACAGGCGGGTTCAGCGCCGCTTGAGCAGGCGGTCGAGATAGGTATCGCTATGTGGCTTGTTGGGACTTTCCTCCAGCTCCGCGCATTCCTTCTCAAGAAGCGTGCGTATCTCCTGGATTTCCTTGTCCGTTCTATGCTCGATTCCGATGAACTGACCGCGCGCTTCGCTCACTGCGCGGATCAGTTCGTCGAGCTTCGCCTGCATCGCCGCGGCGTCGCGATTCTGCGAATTCTGGATCAGGAACACCATCAGGAACGTGATGATCGTGGTGCCGGTATTGATGATCAGCTGCCACGTATCGGAATAATGGAAGACCGGCCCGGTCACGCCCCAGACGATAATCGTCAGCAGCGCGAGGATGAACGCCAGCGGATCGCCCACGAAACGCGAGATATGATTGGCGATAGCGGTAAAGAAGCGGTCCAAGTTCGTCCCTTCGCTGGATGCAGCGCTAGGGGACGAACAACCGCGGAAAAGGTTGCCAAACTCGCGGCATATTTGCCGCCCATCTTGATGCTGATGGACTATCGCGATGGTAGCGGAGGAGGGACTTGAACCCCCGACCCCAGGATTATGATTCCCGTGCTCTAACCAGCTGAGCTACTCCGCCCCGATGCGGTGCTCCATCGCGAGGCGCGGCCTATATGCAGCGCGCCGAAGCGGGTCAACCGGCGCTTTGCACACTATGGACGGAACCGCGCCTCTGGTTCCACGTTCGCGCTGTTGAATCAGGGAGGATTGGCCGAGATGGACCTGTTGACGCCGCTGGAAACGATCTGTCGCCTGATCATCCGCGCTCGCGAGATGGAGGCGCAGGTTCCGTCGATCGAAATTGACGACGAGGACGATCCCACCGACTCGGACGACGAGTTCGCCGTTCTGGAGGACGAAGCCAATGAGGCGATCGAGGAAGAGATCGTCGCTCTGCTCGATGATCTCGGCGACGATCAGGTGCAGGAGATATTGGCGCTCGCCTGGGTCGGGCGCGGCACCTACGACGCAACCGAGTGGGCCGATGCGCTGGAGGCGGCAGCCGATCCCGATTCCGAGGATCCGGTCGATCAGTTGCTCGATATCCCGACACTCGCCGCCTATCTCGACGCCGGGCTCGCTGCGTTCGACCTGAATTGCGAAGGCATCGGCCAGATCGACTAGAGCCGGCGGCGAAACATGTGACGCGACAGCGGAGCCCATAGTCCGTCGCGATACGACCAGGCCGCGAGCCCTTCGATCGTCACGGCACGCGGCGTGAACCGGGCCGCCAGAGAGGCACGAAGCGCGCGGGCCTCCGCCGGCGGCACCTTGTTCTGGATCGTGACATGCGGGCGCCACCCCGCTTTGTCCTGGGGCATCAGCAGGATCGCGAAGGCATCGGCCAGGTCCGCGCGGATCGCTTCGAGGTCCGGCGACACGATCCGGATCGCGACCCCCTGCCCCAGATCGAGCAACCCGGCCGCTTCGGCGCGCGGGTGCGGGCTTCGCGCCGCCTCGGTCAGCCGCTGCTTCAATTCCGGAGCCAGCGACGGCGGCAAATGATGGAACAGCGTCAGATGCGCGGGCAGCCGGTTGCGCGCGGGCGGATAGTGCGCGCGGCGCAGTCCATCCAGCCAGGCGAAGTCCTCAGGGCCCAGCAAAGCCGAGACGATCAGCGGTTCAGCCGACACCGGCCGCCGCCGCGGTTGCGGGCCATTGTCCCGGCGCGAGCGTAGGACGGCGCGCCAGCAGCGCCGGAGAGAGGCGGCTGACCATCGCGCCATCCTGCACCTGGATTTCGTCCCAACCGAGCGCGTGGAGGCGCTCCCCTACCCCGCCCACGCCGCCTTCGCGCACGACGAGATAGACGATCCGGCCTTCGTCGCAGCTCGCCATGGCATCGACGCTGGTCGCGACGATCTCGCCCGTGCCGCTGCGCACCGGCATTCCTTCCAGTCCGGCCAGCGCGAACAGGGTCGGCGCCGCGGTCTCGGCGCTTCGGGCGCTGGCTTGCTCGGCCGCCATATCGTAACGCGCGCGCCGGCCCAGCCAGCGCCAGACGCCGACGATATCCACCAGCAGCAGGAAGGCGTTGCTCCACAGCAGATTCTGCTGGCCGGTCGCGGCCGCGACGATGATCCAGGCGAGCGCACCCACCGAAAAGACGGCAAAGCCCCAGCCGGTGACGCGCGCGCCGAGATTGGCGGCGGTCATGATCGCGGCGATCATAGTGGCTGCGGGCGCGATCCAGCCGGCGATGCTGAGCATGTCTTTCTCCTCGATCAGTCGGCGATCGAACGCGGATGGAAGCCACGCGATCCGTGACGCCGCGCACGACGCCCCGCGCCGCGCGTGTTGATCAGGTACGCTGTCTTACCTAGATCTCGACTAGATCTCGACCTGGCTGCCGAGCTCGACCACGCGGTTGGTCGGCAG
The DNA here is from genome assembly GCF_035317925.1 of Sphingomonas sp. GTDB lineage: Bacteria > Pseudomonadota > Alphaproteobacteria > Sphingomonadales > Sphingomonadaceae > Sphingomonas_I. Next base: position 14,584 of record NZ_DATHFV010000093.1, read on the forward strand.
GCGGAAGAATTCCATCGCGCTTTCAGCGTTGCGCAGCATCCAGGCGAACAATTTCTCGCGCCAGATCGCCATGCCCGGCCGCGACGAGGCGATCAGCGTCTGGCGGGCGAGGAAGAAGCTCGTGTCCATCATCTTGAAGCGCGCGCCGCAATCGGTCGCGAGCGCGAGCGCGGCGGGCACGTCGGGCTCTTCCATGAAGCCGTAGCGCACGACCAGGCGATAGAATCCGGCCTCAAGATCCTCGAACCAGATGCGCTTGATCGGATCGACATAGGGTACGTCCTCGATCTTCACTGTCAGCAGGATCACGCGCTCGTGCAGCACCTTGTTGTGCTTGAGGTTGTGGAGCAGCGCATGCGGCACGCCGCCCGCGGTCGAGGTCATGAACACCGCCGTGCCGGGCACGCGCGTCGCCGAATTGACCGCCGACTTGATGAACACCGGCACCGGGATCGCCGCCTCGCGCATCCGCTCGATCATCAGCCCGCGCCCGCGCGACCAAGTCGTCAGCATGATGAAGATGATGAAGCCCATCAGCAGCGGGAACCAGCCGCCGTCGGGCACCTTGGTCAGGTTGGCGCTGAAATAAGCGAGATCGACGATGCCGATCGCGGCCAGCAGGATGCCCGCGACGATCTTGTTCCATTTCCACAGCTGGAACAGCACGACCGAGACCAGGCAGGTATCGATCAGCATCGCGCCGGTGACGGCGATGCCGTAGGCTGCGGCCAGGTTGGTCGAGGACCGGAAGAACAGGACCAGCAGGCACACCATGATCATCAGCGCCCAGTTGATCGCCGGGATATAAATCTGCCCGGCCGAGCTCGCGCTGGTATGCTCGATCCTGAGGCGCGGCATGAAGCCCAGCTGGATCGCCTGCT
>NZ_DATHFV010000094.1:0-10880 GCF_035317925.1 Sphingomonas sp.
TCATATGCGCCATGCGCGGGCATCGGCTGCGGCCATGACCGCCACCCCGGAAATCACGCTCGACGCGGAGCAGCAGCAGGCCCGGCGCTGGTTCGAAAGCCTGCGCGACCGCATCTGCGCTGCATTCGAAAGCATCGAGCAGGAAGCGGGCAGTGACGCGCGATTCTCCTACACGCCGTGGGACCGCGAGGGCGGCGGCGGCGGCGTACGCGGGCTGATCAAAGGTAAGGTTTTCGAGAAAGCCGGGGTCAATGTCTCGACCGTGGGCGGCAGCTTCGCCCCCGAATTCGCCAAGACGATCCACGGCGCCGGCGAGGATCCGCGTTTTTTCGCCACGGGAATCAGCCTGGTCGCGCACATGGCCAATCCGCACGTGCCCGCGGTGCATATGAATTGCCGATTCCTGGCCACCACCAAACGCTGGTTCGGCGGCGGGGCCGATCTGAACCCGCCTTTGCCGATCGCGGAGGATACAGACGACTTCCACGCTGCCTTCCGCGCCGCGTGCGAGGCGCATCCCGGGCCGGGCGACTATCCGCGCTACGCCAAATGGGCCCAGGATTATTTTTATATCCCGCACCGCCAGGTCCATCGCGGGGTCGGCGGCATCTTCTTCGATCATGTCGAGGGCGATTTCGACACCAATTTCGCGTTCGTGCGCGCGGTCGGCGAGACGTTCCTCGAGATCTTCCCGCGAATCGTGCGCCGGCGGATGGGGATGGAATCGAGCGAGGCGGATCACGTGGCGATGCTCGCCTTCCGCGGCCGCTATGCAGAATTCAACCTGATCTATGACCGCGGCACCCTGTTCGGGCTCAAGACCGGCGGCGACGTCGACGCGATCCTGATGAGCCTGCCGCCGGTCGCGGCGTGGGAATGAGCGCATGCTGACCCCGGTTGCACCGGGCGAACTGGCCGCGATCGTCACCTCGCTCGAGCTGCGCGAACGGCCGAAGCCACGCCCTCTGCCCGCCTCACCCTTGCGGCTGGCGCGGTGGAAGGAACCGGCCGCAAACGCCTATCGCACCCTCTTCAACCGTGTCGGCGCGCCATGGCTGTGGTTCTCGCGCCTGCTGCTCGACGATGCCGCGCTCGAAGCGATCATCCGCGATCCGGCGGTCGAGGTCAGCGCGGTGGTCGATCGCAACGGGATCGAGATCGGTCTGCTCGAACTCGATTTCCGCGTGGGCGGCGAATGCGAGATCGCTTTCTTCGGGCTGGTGCCCGAGCTTGCCGGCAAGGGCCATGGCAATTGGCTGATGGCGCAGGCGCTCGCGAGCGGCTGGCGCAAGGATGTGGCGCGGATGTGGGTGCACACCTGCACGCTCGACCATCCGGGTGCGCTTGGCTTTTATCGCCGCCATGGCTTCGTGCCATTTGCGCGCGCTGTCGAGACGTTCGCCGATCCACGCCTGCTCGGCCTACTGCCGCGCGAGGCCGCGCCTCACGTGCCCCTGATCGATCCGCCCAACTGACGGTAGAGCGCGACGACGAGGACGTGGAAGCCCGTCCAGAATACGGCCGTGATCAGCTGCAGATAGATTGTGTAGAGCGCGGGCCCAAGCTCGGGCACACCGGCCGCCCTGGCACCGAGAACGAAAATCGCCCCCAGCGCGAAAGCCGAGGCAGCAACCACTACCGTTCCGCCTATGCCATAAACCAGAGCCGCGCCCAACAGCCGCCAGAAGGCGCCGCTCGTCAGTTCCCACGCCAGCCTGATTGAGGCAATCGGTCCCGCTCGCGACGCAATCACGACCGGTCCAAGCGCGATCAAGCGGATCGAAAGGAAAAAGCTTAGACCGAGCATAACGCAGACCAATACGGCCTGCTGCACCGGTACGGCGAGCCTCGCCAACTGAATCGGAATGGCCGCGATGGTCGCCACGATCACAACAAACAAAGCCAACAGGATCAATGCGGCTACACATACGAGCAGACGCTGAAACGCGAGGCCCAGAGCCTCGCGTACACTGATGCGTGGCACCAGCGCGAGGGCGACAATGGCAAGCCCGCCGACCAAGGTGATCAAGGCGACGATCAGCTCCGCTGGCATCAGCCAAGGCACGCTTGTCAGCAGGGGCGCGAGCGTTTGCGGCGTCATCGCGTTGGCGATCTGCGCCGGCAGCAACAGACGCAGCGTCATCGGCGGCAGCGCGAGGAAAGCGAAGGCCACCGGCAGCAGCAATTTCCATTCACGCGCGGCGAAGCGCTGCGTCCACTGCAGGGCCTCTTCGATCGAAAGCGACTTCACCAGACCCGTTCCTCCTGTTCGCCCGGCTTATCGTCGGGCGACGAACCAAAGGCAATCGAGCGCTTGCTTGCACAGACGCCCCGTGCGCGCCACATGCGCGGCACGATGGCAGCTCCCGCAAACGAGATCGAATGGCGCGTTTCGCCCGGCCTCACCGATTACGCCGAGGCCCTGGCCGAAATGGAGGCGCGCGCCGCCGCGATTCGAGAAGGCACGGCATCCGAACTGGTTTGGCTGCTCGAACATCCGCCCGTCATCACCGGAGGGACGAGCGCCACCGAAAGCGAATTGCTGGAACCCGGCCGTTTCCCGGTCCATCGTGCCGGACGCGGCGGGCGTTACACCTATCATGGGCCGGGCCAGCGCGTCGGTTATGTCCTGCTCGACCTGGAAGCGCGCGGGCGCGACGTGCGCTGCTATGTCGCGAGTCTGGAAGACTGGATGATCGGCGCGCTCGGCCGTTTGGGGGTCGAAGCGCGCAAGGCGCCGGGCCGGATCGGCATCTGGGTCGATGGCCCCGACGGGCGCGAGGCCAAGATCGGCGCGATCGGGGTACGCGTCCGGCGGTGGGTGACATTGCACGGCTTCGCGCTCAACCTTGAGCCCGACCTGACGCATTTCGACGCGATCGTGCCGTGTGGAATCGCCGAATACCCCGTCACCAGTCTTGCCGCGTTGCAGCGCAATTCGTCGCGGGAAACGCTGGACGCCGCGCTGCGTGAAGGATTCCCCCAATTCCTTCAATCGCTTACACGAGGTATCATTCGCGCTTGAGGCGCCTGCGCTTTATGGTAAGGTCAGCGCTGATTTGGGTAATGGTCCAACAAAACCCGGTCCAAATCGATATTCTAGGGAGTCTGACATGCGAGACATCATCAAGAAGACCACTGCTGTTGCGATGGTCGCGGCGGCCGCTCTGAGCCTTGCGGCCTGCAAGAGCGAGACCACCAACACCACCGAGAACGTGTCGATGACCGACATGAACGCGGAAGGCAGCATGAACGACATGGCGGCCACCGATGCGAACAGCAGCAATGCGGCCGACAACATGATGGGCGACAACACCTCCAACATGGAGTGATCGCCTAGCCATTCGGTTAGAAGAAAGGGCCGCCCGGTTGCCGGGCGGCCCTTTTTTCATGTGCCGTCATCCCCGCGAAGGCGGGGATCCATATTCTCGAACGGCACGATGGAGCCGATGCGTCTGAGCTTATGGATTCCCGCCTTCGCGGGAATGACGATCGAGCATCAGTTCGAGGCAACCTGTAGCGGCTTGCCGTCGAGCGCGGTCAGCACCTTGGCGTCATAGCCGTAGGGATCGCCATAGGTGGTGATGTCGCCGCTGCCGTCCGCATCCGCGGTGAAATAGACGATATAGACAGGCCAAGTCTGCGGCAGGCGCAGGGTCGCGGTCTGCGTTTTGGCGAGCGCCTCCTCCAGTGTCGCCGGATCCCCCTGCCCCTGGCTCATCAGTTCGGCCGCGAGCTGATCGATGTCCTTGACCCGCACGCAGCCGTGGCTGAGCGCGCGCTGATCACGGTTGAACGCCGCCTTGGCGTTGGTGTCGTGCAGGTAGATCGCCTGGTCGTTTTCCAGGTTGAACTTGATCCGGCCGAGCGCATTGCGCGGTCCGGGCGGCTGCATCACGGTATAGCTGCCGTCGGCATTGTGCCGGCCGGTAAAGCCGCCCCGCCCTGCGCGCAGCCCGGATTTGCGGGCGATGCTGGCGGGCACGTACCAGGCCGGATTGACGACGAACGAGCCGGTCGGGCTGACCATCTGCGGCGTCGGCGTATCCTTGGCGCCGACGACGACGTCGTAAGAGGAAAGCTGCACGCCGTCCTCGACCACGCGCAATTTGTAGCTGGGCACGTTGACGTAGAGATAGGAGGTCGCGATCGAGCGCGGCATCCAGCGCCAGCGTTCCATGTTCACGCGCAGCCGGTCTCGAGCCGCGCCGGTCGGCATATCGGCGAGCGCGCTGCGCAGTGCCTGGTAATGCGGGTCGGATGGCAGGAGCGCGGCAAAAAACTCCTGCACCTTGCCGTCGTCGATCGCGGCCTGGAGCCGGGCGGGAAGCTGCACCGCCTCATAAGGCGAGCGTTGGATCATCCATTGCATGTCCGATCGATCCGACACCCGGCCGAAATAATAATCATGCGCCAGCGCCAACGCCGAGACGGTGGCGAGCGCGTCGAGCGCGCCACCCTCCCCATCCGTGGCAACGCGCTTCAGCCCGGCGAGATTATAGTCGGCGGGATGGAGGCCTTCCGCCCGCGAATCCTCGATCGCGACGATCAGGTCGCGCGCGGCGCCTTCCGTCCAATGCGTACCGGCCTGCGCGGTCGAGACCGCGATATCGCTCGCCGAAGCGGCGGAAACGGAAGCGAGGCAAGTCAGCGCGGTGGCGGCAAGCCAGACGCCCAGTCCGACGCTACGGATACCCATGCAACGCACTCCCTGAAACATTCAGGGGCGTAACGCCGATCGAGCCCGCACGATCCGTCGATCGCAACTTGTCAATAACAAAAACTCGACGGCCGGCAGTTTCGACAACCGCCGGCCGCAAAAATATGTCAATTCGTCGCCGAAACGATGATCAGAGCGCGGCTTCGAGCCAACCTTTGAGTTGGCTCTTTGGCGCAGCGCCGACCTTGGTCGCGGCCGGGGCACCACCCTTGAACAGGATCATCGTCGGGATGCCGCGCACACCATAGCGGCCGGGCGCTTCCGGATTCTCGTCGATATTGAGCTTAACGATCGTAACCTTCTCGCCCAGCTCCTCGGAAATTTCTTCCAGCGCGGGGCCGATCATCCGGCACGGTCCGCACCATTCCGCCCAGAAATCGACCAGTACCGGCCCATCGGCCTTAAGAACGTCGCTTTCCCAGGACGTATCGGTAATCTTCTTGGTAGCCATATGGAATCTCCATGAAACTCGTTACGGCCAGATGTAGGCAGGCGGGCGGCTTCACTCAACCGTCGAGACCAAGCATTTGCTCCGCCCCGCCCAAGCCAGGCTTGTGCGCGTCGAGAACAGCCGGCGACAGAGCGATCGGGATCGGTCCGGCGGTGTAGAGCAGCATCGCCTCGATCGTGCGGCCGGGAAAGATCATGGCGAGTGCGGCGGCATAAGCGCCCATCTGGCGCAGATGATGTTCGGGCACACTCGCGAGGTCCGGAGGCGCGCGGCGGCCGGTCTTGAAATCGACGAGGAGGACGCGGTTCGCCTCGACCAGCAGGCGATCGACCGTGCCGGCGACGACAAGGCCGTCGGGCAGCACCGCCGCGATCGGCGCTTCAGCCAGCGCATCGGGCGCGAAGATGGCGGCATAAGCCGGATCGGCGATGATCGCGCACACATCGCCGACCAGTGCCTCGCGCTCGGCCGCATCGGTCACGCCCGCCGAATGATCGAGCCAGCGCTGGCCCACCCCCATGCGCGTTTCAGGCGGCACGCCGGGCAGGCGTTCGAACAGGGCATGGAGCAGGCGCCCGCGCCGGGCGGCGGCAAGCAAGGCCGGTCCAGGCGGCGGATCGGCAACGCGATCCTCGCCGAGTGACGAGGGCGCGAGCGGGCGCGGCGGACGGCTTTCCAGCGGCGCAGGGCGGTGCAGCCAGGCGGGAGGCGCCGGATCGGCGTCGGCGGGCGCCTGCGCCTCGGGCAAGTTCGCTTGCGACGTCCCATCGGTGAAATGGCGGGCGCCATGCCAGATCGGATCGGCCACCTCCTCCGCGCCGAGCGACTCGAGCGCGTCATCGAGCGCGGCATACCAGCTTTCCGGCGGCACCTGACCGCGCGCGCGCATTCCGAGCGCACCGCCGATTACCAGATGCTCCTCGGCACGCGTCACCGCGACGTAGAGCAGGCGCCAATGTTCTTCGCGCTCGCGCTTCTCCACCTTGGCTAGCGCTTCGGCGAGCGAGCCCGCCAATTCCGCCTTGCGCGGCCGGAACACGGGCAGCGCGTCGGGCTCCTCACCGATCTGCCAGTCGATCACATTGGTCGGGGCAGCGTCAGGATTGCCGGTCGCGTCGGCGAGGATCACCAACGGTGACTGCAGGCCCTTGGCGCCGTGCACGGTCATCACGCGGACCGCATCGCGCGGCGCCGAGGGATCGCGCGTCACCTCGACCTCGTCGCGGTCGAACCAGTCGAGGAAGCGCTGCAGCGTCGGCGTCGCCTCGCCTTCGAAGGCGAGCGCGGCGTTCAATAATTCCTCGATCGGATCGCGCGCCTCGCCGCCGAGGCGGTGCATCAGTTTGCGCCGCCCGTCGAGCGGCCCCGACAAGATGGTTTCGAGGAACTGGTACGGGCTGGTGAGATCGGCGCGGGCGAGCAGTTGACGCAGTTCGTCAGCGGCCTTGTGTCCTTGAAGCGCGGACCACAGGCTGCCGCGCCGACCGAAACCGATGCTATAGAGCTCGTCCTGGCTCAGTCCGAACAAGGGCGAGACCAGCAGGCCGGCGAGGTTTAGATCGTCCTCGGGCTGCAGCACGAAACGGATCGCCGCCATCAGATCGCGCACCGCGAGCGGCGCGGTGAGCTTGAGCCGGTCGACGCCCGCCACCGCCACGCCCTCGGCGTGAAGGCGCGCGACGATCAGCGAGGCGAGATCGCCACGCTTGCGCACCAGGATCAGCACGTCCTCGGGCCGCAGCGCGCGGCCGCGTCCCGCCAGCCATAAGGGTTGATCGATCCACTGCCGGACCTGTCGGGCGAGCTTCTTGGCGAAGTCGCGCGCGGCATCGTCAATCCAGCCCTCCTCGCCTTCATCGTCAACCAGCGCGTCGAGATCCTGCGATACCGGCTTCCACAAGGTGACCGTGCCGGGAAGGTCGCCCCGCGCGGTCAGATGGCGTTCGGCCGGGTCGAACAGGCCGAGCCGGTCAGGGCCGAGTTGCTCGATCAACCGGTCGACCACCGCCAGCACCGTGCCGGTCGAGCGGAAAGAGCGGTCGAGGGACAGAAGTTGCAGCTCCCGCCCACTTTCTTCCACAGCCTGTTGGAACTTACCCCGCGCCCATCTGAAGTAGAGCGGATCCGTTCCCTGAAAGCCAAAGATCGCCTGCTTGAAGTCACCCACTGCGAAGATAGTGCGCTCGGGACGTTCTGCGGCTGACTGTTCGGTATAGAATTCATCAGCCAGCGCGATCACGATTTCCCATTGGCTGAGATTCGTGTCCTGCCCTTCGTCGACCAGAATATGGTCCGTGCGACGGTCGAGCTTGTAGCGAATCCACTGTCCTATTGCCGGCTGTTTCAGCAAGGCGGTGGCCAACCGGATCAGATCGTCGAAATCGACCGAACCCTGCGCACGCTTGGCCTTGGCATAAGCAGCCGCATAGGCCTGCCCCGCACGCAGGCCGGCCGACAGCAGGGCCGCCAGCTCGGCGCGCCTGCGTAGCGCCAGCAAGGCGTCCGCCTGCGCATGCGCTACGGTGCAGTCCGGTTCATAGTGATCGACCTGCGGTGCCTGCCCCTTACCGAAGGAGAAAAGGTCGCCGCCCTTCTTCGCCCAAGCGCCATGCAGATCGAGAAGGCTGGCGGTACGCTCCGCGGCGGGTGCGGCCAACCAGCGTTCAATCCGATCCGCTCGCTCATTGCCGCGCGCAGTTGCCCATTGCCGGTTTGCAGAGGCGATGCGGCGCAGGCAGACCACATCGAACGCCTCGTCGGTGACCCGCTCGGCAATAAATGCCTCTACATCCCCTAACGGCACTTCAAGCGCAGTCCGTACGCGCGCCTCAATCCCTTCGCGCGATCCCAGCGTGCGCATCGCCTCGATCGCACGGGCGCAGCGCGAGAGATAACGTTCGGCTTTCTCCTCACCAAGGCGGCGGCTGAGACGTTCGATGTCGCGGATCAGGCCGCTGTCGCCGCCGCGTTCGGCGGTAACCAGCATATCTCCGAGCGTAGCGCGACGGAGCGCCGCCTCGGCGCGCCCTTCGAGCGGCTGGAAGCCTGGCGCGAGCCCGGCCTCGGCGGGGAAGCCGGCGAGCAGGGTCTGGCAGAAGGCATGGATCGTCTGAATCCGCAGCCCACCGCCAGGTGCGTCGAGTACACGCGCAAACAGGCGGCGCGCGCGGCGTATCGCCGGCTGGTCGCCCGGCTCGTGCAGCGCGAACAGCTCCCGCTGCAGCTTCTCCTCGGGCATGCGCACCCACGCCGCGAGGCGGGCCTGGATACGCTCCGACATTTCGGCCGCACCCGCCTTGGTGAAGGTCAGGCACAGAATGGATTCGGGCGGCGCGCCGTTGAGTAGCAAGCGCAGCACGCGCGCGGTAAGCACATGCGTCTTGCCCGTCCCCGCCGAGGCCGACAGCCAGATCTGGCTGTCGGGCGCCGAGGCGTGCTTCTGCGCACCCTCGAGCGGATTGAGCAGCAGGATAGATGCGCTCACGACGAGCCTCCGCCCGGACCGCGACCATACCATTCGTCGAGCCGCATCAACTGGTCGTAATCGCCATATGGCGCATATTGCGGCTTGAGTTTTGCCACGAACGGCGCGTCGCCCTTCAAATATTCCTCGACCGCGCGGGTCAGTGTGCGCATGGCAAGAGCTGTGAAATCGGCAGCGGCAATCCCCTGCCCCTGCTTGTTAAGACCGACCGGGCTGGTCGAATGCCCGAGCCTCTCATCCTTGGCGGCAAGCGACCAATATTCGAAGATTTCGGGCCGCCCTTCGATATCCGCGAACCCGCCCTTCTCCGCGATTAGGCCGAGCAGCCCTAATTGCATTGAATAACCTTCCGCCACCGCGCGCTTGGAGGGTGGCTTGCCCGTCTTCCAGTCGACGATGGCGAGGCCGCCGTCCGCCAATCGGTCGATCCGGTCGACCGTGCCTTCCAGGTCGATCCCGGCAACCTGGATCACGCCCTTGCGCTCCGCCGCGATCGGACGGCGGCCTTGCGCAAGGCCTTCCGCCACCTCGGCTGCAACCCACTCGATCGCTTCGAGCAGGCGCGGCGCCCACAAGGTGCGCAGCACGGGATGCGCCGCGGTTTCGGCGAGCAGCTTCTCCGCACGCGGGCGCAATTTTTCGGGATCGTAGTCGTCGAGCTTGATCCATTCCTCGAATATCTTGTGGACCGCGCTGCCGCGCCAGGCCGCGCTGGGATCGGCATCGACATTGTCCCACGCGCGCAGCTTGAGCATCGCATCGGCATAGAAAGCGAAGGGGTCCGCCCTGAGCCGATCGAGCTTGGTGACGGCGAGCCGTTTCGGGCGATCCGCGACCGGGGGGCGTGGTCGCGGTTGCTCTACCGGCATAGACGGTCCAGCGGGGCGGTCGATCGCGTCGGTCCAATGCTGAAGCCGCGCATCGCCGGCGACGCCACCGGTCATCGCGACCAGCCGCAGCCAGAAACGGGAGGCGACCACCGGTGCGCGCGCATCGCGCCGGGCGCGGGTGAGCAAGACCTGCTTGTTGCCCAGGCCCGCCGCGAATTGCTGGGCCTCGATACCGATCCGTCGTTCAAGCCCGGGCAGCCGCAATTCGGCCCGGATCGCGGGGGCGAGCCAGGGGTCGGGCGCGGGCAAGCTTGGCCAGACGCCTTCGTTCAACCCGCCGAGGATGACGAGATCGGTCTGCTGCAGCCTTGCCTCGATCAGACCCCAGATGAAGACGCGCGGATGGCCACCTTGCGGCGGGCGGACCGCGACCGCGTCCGCCATTGCCTGGAGGAAAGCGGGAAAAGCGCGAGCGCCGACCACACGAGGCCCCTCGTCCGCGCTCGCCTGCAGACCGGCCATAAGATCGGCGGCGGCGCGGCCCGCGGGCCGGCTCCACGCCTCGTCGCCCGCGAGCGCGCTCGCCGCGTCCGATATCGCCGCCAGCAGATCGGCCAATCGCGGCTCGTGCGCGGCGAAGGCGGTCTCGAGCGGCTCCAGGATCGGCAGCAGGCTTTGCCACCAATCGAGTACCGCCGCGCGGAGGTCGCGGGTGCGGTCGTCGCCCTCCCGCAGAAAGCGCGTGATCCCGGCAAGCCCCGGCCCCGGACGCGGTCCGCGCAGCGCGCGATCGAGCCGACGCACATCCTCCAGCCAGGCCAGGCGCGCCTCGCCCGCACGCACCAGCGGATGCTTGAGCAAGGCGAGCAGGGTCACCGGGGCGAAATTCTCCGCCGCTCCGTCCGCCGCCGCTCCCAGCAGGGTTCCGGGCGGGGTGCGCGACAAAGGCTGACCGGCCGAATCGTCGGCCTCGATACCCCAGCGCTTGAGGTGCGCGGCGACGCGGGTCGCCAGACCCCGATCGGGGGTCACCAAAGCGGCGGTGCGGCCCGGCGTCTCCACGCTCTCGCGCAGCGCGATGGCGATAGCCTGTGCTTCCGCGGCGGGGTTCGCCAGTTCGACCGCGCGGATCGTCTCCGGCGGCGTGGCGGCGAGCGCTTGCCAGCCGTCGGTGAAGGCGGCGGGCTTCATCACATTGCTGATCAGCAAAGCGCGGTCCTGCGCGGGATCGTCCGCGTCGCCGGGCCATTCTCGCACTTCTCCGCGCGCCACACCGATGCGGTCGAGCATTTCGCGCAATACGAACTGGGGATGGGTCTCGATCTGCCGACCACCCTCCCCGCCGCCCAGCGCATCCCATTCGTCGTCCGGCATCAGCGGATCGAGACCGGCCAG
>NZ_DATHFV010000095.1:0-8204 GCF_035317925.1 Sphingomonas sp.
AAATGCACACACGTTCGGCCAGGCTGCTCCTACGCGCGCAACGACTTGCCGGCGTGCTCATCTTAGCCTCGCTGGCCGGAACCGCGCCGTGCGCGACCCCCACGATTTCGACGCAGACGTTCGATAGCGCGCTTGAGATACGCGCTTACCGCGAGAGCGTCAAAATCCTGAACGTGCTTGTCGCCGCGCGTTTGCCGGCACGACCTGCCGCGCGTCCCGACCCGCTGCTGGACCGATTGTTCGGGGTCTATTTCGCCTCACGCGGGGTCTATGAAGCGGCCACACCGTTCCTTGCCCGCGCCGCGCTCACCGCCGAACCGGGCGCACGTCCGCATTTGCGGCTGTTGCTGGCCGTGGCCCAGGAGGTGCGAGCCGATTTCGACGGCGCGGAAAAGAGCTACGAAGCAGTGCTTCAGGACAAGGAACTAAGCGCGGCGGACCGGCAAACCGCCGCCTTGGGCGCGGCGCGCATCAAGATGCTTGGCGCCGACCCCCAACAGGCTGCCGCCGTTCTGCAGGGCCTGACGCCGAATGGTGGTCGGCCGGCGGATATCTGGAGAATTGAACTCGCGGCAGCGCGCATTCACGCGATATCCGGTAATAACGATCGGGCGGATGCCGCTTTGGCGCGCGCTTGGGCCGCGACGCCGCTGGCCGGTAGCGATGGCTATGCCATATTGCGCGTTTCAAATGATCTGGCGGTCAAAGCCGGACGCGTCGGAGACCGGGACCATCTGGCCGCACTCCTCGCCTTGAATCCGTCCAATAAGTTCAACGCCGGAAACGATCCCCTATACGACAACGCGCCTGTTTGCGGCCGCGACGGTGTCACCGCCGCCGATGCGGTCATCCTCGAAACCATCCAGCACCCGACGGAGGCCGAGCCTCGCGTCGAGGTCGTCTGGGCGAGCCGTCCCGGGATGGCCAAGCCCTTCCTCGCGGCTGGCTTACGTGCCACGCCGCCCCAGACGGGCCCACAGATGTTTTCATGGGTGGGCCGGCCGACGCTCTACACGATGCGCTGCCGGCAGAGCGTGTCGGCCAATTATACGGTCGCCGATACCTCGATGGCAGAGCAGTGGAACTGGCAATCGAGCCAGGGCGTCTACCCGGTCCTGCCGCTCGGCGACGAGGACGATACCTCGACGATCGCGACCGCTCTATCGGCGCGCGAGACGCGGTATGGGCCGGAGTCGGTCTTTCTCGTGCCTCTGCTGGAGCAGACGCTGACCATCGCGGCTCGCGACATGAGCACCCCTGAGGGCAGGGCGCGGGCCGCGGATCTTGCCACCAGGCTTCAGACGATCTTTCAAAAGGCCAAGGCGCCGCCCACCATCCAGGCGATGGTGGACCTCAGGGCCGTGATGCTGCGCGCATCAGCCCAAAGGATCGCGATGGCCGACGCGATCGCGCAAGCGAAGACCATATTCGAAACGAGCGCGCAAAATCCGGACATATCGCCTGACGAGGTGTTTCAGCTGGTGAGCGTGGCCGCGAACGAGCAGAGCCTGCCTCGCGAATTCCGATCGAATTTGCTTGGCGTCGCGCTGGGCGTGCTCGAGCGGCGGGTGGGCCGCGCCGACCCGCGCGCGCAGGCACTGGCGCTCCGTCTGGCGGAGCTGGATCAGGAATCCGGCAGCCTGCAGGACGCCGATGCCGTGATCGCGAAATACGCGCTGCCCGCGGACACGTGCGCGCTGGCACGGCCGCCGGCCCGGCTCGCGTCGTCGGGCATTTTGGCCGACGACTATCCGGTGGAGCTGATCAATGCGGAATTGGCCGGCGCCGACACGATCGAGTTCGAGGTCGGCATAGGCGGTGCCGCTCAAAACGCTCGGGTGGTGGTGGCAAGCCCGCCCTTCGCGTTCGATGATATCACGCTCAGCCGCTCTTCGACGCTGCGCTACGAGGTGACCCATAATGCGTCGGATCATTATGCGTGCCGCGCGCAAAAGCAAACCGTGCGTTGGCAGCTTCCGTACTAGGGCGAAGGCCTCTTGACTCATTTCGATGATTAGCTAATTGTCGAATCATGAGCCAGGTCTTCAAAGCCCTCTCCGATCCGACCCGCCGCCAGGTGCTCCAGCTCCTGCGCAAGGGGCCGATGAGCGCGGGCGAATTGAGCGACCAGTTCGACGTCTCCAAGCCGACCATGTCGGCGCACTTCGCGGTGCTCAAGGAGGCCGATCTGGTCCACGCCGAGAAGGCCGGCAAATCGATCATCTATCACCTGAAGCTGTCGGTGCTCGAAGAAGCGCTGCTCGGCTTCGTCGATTCGTTCGGCCTCGGCGCGGAGCCGCGGGCGCCGAGAAGGGAGACTGCACGATGAACAAGGAAATCAAGGCAGGGCTGATTTGGGCCGGCGGCATCCTCGCGATTTCGCTCGGCGCGGTTACGGCGCGCAAGCTGGGTTATGTCGACGGCGATACGGTCATGCGATTGGTCATGGGCATCAATGGGCTGTTGATCGTCTGGTACGGCAACCGGATCCCCAAGACCGTCATCGCCCGGAGCGCCCACGCACGCCAGGCCCAGCGGGTTGCGGGCTGGTCCCAAGTGATAAGCGGGCTGATCTATACCGGACTGTTCCTGTTCGCGCCCGTCCGGATGGCGGCATTGGTCGGGGCCGGTGCGGTGTTCGCGGGGGTCGTGATCACGCTGGGTTATTGCCTGACGCTGCGGGACAGAAGGAAACCCGCCTGATCCCGCTGTTCTGAATGATCGCGCCGGTGGGCCCGGCTGCCGAAGGGGGGAGATCCCATGCCTGGAATCGTGAGAAGATTTGCTCTCGTCCTGCTAGCCTTCGCGGGCCTCGCGACGCCGCAGGCTGGTTTCGCCCAGGCGGCGCCCGATCCTGTCGGCGACTGGCACGGCGCGCTGCAGACGCCGCAGGGCGCGATCACGCTCGCGGTGACCGTCAGCCGCGCGCCCGACGGATCGCTCAAAGCCACGGTCGAGAATACGGATCAGGGCCCCGGAAACAAGGTGCCGATGTCGAGCGTCGGCGTGCAGGACGGAACATTCGCGTTCGAGGTCGCGCAGGTCGGCGCCTCGTTCAAGGGCAGCTGGGTTCCCGCCGAGCAGAGCTGGAACGGCATTTTCAAACAGGGCGTCGAACTGCCGCTCAAGCTGATCAAGGGCCCGCCGCCGGCCCGGCCGGTGGTCGCCGGACTCGACGGCACCTGGAGCGGCACGATCACGCGCAATGCCGCCACTTTGCGCCTGATCCTGCATATCCGCACGACCCCGCAGGGCACGATCATATTGCTCGATTCACCCGACCAGATGGCCAATGGGGTGCCGGTCCAGGGTCTGACGCGCGAAGGGCAGAAAGTCAGCTTCAAGCTTGCAGTGAACGGGGCGAGCTATGCGGGCCTGCTGTCTGCGGACGCTATGCACATTGCGGGTATCTGGACGGTGCCCAACCGGCCCGACGCGCCCGTAGATTTCACCCGCAGCCAGGGCACAAGCGCGCTTGTGCCGCCCAAACGGCCGCAGACGCCGCAGCCCCCCTTCCCCTACACCGCCGAAGACGTGTCGTTCGACAATTCCGTCGAAAGCGGCGTCCATCTCGCCGGCACGCTGACCTTGCCCCCGGGCAAGGGCCCCTTCCCCGCCGCGATCCTGATCACCGGCTCAGGCCCGCAGGACCGCGACGAGACGTTGCTCGGCCACAAGCCCTTCTGGGTGATCGCCGACTATCTCTCGCGCCGGGGCATTGCCGTGCTGCGTGTCGACGATCGTGGCACGGCCAAATCGACCGGGGATTTCGCCAAGGCGACGTCGGCGGATTTCGCCACCGACGCCAATGCCGCCTTCGCCTTTCTGAAGACGCGCAAGGACATCCGCCCGAACGCGATCGGCTTCATCGGCCATAGCGAAGGCGGGATGGTCGGCCCGATCGCGATGGCGACCAACAAGCAGGTCGCCTTCCTCGTCATGATGGCGGGCCCCGGCACCGCGCTCGATCAGCTAATGCTGTCGCAGCGCCGGCTGATCGGCGCGGCCATGGGGCAAAGCGAGGCGGAGATGAACCGGACCGAGCCGGTCATGGCCGCATTGTTCAAGGCGGTCGCGAGCGGCGCGACCTCTGCGGACGGGCTTGCGGCGGCGCGCGCCGTGCTGACGCCCGAGGCGATGTCCGCGCTCGGCCTGCCACCGACCGCCAGCAAGGAGATCATCATCGCCCAGATCTCGACGCCCTGGTTCCGCTACTTCCTTCGCTACGATCCCGCGCCCAATTTGCGCGCGATCCGCGTCCCGGTCCTCGCCATGAACGGCAGCCTCGACCGGCAGGTGCCGCCGGCCGCGAACCTCGCCGCGATCAGGGCGGCGCTGAAGGACGACAAGGACGTCACCATCGTCGAGTTGCCGGGGCTGAACCACCTCTTCCAGACCGCGAAGACCGGGGCGGTCGGCGAATATGCCGAGATCGAGGAAACCGTCGCCCCGATCGCGCTCGATCGCATGGCGACCTGGATCGACGCACACTTCGGAGCGCGGAAATAAGCGGCGGCCCCATATCGTATCGACGCCGTAACATATTCATTTCTACGGCCGAAAGTGGTAATGGCGCCTTCGGGTTGAAAACGTCGGGGGGCGTTATGGCAAGCATCGCGAATATTGGCGTCGACGCGGGGACGTGGCCACCGTCCGGCAGTCCCGCCGCACGGGCGATCGATCGCTGGATCTACGTGTACATGGCGGCGAGCTTCATCGTCGTCACGCTCACCGGGTTCATACCGGATTCGATCGGGCTGGTGGCCGATGCCAAGGCGGGCGCGATCCCGCCCTTGCCGCTCGTGCTGCATTTCCACGCGGTTTTGATGGGTTCGTTCCTGCTGCTCGTGCTGGCGCAAACCACGCTCGCCGCGACCGGCAGATTGGAGACGCATCGCCGGCTGGGGCGGGTGGCGATGCTACTCGTTCCCGCGCTCGTGCTGGTCGGCTTCATCCTGGTTCCGACCATCTACCATTCGGTGTGGTACCCGGCCCAGTCCGCGCCGCAGCCGGCGCGCGCGGAACTCCAGCATCTCCTGCTGCGCCTCGACAATATCATGCTGATGCAGCTGCGGATCGGCATCCTGTTCCCGCTGTTCATCTTCCTCGGCCTGAAGGCGCGGGGCAAGAACGGGGCCTTTCACAAGCGCATGATGATCCTCGCGACCGCCACGCCGTTACCGGCGGCGATCGATCGCATCCAATGGCTGCCCACGACGCTGCCCGTCAGCCCGCTGTCGACCGATCTTTACATAGTGGCGCTGCTGTCGCCGATGATCATCTGGGACGTGGTCCGCACGGGCACGATCAATCGCGCCTACCTCGTTTGGCTTGGCACCTACGTCGCGGTTTCGGTTGCCGTTTACAGCGCGTGGAACGCGGGCTGGTGGCATGCGATCGCGCCGCGCCTGATGGGCGTCTAGCGCCGCGGCGGCGACATAACCACGCGCGTCCGGCGCCTGATCGCGCTCATCCGCAAAATCGGACGCAACGTCCCGCTTCCGACCCAACTTCGCCATTCAGTGCCGGTCCGACGGTGCCTGATTGCGGTCGTTCGCGCGGAAGCTAAGGTGGCTGAAATGTCCAAGCCAGCACACCTTCTTCGCATCGGAATCACGTTTTTGGTTTTGGCCGCGATCTCGGGAGCGCTGGTCGGACCCGCGATGCGCACTTTCTCTCGCGCTTGGTTCAACGCCTCCAACTGGGCAATTGCTATCCTCTGGCTCGGCGCTGCTGTCGCTCTCATCGCATCAGGCGCGATGGCAGCGACAATGACAACGCGCTCGCAAGATATTGGAAGGATGTTTCCACCAAAGCCAGCCACGAGACTTGCGGTTGCATTGGCGGTATGTTGGCTATGCTCGCTTCCCCACGCTTATTTGTGGATGCCCCACTTCAAGATGGCGCTCCCAATGTATGTCGCGGGAATCGAGGCCTATGCCATCGGCAATGCCCTTGCGGCTTTCGTCGTCTGTATAGTCATCTTGGTGATTGCTCGACGAAGAGCTGACGGTGGAATTAAAGCGGCACTCGTCGCGGCGGTCCTTGTAAACGCCGCATTTCTCTTCGATTACTTCTGAATAGAAATCAAAAAAGCGGATCGAGTGGCCTGGCGGCTCCAAATCCCGAATAAGCTGTTCGAATTCCGCTAACCGGATGCGAACCGGACGGACATTCCACCAAAGCGGCCTACCGGTTTATCAGTGGCTCAAGACGCGCTCTCTAGCGCTGTCACGGCGAAGCGATCCAGGTATCCCCATTCGGCGCAGCAATCCGGATCATGCTCTTGCGCACACCGCGCAGCCGCCTCCTCCGCAAACCGCACCTGATCCAGCCGCGACAAGGCCCACGTCGCCGCACCGCGCACCACCGGCGCCGGATCGTCCAGCAAAGCCAGCACGCGCGGCAGCAAGTCCGGCAGCCCGCTATTGCCCGCCGCGATCAGCGCGTTGCGCATCATCTTGTCGCGCCCGATCCGCTTGATCGGCGAGCCCGAGAAGATCTGACGGAACGCCGCATCGTCGAGCAACAGCAGGTCGGCCAGCTCCGGCGCGGCCAGCTCGGCGCGCGCTGCGAAGGCACGGTTGGCGTGCGCCGCATCGGCGAACTTGTTCCACGGGCATACCGCGAGGCAATCGTCGCAACCATAGATGCGGTTGCCGATCGCCTGTCGGAATTCGACCGGAATCGGGCCCTTATGCTCGATCGTGAGGTAGGAAATGCAGCGCCGCGCATCGAGCTTGAACGGCGCCGGAAAGGCATCGGTCGGGCATGCGGTCATGCACGCGTCGCACGATCCGCAGCGCGTATCGCCGGGCGCGTCGGGCGCCAGATCGAGCGTGGTCATGATCGCGCCGAGCAGCAGCCAGCTGCCGTCCTCGCGGCTGACGAGATTGGTATGCTTGCCCTGCCAGCCGATCCCGGCGGCTTCCGCGAGCGGCTTCTCCATCACCGGCGCGGTATCGACGAACACCTTGAGGTTCGTGTCGGGCGCATGCGCGACCAGCCAGCGCGCGAGCGCCTTCAGTCCCTTCTTGACGATGTCGTGATAGTCCTGGCCCTGCGCATAGACCGAGATCCGCCCGACCCCGCTTTCGTCCGCCAGCGCGAGCGGGTCGACCGACGGCGCATAGCTCATGCCGAGCATGATCACCGACTTCACCTCGGGCCACAGCGACGCGGGCGATCCGCGCTGGTGCGATCGTTCCTCCATCCACAGCATGTCGCCATGCGCGCCCTGATCGAGCCATTCACGCAGCCGCCCGGCCGCCTCCGGCGCGGCATCGGCGCGCGCGATCCGGCACGCCGCGAAGCCGAGCGCGCGCGCTTCGGCCTTGATCGCATCTTCCAGGGGCAAAGGGGCTGTCACCGCCCCATCTTAGCACATCGTCGCATCCGCGCTTGTATCGGGCGGACAAGATGCACACTTTTTAAAAGTCGGGCGTTCAGAACGCGGATGCGGGAAGGTAATGGCATGCTGGTATCGAGACGCGCGCTGATGGGCGCGGGCAGCGGCGCAATGGCGACCGCCTTCCTGTGGTCGGCCGGCTGCAGCGCGCCCACCACCCCCGAGCATTACGAAGTGACGCTGACCGACGCGCAATGGCGCGCCAAGCTGTCACCCGCCGCCTATGACGTGCTGCGTCACGCCGGCACCGAACGCCCCTTCACCAGCCCTTTGCTCAACGAACATCGCAAGGGCCTCTTTACCTGCGCGGGCTGCGCGCTGCCCGCTTTCGCATCGTCGACCAAATTCGAAAGCGGCACCGGCTGGCCGAGCTTCTGGGCGCCGCTCAAGAATGCGGTAGTGACGAGCGACGACAATTCGATCGGCATGGACCGCACCGAGGTCCATTGCCGCCGTTGCGGCGGCCATCTCGGCCATGTGTTCGACGATGGTCCCAAACCCACCGGATTGCGCTATTGCATGAACGGTGTGGCTCTAGGTTTCACTCCAGCGAAAGCCTGAATGTTGATTGATCTTACTGTTACGCGCCCGGGGAAGCGCGGATGAGCCGGATTGCGCCTGTGATTTTGTCGGGAGGCTCGGGCACGCGGCTGTGGCCGCTGTCGCGTACCGGCCGGCCGAAGCAATTGCTCAGCCTCACTGCCGCCGAGACGATGCTGCAGCTCACCGCGCGGCGCACGCCGCAGAGCGACGGTTTCGCGGCGCCGATCGTCGTCGCCAATGCCGCGCATGCCGA
>NZ_DATHFV010000096.1:0-9227 GCF_035317925.1 Sphingomonas sp.
ATGGGCAACGGCCTCGTGATCATGCACGTCTCATCCTACTGGCAGCAGGTGGTGATCGGCTTCATCATCGTCGCCGCCGTCGCTTTCGACACTTATACCAAGACGCGGCGCTGAGCCGGTGCGCCGCCGCACAACATTGCAAGCCTAGGAGGGGCATATGGTAACGAGACGCGACGTTCTGGCAGGCGCTGCCGCAACGATGGCGATCGCTGGCGCGGGGGCCGTTCGGGCCGCCTCGCGCGCGGCCAACGCGGCACAGGGTGGACTGTGCGGCTTCGTCGATCCCTTCATCGGCACCGGCGGTCATGGCCACACCTATCCCGGCCCGACCGTGCCGTTCGGCATGGTCCAGCTCGGCCCCGATACCGACGTCGCACGCTGGGATGCCTGCTCGGGCTATCATCTCGACGATCCCACCTTGCTCGGCTTCTCCCACAACCATCTGAGCGGCACGGGCTGTGCCGATCTGATGGACGTGCTGGTCGCGCCGCGCACCGGTCCGGTCGTGCTCGAACCGGGATCGCTCGAGGAGCCGCAGGGCGGCTATCGCCAGCGCTTCGACCATGCCGACGAGCGCGCCTCGCCTGGTTATTATCGGGTGCTGCTCAAGGATAGCGGGATCGATGTCGAACTGACCGCGACCTGCCGCGTCGGGCTGCACCGCTATCGCTTTCCCGCGGGCGCGGCCACGCCGCATGTGCTGGTCGATATGCGCCACGCGGCGCGCGATGCGAAGGATCCCGACACGCAGCCCAACATCACCGATGTCGTGCTGCGCGTCGCCGGGCCCGATCTGCTGGTCGGATCGCGCCGGGTGCACATCTGGGGCATCGGCCGCGTCATCCATTTCGCGATGCGCCTGTCGCGTCCGTTCGCCACAGCGACCCTCTTCTCGAACAATGAGCCGCTGCCGGCCGGCACGAAGGAATTGAAGGGCGCCGACCTCAAATGCGTGCTGGCTTTCCCAGACACCGCGTCGGAACCGTTGCTGGTCAAGGTCGCGCTGTCGGGCGTCGACATCGACGGCGCGCTGCGCAACCTCGATGCCGAGCTGCCGGGCTGGGATTTCGACGCGGTCCACAATGCCGCGCGCGGCCAGTGGGAGACCGAACTTGGGCGGGTGAAGATCGACGGCGCAAGCGAGAGCGACGCGCGGACCTTCTACACATCCTATTATCACACGATGATGGCACCCACGATCTTCTCGGATGCGGACGGGCGCTATCGCGGCATGGACACGGCGGTCCACACCCTCGCCAAGGGCCAGGAGAATTATTCGACCTATTCGCTGTGGGACACGTATCGCGCGCTCCATCCCTTCTTCAGCCTGGTCCAGCCGGCGCGCAATGAATCGCTCGTCTCCGGCCTCGTGCGGATGGCGCAGGAAAGCCCTTTCGGTCCGCCGATCTGGCCGCTGCAGGGGATCGAGACGCGCTGCATGATCGGCTGGCATTCGGCGGTGGTGATCGCCGAAGCTTATGCCAAAGGCGCGAAGGGCGTCGACTATGCCGCCGCCTGGCCAGTCTTCAAGAAGAAGGCGTTCCGCGAACGCGGCGTCCAGCTCGAATGGTATCGCGGCAAGGGCTATATCCCGAGCGATCTGGCCGGCGAGGCCGCGAGCAAGACGCTGGAAATCGCCTATGACGATTGGGCGATGGCCACGATCGCCGAGGCCGCCGGCGACAGCGCCTCCGCCAAGATATTGCGGGAGCGCTCGCGCAATTACGCCAACCTGTTCGACAAGAAGACGAACTTCATGCGCGCGCGCCTGTCCAACGGGCGCTGGGCCGAGCCGTTCGATCCGCGCTTCATCGGCCATGACGTTTCGCGCTGGCGCGATTTCACCGAGAGCAACGCCTGGGAAGCGACCTTCCTCAACCAGCACGACCTCTATCATTATATGGAGATGTTCGGCGGCGAGGCGGCGTTCGAGGCCAAGCTCGACCGGTTGTTCGCCGAGACGGAGATGCCGCCGGGCATGCCGGTCGATATGACCGGGCTGGTCGGGCAATATTCGCAGGGCAACGAGCCCAGCCACCACATCGCCTTCCTCTACAATTATACCGGATCGGCGCATAAGACGCAGGCCCGCGTGCGATCGCTGCTGCGGCAATGGTATGCCGACAAGCCCGACGGCCTCGCCGGCAACGAGGATTGCGGGCAGATGAGCGCCTGGTACCTGATGAGCGCGCTCGGCCTCTATGCGGTCGATCCGGTCAGCGCCAATTACGTCTTCGCCTCGCCTTTGTTTGCGCGTGCCACGATCGACGTCGGCGGCGGGCGCAAATTGTCGATCGAAGCGCCCGGCACCAGCGACGCCAACCTGTATATCCAGTCGGTGACGTGGAACGGCCAACCCTGGAGCAAGAGCTGGATCAGCCATGCCGAACTCGCCAAGGGCGGCCGGCTGGTGTTCCGCATGGGCGCCAAGCCCAACCTCGACTTCGGCAAGGCCAAGGCGGATCGTCCGCCGTCCTACACCGACGCCTGATGCTCAAGGGGCGGCGCGAGCCGCCCCTTTTCGTTTCAGGTGAAGCGCAGGGCGCCGGTAAGGTCACCCGGCGGCGGCCCGCCGGCCGCGATCATCGCGCGTTCGCGTTCGATCAGGCCGGGCAGCTTCTCCAGCCCCCAGCGGCGCGTGATGAAACGCGCGATCGATCCGGTGTCATAGATCGTGTGATCGACCTCGCCATGGCGGGCGTGGGGCGAGATGACGATCGCGGGAATGCGCGTGCCCGGACCCCAACGATCGCCCTTGGGCGGCGGGACATGATCCCACCAGCCGCCATTCTCGTCGAACGCGACGACCACCAGCATCTTGCTCCATTGCGGGCTCTTGCGCAGCGCGTCGATCACCTTCGCGATATGGCGGTCGCCGGCATCGACGTCCGAATAGCCGGCATGCATGTTGAGATTGCCCTGGGGCTTGTAGAATGCGACCGGCGGCAGCCGGCCCGCCGCTGCGTCGGCGAGAAACAGGTTGGTGCGTGGCGTTTCGCCCGTGCCCGCATCGCGCAGATAACGCGCGCGATCGGCGGTGCCCGGCTCGAAGCGGGCGAAATAATTGAACGGCTGGTGGTGCGGCTGAAAATTCGGGCGCGACGGGAATTCGGCGTCGCCCGCGTGCCCGGCCAGCGCTGCGCCCCAGCCGCCGGCATACCAGGCCCAATCGACGTCGCGCGCCGACAGCATATCGCCGATCGTGGAGTGGCGCTGCGGCACCAGAGCACGCGCGCTTGCGAGATCGGCATAGGCCGGCCGGTCGGGATCGGCATCGTAGGTCGGCGCATAAGGCGGCAGCATCGTGTTGACCGCCCAGAAATCGGGCGTCAGCGTGTCGGACACGAACCGCACCGGTCCGGCGAGCGCGCTCGCGGGCGAATTGGCCCGCTGCTTCGGCTTGATCCCCCTGGGGTCGTTGCCCTCGAGCTGGACGATGCTGTCCCGCGCCGGCCCCTTGTCGGCATCGGGATAGTAAGGCGGCCGTGCCGCGATCAGATATTGATGGTTGAGGTAGGAGCCGCCGAACGCACCCATGAAGAAATTGTCGCACAGCGTGAATTCGCGCGCGATCTGGTGGAGGCGCAGGTTCGCCGACGTGTCGCCATAATGGCCCATGACGAGCGCGCCGCTGTCGCCCCACGCGACGAAACCGTCATTGCGGCCGCCGTTGATCTGCAACTGGTTGTTGTAAAAGGCATGGGTCAGGTCGCGCGTCACCAGCCCATGGGGCAAGGGATCGCCCTCGGGCGTGGTCAGCGCGAACGGCGCATTCGGCAGGCTGGGCAGATCGTCCGGGCCGATCTGATATTCACGATGTTCGACGACCTGCTTGGTCGGAACCAGCCCCTCCCAGATCTTCGGCAGCATCGGCAACAGGCTGCCGTCGCGATCGCGCTGGAGATAAGCGGAGCGCGGAACCGCCGACAGCGGGCGGAGCAGGCCGGGAAAGTCGGCGAACAGGTTATTGAAGCTGCGATTTTCCGCATAGATCACGACCACAGTGTCGATATGCGCACGGAGCGCTGTGTCAGCCGGCCCAAGCGGATGCGCGTCGTGCCGGCTGCGTCGTGCTGCTTCGCCGGTGGCGCCGGCAGCGAGTCCGGCGGCCACCATGCCGCCAAGCAGCAGACGGCGGCCGGGATTGTCGGGCCGCTCGATCGCTGTGCCGTCGTCGTCCTCAGCCATCCACCCGCACTCCTGCAGCAATCGATCGGTTCACCGGGCCGCGGAGGCTAAGCGCGCGCGGCAGAAACAAAAAGGGCGCCGCTCCCGAAAACGGAAGCGGCGCCCAGTAGGGAAGGTATCAGAAATCGGCGCTGAAGCCGAAGGTGAAGGTGCGGCCGCTCTTCGTATAGACTTCGGTACGCTGCGCACCGATGTCGGCCGCTTGGACGATCGGCTGATTGGTCAGGTTGATCGCTTCGGCGACAAGCCTGAAGTGCTTGTTGATGCTGAAGTGCGCCTGCGCATCGACGTTGTTGCCGCTCTTGATGCCATCGCCGATGTTGGGACCGCCGCCTGCACCAATCAGATACTTGCTGCGATAAGCGGTGGAGATGCGGGCGCCCCACTTGTCCGTATCGTAATAGAGGGTGGCATTGGCAGCCCACTTGGACAGGTTGAACAGGCTCACCTGATAGTTGACGCTGTTGATGTTAACCGTCTGATGGCCGCTGAAGTAGGTGCCATTCGCGTTGATGCCCAGATGCTTGAGCACGCCGGGCAGGAAATCGAAGTCATGCTGGAACGCCACTTCGATGCCCTTGATGTCGGCGCCCTTGCCATTGACCGGCTGGCTCACGTCGAACAGCGTAGTCGCATCCTCGCCCGGAATGAGCAGCGAGAGCGGCAAGCCGATCTGGCCATAAGGCTCCTGAAAGCTCTTCGACGTTACGAAGCTGTCCATCTTCTTGTAGAAACCGCCGATCGAGGCGAAGCCCTTGCCCATATAATATTCGAGTGAGGTCTCGATCGAGGTGGCCTTGTAGGGCTTCAGGTTCGGGTTGCCGAAGCTGACGCTGCCGCCGTTCGGACGGGTCGTGATCGAACCGGCCGCGGCAAGGTCGCCAAGACCTGGACGATTCACGTTCCGGCTCGCGCTCAGACGCAGAATGAGATTCTTGTCGAGGTTGAGCGCCGCGTTGGCCGCAGGCAACCAGCCATGGACGCGCGTGGTGACCGAAACCGGCGTCAGGCCAGCCGACGTGGCGAGATGGCCCGACGAGACCAGTTCGGTGTCGAAATATCGAACGCCCGCATTCGCGCGGAACTGCATCCCGCCGATATAAGTGTCGAGATTATACTGCGCGAAGCCGCTCCAGGTCGTCTCGTGAACGCGATAGTCGCTGCCGGCCTGAAGATTGGCCGGACCCAGATTCCTCGGGTCCCCGATCAACGAGTAGATCCCGTCGATGTTGCCGCCGACGTACTGAATCTGCGAGTCCTTATCGATCACATATTTCAGGCTGTCCGGGATGACCGTGTCGGTCGGGACGTTATGGAAAACCTTGTTGTTGTACTGATAGGCCTCGTCGATGAAGTTCTTATATTCTCCGCCGACTTCGACATTCGACGTTTCGTTGAACGCGTAGGTCGCTGCCAGTTTCGCATTCTTGTACTTGTTGGTGATGGCGTTTTCCTGGGTATCCAGGCGCATCAGCTGCCAGTTCGCCGGATTGGCGATATCGAAGCCATAGGTGTTGACCGGCTCGCTGGGCTGGTCGTCGAAGCTGAAGGCGTGATTCTTGGATTCCAGGAACACCTTGTCGAATTCGGGCTGACGGAATTTCGACTCCTCGAAGCCGCCTAGTGCGGTGAACTTCAGCTTGTCGGTCGCCTGCCACGAACCGTTGAGCGCGGCCTGATAGAAATCGGTGTGGTTCTTGACGATATGGTGCTCCGACCGCTGGTCGATGCCGGTGTAGCTGGCTGCGCGCAGCGTGTTGGTGCTGTCGATCACCGCTGATTGGATGACCTGGGTTCCGCCGATCGGGCTGCCTGTCAGCGCGTTGGATCCGGCTGCCGCCAGCGCCCAGTCGTCGCGCTGATCCCACATCCGGCCATAGAGCATGTCGAGGTCGATCTTGACGGTATCGCCATGATATTGGAGCGCGCTGGTGATGCCCAGACGGCGACGGTCGGTCCACCAGGTCGATGGCGATTCCGCCTGCGGCGCAACGACGCCGGCCAGCAGCTTGGAACGCGTGGCCGCATCGATGTTCGGACCGATGTTGGCGGGGTTATATTTGACGACGCCCCAGCCCCAGTTGCGGTAGCCATATTCGTTGCTCTTGATCTGGCCGTACGCGACCGACACGAGGGCACCGAAATCACCCCAACGGTCCGACGCCAGCGCGACCACACGCGGGGTCGCCCCCTTCGTATTGGTGTTGGTCTGCCCCTTGGCCGAAACCACGAACTTGGCGCCCGAATAATCGAACGGCTTGGCGGTATACAGATCGACCGTACCGGCGATGCCGCCTTCGTCCTGATCCGCCGAATAGGATTTCTCGACCGACACGCGGTTGAACAATTCGGACGCGAACAGGCTGAAATCGAACGAACGCGAGCGGCTGACCGCGCCACGGTTGTCCATGCCCGACGCCGTGTTGCCCAGCACCTCCATGCCATTCAGCTGGACGCGCGTGAAATCGGCTCCAAGCCCGCGCAGCGTGATCTGACGCCCTTCACCCGAGTCGCGGGTGATGACGATACCGGGAACGCGTTGCAGCGACTCGGCGAGATTGAGGTCAGGGAAAGATGCGATGTCGGACGCGAGAATGTTGTCCTGGGATCCAACCGCCTTGCGCTTGTAATCCTCGGCCAGCTTAAGGCTTGCACGATAGCCCGAGATCACGATCTCGTCCGCCGTGTTCGACGACGCGTCCGCGCCTGCCGCCGCGGGTGCCTGCGTCTGCTGGGCGATGGCAGTGCCAGGAATGGCCACCGTTATCAGCGCAATCGCCAGACTTCCCCTCGACGCCCCATAGAATTTTTTCACGTCCGCCCTCCCCTTTTCGTTCGTTTCTTAGAAAGCTGCATCGCAAAGCAAAACAGCATCCCACCGAATATATAATATCTATTCCATCTGAGCACAGATTGCAATATGTGTTTCACATATGGCTACGGCTGGAAAATATCGTGCGCCCGGGTTGCAGCGGGGTCTTGAGATTCTGGAGGCTCTCGCATCCGCGCGTCGATCCCTGTCCCTGACGGCGCTTTGTCAGGCTACGGACAGGTCGACCGGCGAACTGTTTCGTGTGCTCCAGGTTCTCGAGGAAGAAGGCTATGTCTCGGTGAGCCGCGCCGGGTACCGGGCGACGGGACGCCTTTTCCAAGTTTGTATTTCACAGCCATTGCACGAACCTATCGAGCTGGCCCGGTTGGCGATGAAAGACATCGCGCACGCGACGGGCCAGAGCTGCTATCTGGCAACGCTTGCCGATAAGGACGCGATCATCATAGCCTATGCGTCCAGCCCCGAATATCTCGGTCTGACGGCCGAGTCTGGCATGCGCGTTCCACTTGCAAATTCGGCGACCGGTGCGATCCTTCTGGCCTACCAGTCCGATCGCAGGGTGGTTCCGGCCAAGGTTCCGACCATGAGGAGAGAACTTGTCGTGACGAGGATGCAGGGATTCGCGATTGCCCCTAACCCGGCAATCGGAAGTGTCACCGACATATCCGTCCCCGTGCGCCTCGATAACCAACTGATCGCCGCGCTGACGATCCCCTTTCTGCCCGACAGGCACTATGCGTCGGACAGGTTGTTGCACGCCAGGCAGGTGCTCTGCACGTGCGCAAAACGCCTCGACACCGCAATCCGGGAGATGGAGGGGGACCGGGAACCGGCGACCGGACATCACACTGCCCGTCCCGCCGATGCTGTCATCTACCCGCGCGCAAGCGCTGTCCGGTGAACCGCCGTCAATTCATCGGATCCGGCGTGGCCGGCGCGGCGCTGCCGGCAATTTCGACCCATCTCGCTGCAAAAGACATTGTTGGCGAGCATCCTCGCCAGACTGCCCGACTGGAGGAGGGCTGGAAATTCCATCTTGGCCACGCCTCCGACATGGCCAAGGACTTCAATTTCGGGATCTACCAGCGGACCTTTTCCAAGGTCGGCGAGGCGACGCCCGAGGCAGGCGGCACCGATTTCGACGACCACGACTGGGCACAAATACGAGTTCCGCACGACTGGGTCGCGGCGCTTCCCTTCGCCGAGCCGAAGGAGCCACCACCCGCTGACCGCGTGATCCGGGACCGGGTCGCCGGCCATGGCTTCAAGGCGGTCGGGCGCGACTTTCCCGAAAACAGCATCGGCTGGTATCGCCGTCCGCTGCTGATCGACAAGACCGATCACGGCCGCAGCATCTGGCTCGAATTCGACGGGGTGTTCCGCAACTGCCTGGTGATGGTGAACGGCTGCATCGTCGGCGGCAGCATGAGCGGCTACGCGCCCTTCCAGGTCGATATCACCAACTTCCTCGATTATCGCGGCGGGCCCAACGTCCTCACCTTGCGGGTCGATGCGACCGACGGCGAGGGCTGGTTTTACGAAGGCGCGGGCCTCTATCGCCACGTCACGATGGTGAAGGCCGATGCGATCCACGTTCCGCAATGGGGCAGCGTCGTCCGCGCCACGCCCGTGCGCGGTGTGGCCGAGATCGCGGTCTCGACCGATCTCGCGAGCCGCCGCGAAACGCCTGGCCGGATTTCGGTGCGGCGGTCGGTGGTAGCGCCGGACGGCCGGACCGTCGCGACTTTTCCGGACGCCGCGATCGATCTGGCGCCGCATGCCACGACGAACCACGAAGCCAGCCTGACGCTAGCCGATCCGGCCTTGTGGTCGCTGGAAACGCCCCAGCTCTATCGGCTCGTGACCGAGTTGCGCGAGGACGGAGCGATCCTCGACCGGATCGAGACACCGTTCGGCATCCGCGCGATCCGGTTCGATCCCGACCATGGCTTCTTCCTCAACGAAAAGCCGGTCAAACTGCTTGGGACCTGCAACCATCAGGATCATGCCGGCGTCGGCACCGGCATTCCCGACCGCCTCAACGCCTGGCGGGTCGAGCAATTGCAATCGATGGGCTGCAACGCCTGGCGCAGTTCGCACAACCCGCCGTCGGCCGCTCTGCTCGACATATGCGACGCCAAGGGCATGCTGATGATCGTCGAATTGCGGCGCAACAGTACCGACGCGGCGGCGCTCGACGAGCTCG
>NZ_DATHFV010000097.1:0-4204 GCF_035317925.1 Sphingomonas sp.
CGGCCATTGGCGATATGCGCGGAGAGGCGCGCGTCGGCGAGCGCGGGCAGGCTGAAGGCGCGATAGCGGTCGGGGTCGGCGTCGACCACCGATCCCGCGCGGCCGCTGCGCTCGGCGCGCAGTTCGGCGGCATAGGTCAAAGCGAAGGACTGGCGCCACAGATCGAGCGGATCGAGGCTGTCGGGCAGGCAGGGCCGCGCCGCCGCGAGCAAGGTCGGGGCGGCGCAGGCGACGCTGGCGATCGCCGCGTCGCGGGCGGCTTGGTCAGTCGACCAGACCAGCCGCGAGGGCTGCGCGAACCGCGCCCAGACCGAAACGTTCCGCGTCCTGGGCGACACCAGCCGCGCGAAATCGGCTTCGGACAGGACCGCATATTTGGCGGTCAGGCCGTCATGCTCGAACGGAAAGACGTTGGGCGGCAGCAGCCGGTTGGCGGCCGCCAGCCAGTTCGCGCCGAATGCCTGGCGGTAGTCGGCGACGATCAGATAGAAATCGAGCATCAGCCCTTCGAGCCGCGCGTCGCGCAGCGTCGAGCCGTAATAGAGGATTGCGCGCGCGCCGGGATGCAGCGCCGCGATCGCTTCCGCCATGCGCGTCACGGCCGGGACGACCGGCTTCTCCAGCTCCTCGGCGACGAGCGCGCGGAGCGACTCGCCAGGCCCGCTCACGCCGCCAGGCGCAGGAAGGGCAGGGGATTGGTCGGCCGCAGCACGATCGAGCTGCCCAAAGCGGCCTGGAAGATTTCGCCGTCGAGGATCACGCTCGACCGATCGCCTTCGATCCTGATCTCATCGCCACGCCGGATATGGACGCCGTGCATGATGCCGCTGCCGAGCTTGCCGAACAGGCCGGCGACGAGCGCGCGGATCAGCGCGATCGGATTCTGGTCGATCGCCATCAATTGCAGCGCGCCGGTATGGGCCGTTCCGCCGCCCATGCGCGATCCGACCAGCAATTTCTTGAGCGTGGTCACGATCAGCACCGAGAAGCTGCCCTTGATATCGCCCTGCCGGATCAGCGACACCGTCACCGGCGCGGGCTTGTTGGGCAGGAAGGCCGCGCGAATCCCGAAGATCACCGACGCCATCAGCGCGAAGCCGGTGATCGCGTGGCTCAGCCAGTTGGGCAGGCCGAGCGGATAGATCTTATGGCGGCAGTAGAGCAGCACCTCGGTCAGGCCCGCGCCGCCGAGGAACATGCCGAGCACCGGTTTCAGGCCATCGCTGACGCCATCGATCTCATGCGTCAGCGCGATCAACTCGCGCGTGACGATATGGTCGCTCAGATCGTCGCCGCGCGCGAGGTCCAGCACGCGCTGCAGCGCCTCGATCGGATCGCCGGTCGCGCCCAGATCGAGCGCGATCAGGTTGGTCTTGCCGTTGGGCAGCACCGCCACCGGCGGCGGCGTGCCTTCGAACTGGCCGCCATGATAGAGTTCGGTCAAAGTCGCCTGGACCGTGCCGTCGCCGCCATTGATCACCAGCACGCGCGGTTCGACCCGCGCGATGGTGCGCAAGGCGGCATCGATCTGGTCGACGCGCTCGACTTCATAGTGAAATATTTCAGGGTGATGTGCGCAAAAGCTACGAACACGTGGCAATAGCGCGCGGTTTCCCGTTGATCGCGGATTGGACAATAAAGCGATCCGGATCATTGGTCCTTATTGGCCTCCGCCGATTGGCCCGACGCTGGTGCCGTGCACGTAATTCAGGGTGATGAGGACGTTGGTCAAGCCGTTGACCTTGACCTGCACCTGGGCAGGCGAAGGCTTGCGCTTGAACATGGCGTCGAACAGCGAAAGATTGGGGTTGCCCGAAAAGCCGCCGCCATCGCTGCCGATATCGACATCGCCGTTGCCGTTGGCGTCATGGCGCACCGAAACCGCATAGATGCCGGGATGGGGCACGGGCATGCAAACCTCGACCGGGCCAGTGCCGGGTGGCGGCGTGCGGACCTCGACGCGCTCCAGATAGGCATGTTTCTCGAAATAATTGGCCGGATCGCCGCCATAGGACTGGACCCGGATGATGCCGGTGCGCGACTTCAACCCCTGGACGCGCACGAGCATCGCCGGCTTGCCGCCACCGCAATCGTCGGCATGCGGACCGAGCACGACCGCGCCCGCCGGCGCCAGCGGCGCTGCGGCGATCAAACTCGCGATCAGGGGGACCCACAATTTCGACATGACCTCAAGACTCCTGGAAGCTATAGGGCCGGGCCTTGCTGGAGCCCGGGCGATGTTCGCCTCCATGCGATATGCAGATCGGTCGTGAATGCGGCCAGAACATGGTGACGGAGCGTCGGCAATTTGAAATCGGCATCACTTGTTGATCGCTACCTCGCCCGCTTGATCGCAGTGCCGTTGATTGCCAGCCTGGTAATCGCGGCGATGCTGCTCTTGCTCGAGAAGATGCTGCGCCTGTTCGACTTCGTCGCGGAAGAGGGCGGACCGGTCAGCGTCGTGTGGCGGATGCTCGCCAACCTCATTCCCGAATATCTCTCGCTCGGCATCCCGATCGGGCTGATGCTGGGCATATTGCTGGCGTTCCGCCGGCTCGCGACCTCGTCCGAGCTCGACGTCCTGCTCGCCTGCGGCTTCTCCTACCGCCGGCTGCTGCGCGTCCCCTATATCTTTGCGATCGTCGCGGCACTCGTGAACCTCGCCATCGTCGGCTTCCTCCAGCCTTATTCGCGTTACGCCTATGAAGGCCTCCGCTACGAATTGCGTACCGGTGCCCTGGGTGCCTCGATCAAGGTCGGAGAGTTCACCAAGCTCGGAAAAAATATGACCGTGCGGATCGAGCGCAGCCAGGAAGGCGGCCGCCAGCTGTCGGGCATCTTCGTGATGGCGCAGGGCAGCGACGGCAAGGAACTGGCGGTCACCGCCGAGCATGGCCGCTTCATGGCGACGGACGATCCCAACACGATCATCTTCCGTTTGAAGAACGGCACGCTCGTCCATGACGCGCCCAATTTCCCGGTGCCGCGCGTGCTCGCCTTCGAGAGCCACGATCTGCCGATCGACCTGCCCAAGGAAGAGGCCTTCCGCCAGCGCGGCGGGCGCGAGGAGCTGACGATCCCCGAACTGGTCAAATCAAGCCGCAATCCGGCCGAGAAGAAGGATCGCGCCAAGAGCCAGGCCGAATTCCATTTCCGCGTGACCGAGGTCGCGACCATGTTCCTGCTGCCGTTGCTGGCGGTGGCGCTGGCGGTGCCGCCCAAGCGCTCGACGTCGGCATTGGGCGTGTTCCTGTCGATCGTGATGATCGTGACCTATTACAAAGTGAACGAATATGCCGAGGCGCTCGGCGGGCGCGGCCATATCAGCCCGATCATCGCCTTGTGGACGCCCTTCATCCTGTTCGCGGCTTTGATCTGGTGGATGTACCGCACGATCGCCACCGTGCCGGGCGGCCAGCCGATCGGCGCGCTCGAACGGCAATTCGCCAAGCTCGGCGGCTTTGTCCGGCGCTGGTTCAGCCGCTCCAACCGCCGGGTTGTCGCGCCGTGAAGATCAACGTCTCCTTCTTCGCCTCGCGCACCATCACCTGGTATATGGCGCGGCTGTTCGTCGTGCGCTCGTTCGCGGTGCTGGCGGGCCTCGCGATCATCCTGATGGCGCTCGATCTGCTCGGCGAATCCGGCGATATCCTGGCCTATCCCGGCAACGGCGACGCGCAGCTGTGGTATTATGTCTCGCTGCGGCTGCCGCAGATCATCTCGCGCTTCCTGCCTTTCTCGGTGCTGCTCGGCACGCTGATCACGCTCGCGACGATGAACCAGAATAGCGAGATCATCTCGATGAAGGCGGCGGGCATTTCGGCGCATCAGATTCTCGCGCCGTTGATCGTCGCCAGCCTCGGTATCGCCGCCTTGTCCTTCTGGTTCAACGACCATGTCGTGGCGCGCGCGACCAACATCCTGACCGCGTGGGAGGATGTCGATTACGGGCCGGTTCCGCAGACGCATGGCGTGGTCAACAACGTGTGGGTCCGCGCGGGCGAGGATCTGATCCACGCCACGCAGGTGACCGGGCGCGGCCCGACCACGGTGCTGCATCACGTGACCTATTATGACCGCACCGGCGACCGGCTGACCGCGGTCGTCAGCGGATCGGGCGCGGTCGCGGCCGACGGCGGGTGGCGGATGAGCAATGCCCGCATCTTCGACGTGACGGCGGGGAAGATCAGCACGCGGCCGACCC
>NZ_DATHFV010000098.1:0-12715 GCF_035317925.1 Sphingomonas sp.
CTTCCTTGAGCGGCAGCGGCAATATTTTGGTGCCCGCCGCCGGCCGCTCGCCATTGGCGCCCGCGCCCGGCAGTTCGGGGCGCGGCAATTGATCCAGACTGACGGGGAAGGAGACCGGCAGCCGGCCCGACGGGTTGGCGCGCCCGGTCAGCAGATTGGCGATCGCCGGGCCGCCGCGCCCGCCTGGATACCAAGCCTCCAGCACCGCATCGACCTTGTCGAGCCACGGCATCAGCACCGGGCTGCCCGTCTCCAGCACGACGATCGTGTGCGGATTGGCGGCGGCGACCGCCGCGATCAGCGCGTCCTGGCCGTTGGGCAGCGACAGGTCGGGAATGTCGTAGCTTTCGGTCGCCCACTGGGTCGCGAACACGATCGCGACATCGGCTTTCTTCGCCACGGCCGCCGCGCTCGACGGATAGCGGCCGTCGTCGACCAGCAATTCGGTATCGGGCAGCAAATTGTGCAGCGCGTCGAGCGGGGCGGAGGGATGATAGATCATCAGCCGCGGCGACCCCAGCACGCCCGTGCCCATCACCGGCAGCTGCAATCCGGGCCCCTCGATCGCGACGGTCGAGGATGAGCCGCCGCCCGACGGCACGCCGAACTGCGCCTCGCCGCCGATGATCGCGATCCTTTTGGCGCCCTTGAGCGGGAGCAGATCGCCGTCATTCTTGAGCAATACCGCCGCTTCCTCCGCTTCGGCCTGCGAGATTTTGGCGTTGGCGGCATAATCGATCGGAGCGAGCTTCGCCGGCCGGTCCATCACACCGACCGCGAATAGGCTGCGCAATATGCGGTGGACCATATCGTCGAGCCGCGCGCGATAGGCCGGGTCGGTCTTCACCTTGTCGGTCAGCGGCGCGCCGAAATAGATTTGCGCGTCGAGCTGCTCGCCAGATTCCTGGTCGAGCCCGTGGAGCGCGTTGTCGGTGGCGTGGACCGCGCCCCAATCCGACATCACCCAGCCGGGATAGGCCCAGTCGCGCTTGAGCACCTGGTTGAGCAGCCAGTCGCTGTCGCAGGCCTGACGGCCATTGACTAGGTTGTAGGCGCACATCACCGATCCGGGCTTGCCCGTCTCGATCGCGATCTCGAACGCGAGCAGATCGCTCTCGCGCGCGGCGGCGTCGCCGATCTGCGCGTCGGCGTAGAAGCGCGCCGTCTCCTGGCTGTTGAAGGCGAAATGCTTGATCGTCGAAACGACATTCTGGCTCTGGATGCCGCGGATCGCGTCGCCGGTCAGGACGCCCGCGAGCAACGGATCCTCGCCCGCATATTCGAACGTACGACCGTTACGGGGCTCGCGCATCAGGTTGATGCCGCCGGCCAGCTGGACGTTGAAGCCCTTGCTCCACGCCTCGTTGCCAAGCGCGACGCCCGCCTGATAGGCCGCCGCCCGGCTCCACGTCGCCGCCATCGCCATGATCGACGGGAAAGCGGTGGCACCATCGCCGGGGCGGACATTGCCGGGATTGGTCACGCCCACGCTGGCGTCCGCTTCCTGCAGATCGGGAATGCCGAGGCGGGGGATGCCCGGAATGAAGCCGGCCGATCCCAGGGCGCGTTCGGGCTTGGGGATGCCGAGGCGCGAACGGCCCATCGGCCCGTGGACGATGGTGAGCTTTTCCTCGGTCGTCATCTGCGCTTCGAGCAAGGTGGCGCGCTGGTCGGGATCGAGTGCCTTGTTCATCCAAAGCGGGGACGCCGCGATCGCTGGCGCCGCCGTCGATGCAAGCAATAGGGCCAGGATCGACGCCCCGACCTGTTGCAGCTTTACCATCCTCTCGATCCTCCTGTTTTCCGAGCCGTTGCACGCACGCATCGCAACCTGCAATATGACAAGCAGATTACAGCAATCCGTCGTTCAGCCGCCTAGCTCTAGCGCGGCGCCTTTATCGGTTTGAAGACACAGTTTTTGGCGACTCTCCCCGAATATCATTCTCCCATCTTGCTTCCGGGCCGGTGGCTGGTCGCGGTCATCGGCATAAGCCTGCTCGCGGTGCTTGCGCTGATGTCGCGGGCGCAGGTCGAAATCGATCCACGCAATCTGGTCGACCGGCTGTTTGTCGTGCTCGCGATTGCTGCGGTCGTCGCGCGGATCGTGCTCCGGCCGGCGCGCTCCCGGGGGCAACGCATCGCACGAGATGCGATCGATCATGTGGGACTGTTCGCGCTCATCTGCCTGTTCGGCGCGCTGGCGAGTTATCCCGTTGCTGCCGACACCAGCGGTTTCGACGATTTTGCGCTTGAGCGCGCCGACCGTTTGATGCGGTTCAATTGGATTGGCTGGTACGATTTCGTCGCCGCGCACCCGCTGTTGCAACTCGCGGAAAGCATCGCCTACCAGAGCATCTTCGTCACGCCCGCCATCCTGCTCGGCTATTTCGCCTATAGCGGGAAGCGCGCGGAGGCGCGGCTGTTCATCGCATCTTTCTGGTTCGCGGCCCTGATCACGCTCGTCCTGTTCACGCTGGCGCCGGCCGAGGGGCCGCTCGCTTATCTCTGGCATGGGCGCATTCCCTACATGCCCGAAAGCGCGCTCTATCAGGCGCAGATCATCCCCTTGCTGCGGCAGCATGAGGTGCACCAAATCGCCGTCACCTCGCTTCACGGCCTCGTCTGCGCACCCAGTTTCCATACGGTGAGCGCGGTTCTTTTTATTATCGCGGCGTGGCCGATCCGACGGCTGCGTTGGCCCCTGTTGGCGCTCAACATCGCGATGCTGCTGGCGACGCCGGTCGAGGGGACGCATTACCTGACCGACATGATCGTGGGCGCGGCGGTCGCTTTGGTCGCGAGCGTGGCGGTTCGACGCGGCCTGCTGGCCCTGATCGAGGAACTGCGCGAGCCGGTGGGGTTCGATCCGTTGCGCACGCTCCTGCGGCGGAGCCGGGATAGCGAGCTTATCCAGTTGCTGGCGCGCGAACCGAGCAGCGGCCCGCGCGCGACCGCGATCCTTCAGGAAATCGACCGGCGCGGCCTCGACGGCTGATTAAAGAGCGCAGGCGGTCGAATTCGGGAACGTCCGCTATTGGGTGGGAAGCGGTCATTCAGAAAGTGTTCCTACCAAGACGCCGTTGGCGGTTAACGTACCGTTGTTGCTCAGGTGAAGCGTGTAGCTGGTGCAGCCCCGCGTTTTGGGCAGGACGAGGGTTACACCGTCGGCCCTCTTCGTAAACCTAGCTGCGCTTAGATTCACCAATGCGGTCGACGGAGCCTGAAGCAACAACCCGCCAACGGGCTGCTCACCCAAATCTCCTCGCGTGACGTAAACCAAGGCCAAGCCTACCCACCGGCCGTAACTAGGGTGGTCTTCGCCGTCAAAAGACCAGACTACAAGTTTGGATTGGTCAGCAGTCTCGGGTGAAATGCGCTGCCCAGCGAGGCGCTGAACACTTGCCAGGTTGAGCGTGGGATTGGCCCGAAAGCTAAATTGCTTCGCGCATTGTGGGGCGGCAGCTTCGGCACTTTGAGCCAGCACCAAGACCGCGAAAGCTAGAGCTTTTGGACCGATCATCGCGGGACCATACACGCATGAATGACGCCCGGTAATGGGTCGGAAGCAGACAAGGGCTCGATTTGGTTGACTTCGCCGGTGGCGAGCGCGCGCAATTCATGCGCACGCCGATCGTAACAAGGACGGATTGACAAATGTACGTATAAAGCGTACAGCTAAAGCTGGCGCGTGGATGCCCTTCGCGGCGGTTCGCGCACCTTGGCTCATTCTCAGATTTGGTAATGGCTCGATATGGGCGCGCGCTTCAAAATGTGACGCGGCATCCGCATAGCCTTCGCTCGGTCGCCCATCCGGAGGCCCGAGGTGGCTGCGAGCGCCAGATCCTTTAGTTCGTTTTCGGGGTTTTTTTGTTTTTCTCTGCGACGATCTGTTTCCGCCAGTGGGTCGGAAGCAGTTTGAGCCGCTCTAGGCGGGAACCCCAAACAGATCATGCTCGTCGGCGTCCTCGATCTGGACGCGGACGATATCGCCGGGCGTCAGTCCTCGCGTGTCGCGCAGATGGACTTCGCCGTCGATCTCGGGCGCATCGGCCATCGAGCGGCCGGTCGCGCCGCCTTCCTCGTCGGCCGCGTCGATAATCACGTCGAGCGTGCGGCCGATCTTGGCCTGGAGCTTGGCGGCGGAGATGGCGGCGGTCTTCTCCATCAGCCGGGCGTAGCGCTCTTCCTTGACCTCTTCGGGCACATGGCCGGGCAGATCGTTGGCGGCCGCACCCGCGACCGGTTCGAACCGGAACGCGCCGACGCGATCAAGCTGCGCTTCGTCGAGCCAGTCCATCAGATAGTCGAAATCGGCCTCGGTCTCGCCGGGGAAGCCGACGACGAAGGTCGAGCGGATCGTGATG
The DNA here is from genome assembly GCF_035317925.1 of Sphingomonas sp. GTDB lineage: Bacteria > Pseudomonadota > Alphaproteobacteria > Sphingomonadales > Sphingomonadaceae > Sphingomonas_I. The sequence goes on from NZ_DATHFV010000098.1 coordinate 4,365, forward strand.
TCGGGCGCGATCGACCGCCAGTTGCGGATGCGGTCGAGCACCTTGGCATCGTTGGCCGGGCGCTTCATCGCGCGCAGCACGGACGGCGCGGCATGCTGAAACGGGATGTCGAGGTAAGGCAGCACCAGCCCGTCGGCCATCAGTGGGATGACCCGGTCCACATGCGGATAGGGATAGACGTAATGGAGCCGCACCCACGCGCCCAACTGGCCGAGGTGGCGGGCGAGGTCGGTCATGTCGGCGCGAACCTCGCCGCCGCCCTTGAGCGGATAGGACGCATGGCGCAGGTCCAGCCCGTAAGCCGACGTATCCTGGCTGATGACCAGCAATTCCTTGGTGCCCGCCGCGACCAGTTTCTCGGCCTCGCGCAGGATCGCATCGGGCCGGCGGCTGACCAGGTCGCCGCGCAGTGACGGAATGATGCAGAAGGAGCAGCGGTGGTTGCAGCCCTCCGAGATCTTCAGATAGGAGTAATGGCGCGGGGTGAGCTTGAGATCGCGTTCCGGTACCAGATCGAGATAGGCGGACGGCGGCACCGGCGCCGCCTCGTGGACCGCGCCGACGACCTGCTCATATTGATGCGCGCCGGTAACGGCGAGCACCTGCGGGAAGCGCGCGCGGATCGTCTCGGCTTCCTTGCCCATGCAGCCGGTGACGATGACGCGGCCATTTTCGGCGATCGCTTCGCCGATCGCCTCAAGGCTTTCCTCCTTGGCCGAATCGAGAAAGCCGCACGTATTGACCAGCACGATGTCCGCGCCCGCATAATCGGGCGACATCTGATAGCCGTCGGCGCGGAGCTTGGTGAGGATGCGTTCGCTGTCGACCAGATTCTTGGGACAGCCGAGCGACACCATGCCGACCTTGGGCGGGGAGGGGAGAATGGTTGCCATGGGGAAGCGAGCCACATAGCGTCGGTTGCGTGAAATTACGAGGGGATGCGACGGCCATGCGGACGATTTTGCTTCTGACCGCCGTGGCATTGGCCGCAACCGCGCCCGTTGCGGCGCAGATGGCCAACAACCCGACGCCCGCGACGATGCCCGATCATGGCGATACGCCGCCGGTCGATTACACGGTGCCGGCCAACTGGATTTGCCGGCCCGGCGTCGATGATGGCACCTGCTCGGCCAATCTCGACGCGGTGAAGATCGACGCCGCCGGTGCCCGCACGCCCGCGCCGCATGTCATCGCCAAGGATGCGCCGATCGATTGCTTCTACGTCTATCCGACGACGTCGCTCGATCCGACCTTGTACAGCGACCTCGTTCCCGATGCGGAGGAGAAGAGGTCGGTCCACGGGCAGGCGGCGCGGCTGACCACGCGATGCCGGCTATTCGTGCCGGTCTATCATCAACTCACGATGGCCGCGCTCCGCTGGACGATGGCGCATCCCGCCACCGTGACCGATTTCGAGGTGCCCTATCGCGACGTGCTGGCGGCGTGGAAATCCTATCTCGCGCATGACAATCATAAGCGCGGCGTGGTGCTGGTCGGGCACAGCCAGGGCGCGATCCTGCTCAAGCGGCTGATCGCGGAGGAAATCGACGGCAAGCCTGCCCAGAAGCTATTGGTGGCGGCCTATCTTGCGGGAAATCCGGATCTTAACGCCAAAAGCTTCCATGATGTGAAGCCCTGCGCCGCGCCGGATCAGACGGGCTGCGTGGTGGCCTGGTCCAGCTATATTGACAGTTATGACGGCCCGCGCTTCTTCGGCGCGACCCCGTCCGGTACCCCGCCGCTGTGCGTCAATCCGGCGGCGATCGGCGGCGGGCGCGGGGCGCTCGAAACCTATCTGTCCAAGCCCAGCTTCGCGCCGGCGGAAGACCCGCCTTATGTCGAGCTGGCCGGGCAATTGACCGCCGAATGCGTCGCCGACGCGCAGGGCGCGGTGCTGCGCCTCCATATCGAGCCGGGCCCGGCGGCGGGACTGCTTGGCGTGGTGCTGCAGAAGTTCAGCCCCTCGCCCGTCTGGGGCGAGCATCCGCTCGATATCAGCCTGGTCCAGGGCAATATCGTCGATCTGATCGGCAGCCAGACCAGGGCCTGGCTCGCCCGCCGGTAAAGCGAGCCTAATCCGAATTCTGATCGGGGTCGGCGTCGCTATCGTTGCCGTCGGGCTGGCGCGCGCGTTTCGGCAGCAATCCCATCGGATTGACCGGCTTCCGGCCCTGCAGCACCTCGAAAAAGGTCTGGGGCAAATCGGCGCTGGTCCCGCTCGTGCCGACGCGCGCGATCGTCTGACCGATTTTCACCGCCTGGCCGCGCTTGACCACTAGCTTGTCGGCATTGCCGTAGATCGTGATCCAGCCGCTGCCATGCTTGATCAGCACGACGTTGCCGAAAGCCGGATGCTCGCCGACCCACATCACCACCCCGTCGGCGGCGGCGGCGATCACGGTGCCGCGCGGGGCTGCGATGGCGATCCCGTCATTGCGGCCGCCATTGTCCATCGGGCCATAGGGGCGGATGATCTTGCCCTGGACCGGCCAGTCGAACCGGCCCACGAATGCAACTTCGGGCTCCGCGACCGGCGTGGTCGGCGCGAGCTGGCGCGTCGGTGAGAGACTGGGGGCGGCCGCTTTGGCGGTGGGTGCGAGCGCGGGTTCGCTGCCGGTGGCAAGATCGGTCAGATCGATCTGGAAGGCGGCCGCGCGTTGTTCCAACGACATCTTCGCGACGTCCTTCGCGGGCGGCAGCAGCAGGCGCTGGCCTTCGCGCAGGGTGAAGGGATCCTGCAGATGGTTGAGCTCGATGATCTTCGACCATTCGACCTGATAGGCGCGTGCGATCGCGATGCCGCTCTGGCCCTTCTTGACTGTGTGATAGCGGCCGCCGGCGATCTTGAGCTTCTGTCCCGGGCGCAGCTTGAACGGCGCGGCCAGATCATTGTCGTGCGCGATGACGTCGGCGCCTTCGCCGGTCTTGCGCACCACCGCCGACAAGGTATCGCCCGGCTGGACGATGTAGGTCGATTTGGCGACCTCGACCGCATCGGGCGGGACCGTCGCGACCTCCCAGACCGGCTTCTGCCCGCCAGCGGCCTTGGTATCGGAAATCGTCGCGGCCTTGCTGTCGGGGACGGGAGCTGCCGTCGGCTTGGCCGCCGTCACTTTGGGGCGTGATGGCTTTTCCTCGGCAGTCGTCGCCCGGTCCGAAGCCTTTGTCGCCTTTGGTTTGGTTGAGGACGCCTTGGTGGAAGCCGGCTTGCCCTGGGATGCGCCGTCATCGTCCGAAAGCTCGGCGGCGAGTGCCTTGGCGGACAGGTGCTTCGGGCCGGACGACTTGCCGTCGGGCGCGGGAGCAGCCGCGACCAAAGTCAGTGCAAGCAAGGACCCCCAGTTCCTCATTTCGGCCGCAGCACGTCCAGGCCGCCCATATAGGGCTTGAGCACCTCCGGCACGGTCACCGATCCGTCCGCCTGCTGGTAATTCTCGATCACCGCGACCAGCGCGCGTCCGACCGCGAGGCCGGAGCCATTGAGCGTATGCACGAAGGCGGTGCCTTTCGCGTCGGCGGGCCGGTAGCGTGCGTCCATCCGCCGCGCCTGGAAGTCGCCGCAGTTCGAACAGCTCGAAATCTCACGGAAGGTGTTCTGGGCAGGCAGCCACACCTCCAGATCGAACGTCTTGCGCGCGGTGAAACCCATGTCGCCCGCGCACAGCAGCATGCGGCGATAGGGCAATTCGAGCGCCTCGAGGATGCCCTCGGCTGCGCGGGTCATGCGCTCATGCTCCTCGTCGGAGCATTCGGGCGCGGCGATCGCGACCAGTTCGACCTTCTCGAACTGATGCTGACGGATCAGGCCGCGCGTGTCGCGACCGGCGGCGCCGGCTTCGGAGCGGAAACAGGGCGTGAGCGCGGTCAGCCGCTTGGGCAGATCGTCTTCGGCCAAAATCTGCTCACGCACGAGGTTGGTCAGGCTGACCTCGGCGGTCGGGATCAGCCAGTGGCCGTCGGTGGTGCGGAACAGATCCTCGGCGAATTTAGGGAGCTGGCCGGTGCCGAACATCGCCTCGTCGCGCACCAGCAAGGGTGGCGCGGTTTCCTCATAGCCGTTGGCCGCGCTCTGGACGTCGAGCATGTATTGGCCGAGCGCGCGGTGGAGCCGCGCCATCTGGCCACGCAAGGCGGTGAAGCGTGCGCCCGAGATCAGCGCGCCGCCCTCGAAATCGAGGCCCAGCGCCGGGCCGAGATCGGCGTGATCCTTCGGTGCGAAATCGAACGTGCGCGGATTGCCCCAGCGTTTCAATTCGACATTGGCATGCTCGTCCTCGCCTTCGGGCACGTCGGTGGCGGGAATGTTGGGCAGCGCGGCGAGCGCCTCGTCGAGCGCGCGGCCGGCTTCGTCGGCTTCGTTTTCGAGCGTGGCCATCCGATCCTTGATGCCGGCGACCTCCGCCATCAGTGCCTGGGCCGTCGCTTCGTCGCGCGCGGTCTTGGCCTTGCCGATCTCCTTCGATGCCTCGTTGCGGCGGGTCTGCAGCGCCTGCGCTTCGGTCACGCGTCCGCGCCGCGCCTCGTCCAGCTGGAGCAGTCCGGCCGATTGCGGCCCAAGGCCCCGCTTCTGCAGGCCGGTGTCGAAGGCGGCGGGGTCTTCGCGGATCGCGCGGATATCGTGCATTACGGGCTAATGGCGGGGGGCACGCGCCCATGCAAGTCTGCAACCCGCCGCATCGACGTGCGTTGGCTGGCCGAAACGATCTCACAGGAGGCGAAGCCGATGCGCATTCCCCATGACAGCTATGTGCTCGTCGCCGACGGCGCGAAGATGCTGTTCTTCCGCAACGAGGGCGACGCCGAAAATCTCGACCTGAAGGTAGTCACGGCCGAGCAGCAGGCCGACAAGTCCGATCAGGATATCAAGACCGACCAGGCAGGTCGGATGCCGGGGAGCCCTGGCATGGGTGGCGGTTCCTCCGCCAACGAAAGCGATTTCCACCAGCAGGCGGAGGATCGCTTCGCGGCCGAGGTCGCAGACCGGATCAACCGCGCCGCGCTCGCCAACGAATTCGAAAATCTGATCATCGTCGCCCCGCCCAGGACGCTCGGCGAATTGCGCAAGCACTTCCATAAACAGGCCGAAGGAAAGATCGCGGCGGAGATCGCGAAGGACCTGACCGGCCATCCGGTCGATCGGATCGAAAAGGCGCTTCAGGACTATCAGGACCCGAACGGTTGATCCCAGGGAGGCCACGACTGATCCCGTAAGGTGCGGTTATGGGCTGGAAAATTCCTAATTTGGTGGGGCGTAACAATATCGTCTTTGAGGAGAGAGAAATGAAATATCTGGTTCTCGCTTTGGCCGGTTCGACCGTGTTGGCCTCGCCTGTCTTCGCGCAGGCCACGCAGCCCGCCCCGGCGGCGGCTGCAACCGCTGCGGCTGTCCCTGCGGCCGCACCCGCCGTCACGGTCGGGGCCAGTGTGAGCGACACGACCGGCGCTCCCGTCGGCACGATCGAATCGGTCAGCGGCGGCAATGCCGTGCTTTCGACCGGTGCAGCCAAGGCCGCGATTCCGGTTACGTCCTTCGCCAAGGGCCCGAACGGGCTCGTCGTAGGTATCACCAAGGCCGATCTGGAGGCCAAGGTCGCCCAGGCAACCAAACCGACCGAAATCACGGTCGGCATGGCAATCAGCGGTCCGACGGGCGCGCCCGTCGGCAAGGTCGACGCGGTCGCGGGCGATATGATCACGGTTGCCACCGCCAACACCAAGGCGCAGCTGCCCAAGACCGCGTTCGCGCAGGGCCCGAACGGGCTCGTGATCGGCATGACCGCCGAACAGCTCGATGCCGCGGCCAAGGCGGCGGCGCCGAAAACGGGCGGCACCGGCAAGTAATCCACAACTTAATGTGTGTTCGGGCGGCGCGTGACGGATTCGTTACGCGTCGCCCGCTTGTTACGGCGGTTTCGCGCGCGTATAGGCCCGCCCAGGGCAGAGCTAGGCGGGGGCCATGGCCACTGCCTCGCAGGGGTGGCGAGTATATGCATATGGCTACGGCGGCGAAACGAATCGACGAGCAAGATCATATTGAAGGATTCGACCGGGACTATCGGCCATCGCCGAGCGAAGAGTTCATGAACCCCCGGCAGCAGGCTTATTTCCGACGTAAATTGCTGGACTGGAAGGACTCGATCCTTCGTGAATCGCGAGAGACGCTCGCCCAGCTTCAGGTCGATTCCCTGCGCGAACCGGACGTTACCGATCGCGCTTCTTCCGAAACCGATTGGGGCATCGAACTCCGCACGCGCGACCGTCAGCGCAAGCTCATCTCCAAGATCGACGCCGCCATCCGCCGCATCGACGAAGGCGAATATGGCTATTGCGAAGTGACCGGCGAGCCGATCTCGCTCGCACGGCTTGAGGCGCGTCCGGTGGCGACGATGACGGTCGAGGCGCAGGAGCGTCACGAGCGCAACGAGAAGGTCAGCCGCGAGGAATAAGGGCTCGCCACGGGTCGACCGTTAACGGCTTGCCAACCATTCCTGTGCATGACTGTCATCCGGTAATTGGGGATGACGGTGGAACATTCATTCGTTCCTGAAGACACGGCGGATGCCGATGCGCGCTTCGAATCGATGCGCGCCGAGCCCAGGGACAGCATGTTCCTGATGGCGGTGATGCGCCGTGCCGGCAGCGCGGACGTCACGGTCAAGGTCCGCAACCTCTCGTCCGGCGGCATGATGGCCGAAAGCCCGTTCAATTTCTCGCGCGGCGACGTGGTCGAAACCGAATTGCGCGGCATCGGCACCGTCGCCGGCAAGATCGCGTGGACCGCCGGCGGTCGCGCGGGCGTTCAGTTCGATGTCCCGATCGATCCGCGCCTCGCGCGCAAGCCGGTTGGTGGCAATCCCCAGCCGCAGCTCGTCAAGGCGTCGCGCACGATGTGGCGTCCCGCGATCCGTTAAAGTCATCTGGCTGCGGCGTCGGCACCCCGTAACGATTGACGCTCCCAAGCACGCAGAGATATAGGCGCGCTTCAGGCGGCCCGCTTGGGCCGCCTTTTCTATTCCGGAGCAATTCCGACCGATTTTTTCGTCGACGATAAGGAGTCCGTTTCGATGCCGATCACGCCCCTCATGCCCGTTTACCCGCGGTGTGCTGTGCGTCCGGTGCGAGGCGAGGGCGCCTATCTGATCGGCGAAAATGGCGAACGCTATCTCGACATGGCGGCGGGCATCGCGGTCAATATCCTGGGCCACGGCCATCCCGCTTTGGTCCGGGCGATCGCCGATCAGGCGGCGACCTTGATGCATGTTTCCAATCTCTATGGCAGCCCGCAGGGCGAGCATTTCGCGCAGCGGCTGGTCGACAAGACCTTCGCCGACACGGTTTTCTTCACGAATTCGGGCACCGAAGCGATCGAATGCGCGATCAAGACCGCGCGCCGCTACCATTATGCGAAGGGAAATCCGGAGAAAAACCGGATCATCAGCTTCTCCAACGCCTTCCACGGCCGCACGATGGGCGCCATTTCGGCGACCAATCAGCCCAAGATGCGGGAGGGTTTCGAGCCGCTTCTGCCCGGTTTCACGGTCGTTCCGTTCAACGATCTGGCGGCGGCAGAGGCCGCGATCGGGCCGGATGCGGCCGCTTTTCTGGTCGAACCGGTGCAGGGAGAGGGCGGAATCATGCCTTCGACCAAGGAATTCCTGACCGGTTTGCGCGCGCTGGCGGACAAGCATGGCATGCTTCTGGTCCTCGACGAGATCCAGTGCGGCTATTCGCGCACCGGTACTTGCTTCGCCTACGAACAGTACGGCATCACCCACGACATCATGACGGTCGCCAAGGGCATCGGCGGCGGCTTCCCGCTCGGTGCGTGCCTCGCGACCGAGGAAGCCGCGAGCGGCATGGTGATCGGCACGCACGGTTCGACCTATGGCGGCAATCCGCTGGCGATGGCGGCGGGCGAGGCGGTGCTCGACATCGTCGCCGAGCCTGCATTCCTCGAAAACGTCCAGCGCATGGGCGATCGGCTGCGCCAGGCGCTCGAGCAATTGCTGCCCAATCACGACCATCTGTTCGACAGCGTGCGCGGGATGGGCTTGATGCTCGGCATCAAGCTCAAGAGCGACAGCCGCGCGTTCGTGGCGCATTTGCGCGACAATCACGGGCTGCTGACGGTGGCGGCGGGCGACAATGTCGTGCGCATCCTGCCGCCACTCAACATCGAGGAAAAGCACGTCACTGAGTGCATCGAGAAGCTCTCGGCGGGCGCACGCAGCTACAAGGTGCCGGAGGCGGCATAATTGCAAATCCGCTCGTTCTGAGGGGGACGAGCGGCTTGGGGACAAAGAATGACTCGCCACTTCCTCGATCTTGCCGATGCCGGGCCGGATGGGATC
>NZ_DATHFV010000099.1:0-2996 GCF_035317925.1 Sphingomonas sp.
GCACGGTCGCCCCCTTTCCTTCCAGTTCGGCCTTGGCGGCGTTCACGTCGGGCACCTCGAAGCAGACATGATGCTGCCCGCCTGCCGGATTCTTGGCGAGGAAACGCGCGATCGGGCTATTCTCGCCCAACGGCTCGAGCAGCTCGATCTGGCTGTTGGGCGTATCGATGAAGCAGACGCGCACGCCCTGCGCGGGCAGGTTGAACGGCTCGTGCACCACCGTTGCGCCGAGCAGTTCGCGATACATTGCCACCGCCGCGTCGATCGATGGCGTGGCAATACCGACATGGTTCAATCGACCCAGCTTCATCCGCCGAGCCGTTCGATCACCATTGCGATCCCCTGACCGCCGCCAATACACATCGTGATCAGGCCGTAGCGACCACTCGTGCGGCGCAACTCGTAAAGTGCCTTCACCACCAAGATCGCTCCGGTCGCGCCGACCGGATGCCCGAGCGCAATACCGCTTCCGTTAGGATTGGTCTTGCTGGAGTCGAACCCCAGCTGCTCCGCCACCGCGCATGCCTGCGCCGCGAAAGCCTCGTTGCTCTCGATTATATCGATATCGTCGAGCGACAGACCGGCTCGATCGAGCGCGATCGGAACCGCCTCAATCGGCCCTAGACCCATCACGTCAGGCTCGACACCGGCATGACCCCACGAAACTATGCGCGCCAACGGCTTGAGACCGGCCTCGGCGACGGTCGCGCCCGACGCCAGCACTACGGCTGCCGCACCGTCGTTGAGCCCCGAAGCGTTGCCGGCGGTAACGCTGCCTTCCTTCGTAAATGCCGGACGAAGCGCTGCAAGACTCTCGGCCGTCACCTCCCCGCGAACATGTTCGTCGGTGTCGAACACCACGACGCCCTTATGGCCCCTCACTTCGACCGGAACGATCTGTTCCCGAAAGCGGCCCTCCTCGATCGCACATGCCGCGCGGCGGTGGCTTTCCGCGGCGAGTTCGTCCTGCTTCGTGCGCGAAATTCCATGGCGCTTCGCAATATTCTCGGCGGTCATACCCATATGACCGGCGCCGAACGGATCAGTGAGGACCTCGACCATGGCGTCGAGCATAGTGACCGGGCCCATCTTCTGCCCCCATCGTACGGCTGGAGCGACATGGGGAGAATTGCTCATGCTTTCGGTACCGCCGGCGACGGCGATACCGGCCTCGCCCAGGCGGACCATCTGCGCTGCCGAGACGATCGCCTGCAGACCCGAGCCGCAAAGACGGTTCAGCGTGAGCGCGGGCGCGGCAATCGTCACGCCCGCTTCGACTGCAGCGATCCGAGCGAGATAGGCTTCGCGCGGTGTGCCCTGGATTACGTGCCCCATGACCACATGGTGCACGTCCCCTCCTTTGATATTTGCCCGACGCAGAGCCTCCCGGATCACAATCGCGCCCAATTCGGTTGCGGGAGCGCTTTTAAGCGCACCTCCGAAGTCACCGATGGCGGTGCGGACGGCGGAGACGATCAGGATGTCGGTTGCGGCGTCAGCCATTCTTCAGACCATTTCTAGAGAGGAATATTATCGTGCTTTTTCCATGGGTTTTCGAGCTGCTTGTCGCGCAGCTTGCGAAGCCCCAACGCGATCCGGCGGCGCGTGGAATGCGGCATGATCACTTCGTCGATGAAGCCCTTGGAGGCGGCGACGAACGGGTTGGCGAAGCGTGCTTCATATTCGGCGGTGCGCTCGGCGATCTCCTCGCGCGTCTTGCCGCGGAAGATGATCTCGACCGCACCCTTGGCGCCCATCACCGCGATCTCGGCGGTCGGCCAGGCATAATTGAGGTCGCCGCGCAGATGCTTGGACGCCATCACGTCATAGGCGCCGCCATAGGCCTTGCGCGTGATGACCGTGATCTTGGGTACGGTCGCCTCGGCATAAGCGAACAGCAGTTTCGCGCCATGCTTGATGATCCCACCATGCTCCTGCGCGACGCCCGGCAGGAAGCCGGGAACGTCCACAAAAGTGATGATCGGGATGTCGAATGCGTCGCAGAAACGCACAAAACGCGCCGCTTTCTTGGACGAATTGATGTCCAATACGCCCGCCAGAACCATCGGCTGGTTGGCGACAATGCCGATTGTACGGCCCTCGATCCGACCGAAACCGCACAATATGTTGCCCGCATGGGTCGGCTGGACCTCGAAAAAGTCGCCTTCATCGACCACTTTCGCGATCAATTCCTTCATGTCGTAGGGCTTGTTCGCGCTATCCGGGATCAGCGTATCGAGGCTGGAATCGGCGCGATCCCACGCATCTTCGGTCGGGCGCTGCGGCAGATCGTGGCGGTTGGACAGCGGCAGGAAGTCAAAGAAATCGCGCGTCGCGAGCAAGGCTTCGATATCGTTCTCGAACGCGACGTCGGCCACACCTGATTTGGCGGTATGCGTGACCGCGCCGCCCAGTTCCTCCTGCGTCACGACCTCGTTGGTGACGGTCTTCACCACGTCGGGGCCGGTGACGAACATGTAAGAGCTGTCCTTCACCATGAAGATGAAGTCGGTCATCGCCGGCGAATAGACCGCCCCACCCGCGCACGGGCCCATGATCACGCTGATCTGCGGCACCACGCCCGATGCGAGCACGTTGCGCTGGAACACCTCGGCATAGCCGGCAAGGCTGGCGACACCTTCCTGGATGCGCGCGCCGCCCGAATCGTTGAGGCCGATAACCGGCGCGCCATATTTGAGCGCCATGTCCATCACCTTGCAGATCTTCTGCGCGTGACGTTCGGACAGCGAGCCGCCGAACACCGTGAAATCCTGGCTGAAGACATAGACCAGCCGGCCATTGATCGTGCCCGATCCGGTGACGACGCCGTCGCCGGGAATGACCTGTTTTTCCATGCCGAAATCGACGCAATTATGCTCGACATACATGTCGAGTTCTTCGAACGAGCCCGGGTCGAGCAGCACGTCCAATCGCTCGCGTGCGGTCAGGCGGCCCTTGGCATGCTGCGCGTCGATCCGTTTCTGGCCTCCGCCCAT
>NZ_DATHFV010000100.1:0-2041 GCF_035317925.1 Sphingomonas sp.
GCACGGTCGCCCCCTTTCCTTCCAGTTCGGCCTTGGCGGCGTTCACGTCGGGCACCTCGAAGCAGACATGATGCTGCCCGCCTGCCGGATTCTTGGCGAGGAAACGCGCGATCGGGCTATTCTCGCCCAACGGCTCGAGCAACTCGATCTGGCTGTTGGGCGTATCGATGAAGCAGACGCGCACGCCCTGCGCGGGCAGGTCGAACGGCTCGCGCACGACGGTGGCGCCGAGCAGGGTCCGGTACATTTCGACCGCCGCCGGAATGGAGGGCGTGGCGATACCGACATGGTTGAGGGGCCCGAGTGCGATCATGAGTCCGTTTCCCCTGCTGCGATGATGTCCTGCCCGGTCAGCACCGGCGGATCGAAGGGGGTGATGCCGTCCGCCAGCGCCTGCTCGAACCGGTCGAGGAAGCCCTCCGGGTCGCGCACATCGAGCGGCTGGATGATATCCGGGCCGAAACGCCACCATGAAGCCGCCTGCAACCGCGCGATGACCGCCTCGGAAAAACGATAGCGGATCAGGCGGGCGGGAGAGCCGCCGACGATCGCATAAGGCGGCACGTCGCGCGTCACGATCGCGCGCGCCGCGACGATCGCGCCATTGCCGATCGTGATGCCGGGCTTGAGCAGCGCGCCCTCGCCGATCCACACGTCGTTGCCGATTTCGACCGGTTCGCTGCCCTGATCGAATCCGTGCAGCGCAAATCCCTTGGCGTCGACGTCCTGCAGGTAATCCGCGAATCCGCCCAGCGGCTGCGGGTTGTGCGAAAAAGGCGAGCTCGAAACCCAGTCGGCCGGGTGGCCCATGCCAAGCTGGCTCACGAGCGGCGCCATCGAAGAATAGCGGCCGATCCGCATGGTTGGCTCGAGCCGGCCCCACGTATAGGCGAAGGCGCCGATCGCGGCAGGCAAGGTCCTGCCCTCCAATATGTGCGAATAAGGCTCGATCCGCGCGTCCGGGTTGACCGAAAGCTGATCGCCGATCGCCCAGCGCCGACGGCTGCGCTGTGCGCTGTGCACGCGATGGCGGACGAAAAGCTCGATCAGATCGGGCGTAACGCGGACCCGCACGGCCTTGTTGGAGGCGTGAATCAACATTGCAGGCGGACCCATATCATCTCAGCGGCTCTCCCGCGGCGATGATCTGCGCGCCTGTCAGAACAGGCAATTCCAGGGGCTCGAGCCCCGCCGCAACCGCCATGTCCAGCCGATCGAGAAAGCGCTCGGGGTCGCTCGGATCGAGCGGTTGCAGCTTTTCGGGTCCGTAGCGCCACCATTCGGACTTGAGCAGGCGCGCAATCAACGCGTCTGCAAAGCGGAAACGCAGGATGCGGGCGGGCGTCCCCGCGACGATTGCATAAGGCGGCACATCGTGCGTCACCAGGCTGCCCGCCGCCACCACCGCGCCGTGGCCGATCGTAATCCCGCGCTTGATCAGCGTCCGCATGCCGACCCAGACATCATGCCCGAACTGAACCGGCCGATGGCCCGGATCGTAAACCTGCATGCGATATTCCTGCACGCCGATGTCATTGAGATAGAGCTCCAGGCCGCGAATATCCTGGTGGTTATGGGTCACCGGCGAGGTGGTCGCCCAATCGAGCGGATGATCGGCGGCGATCAGCTCCAGCCCCCACGAAAAGGAACAATAGCGCCCGATCGCCATTTCCCGGCTGAACGGGCTGTGGCTGTAGGAAAAAGCGCCGAGCGACAGCGGCAGCGTCGCGCCCGCGATCACCTGACCGTAATTTTCCAGCGCGGTATCCGGATGGAGGGTGATGACGTCGCCGACCTTCCACCGCTCCCCCGCCTTCGCCGTTGACAGGCGATGCTCGCGGAACAGGCTGAGCAATTCCTCCGTAATCCTGACGTTAACAATTCTCATCGGATCACAGCGGGATATTATCGTGCTTTTTCCATGGGTTTTCGAGCTGCTTGTCGCGCAGCTTGCGAAGCCCCAACGCGATCCGGCGGCGCGTGGAATGCGGCATGATCACTTCGTCGATGAAGCCCTTGGAGGCGGCGACGAACGGGTTGG
>NZ_DATHFV010000101.1:0-2685 GCF_035317925.1 Sphingomonas sp.
TCCAACCGCATTTCGCTGCAGAATAGCGGGCCCTACAACTGGCGCCAGCCGGAGGAATATTTCACCGAGGACGCGAAGGGCTTCGCGGTCGAACTGGGCACGCCGAGCTTCCCGACTTTGGAAAGCTGGAAACGGACGATCCCCGCAGCCGACCTTTGGCCGATCAGCGATGTCTGGGCCTATCATGACTGGCACCAGACCGGGAACGGTGCGGTCTCCAGCTACATGAAGGCGATGGACGCGCAGTTCGGCCCGGCCACCGGACTCGAGGATTTCGAGCGCAAGGCGCAGATGCTGCAATATGTCAGCTATCGCGCGATCCTCGAGGGCTTCAACGCGGGGCTGTGGAAGACCAACAGCGCGCGCATGTTCTGGATGACGCAGCCGGCCTGGCCGTCGTCGGCGTGGCAGATTTTCTCGTCCGACTACGACACGCACGCCGCCTTCTACGGCACCAAGAAGGCGTCCGAGCCGGTCCACGTCCAGATGAACCTGCCCGACTATAAGGTCATCGTCGTCAACAATGGCCGCACGCCTTTGACGGGCGCGACCGTGCATGCACGCGTGACGACGCTCGACAACAAACTCGTCGCCGAGAAGACGGCCGCCATCTCGGCGGACGCCGGCCTGACCGCCGACGTCTTCACGCTCGATCTGGCGCCCGCGCTCGCGAACGGCGTGGTTCTGGTCGCGCTCGATGTGACCAACGCGTCGGGTGAAATCCTGTCGCGCAACGTCTATTGGCAGGGCCGCGACGACGCGGCCTATCGTGCGCTCGGCGCGATGCCGCAGGTCAGGCTGACCACCAAAGCGGCGAGCCGCAGCGAAGGAGCGGATCGGGTGACGACGGTCGATCTTGCCAATCCGTCGGGGACGGCGGCGATCGAGACCAAGCTGACCCTGTTCGGCGCGAATGGCGTGCAGGTCTTGCCCGCGCTCTTCACCGACAATTATGTTTCGCTGATGCCGGGCGAGAGCCGGCGGATCGAGGTGCGTTACCCGGCCAGCGCCGCCACCGGCGCGGTGACGGTCAAACTGCGCGGCTGGAATATTGCGCCGGCTGCGGTGAAGGCCAAGTAGATGGCGCGCCGGGGCCTGCTCGGCGAGAGCATCGCCACCGCCGCGCTCGCGGGATTACTGTTCGGCTTCGACACGGCGGTGGTCGCGGGCGTCACCGCCGACTGGCGCCATGTCTTCCAGCTCGACGATGCCGCGCTCGGCCTGACGGTCAGCGCCGCGATCTGGGGCACGCTCGCGGGTGCGCTCTGCACCGGTCTGCCCGGCGACCGGTACGGTGCGCGCAACGTGCTGCGCGTGCTGGCATTGTTCTATGTCGCGTCGGCGGTGGTCGCCTCCATCTCCTGGGGGCTGGGTTCGCTGGTCGCGGCGCGGCTGGTGACCGGCCTCGCGATCGGCGGATCGTCGGTGCTGGCGCCAGTCTATATCGCCGAAATTTCGCCGGCCGCACGGCGCGGCCAGATGGTTGGGCTGTTCCAGCTGATGGTGGTGACAGGCATCCTCGTCGCATTTCTGTCGAACGCCGCAGTCGGCGCGTTCGCGGATCCAGCGACGGCATGGCGCTGGAAGCTGGCTGTGCCCGCGCTTCCTGCCTTGATCTTCCTCGGCCTGCTCTATCGCATCCCGGACAGCCCGCGTTGGCTGATCGCGCGCGGACGCGAAGCAGAGGCCCGTGCCTCGCTCGAGCTGATCGGCGTGCCCAACCCGCAAGCCGAACTGGCGACCTTTCGCGAGGCGGTGCGAGCCGAGAGCGAACAGCGCGGCGCGCATCTGTCCTGGACGCAGCACCGCAAACCGATCCTGCTCGCGGTGGCGCTGGCCGCCTTCAACCAGCTCGCGGGCATCAACGCGATCCTCTATTATTCGAACGATATCTTCGCGGCGGCCGGTTATGGACGGCTGTCAGCCGACCTGCAGACGATCGCGATCGGTGCGACCAATCTGGTCTTCACCATGATCGGCCTCGCCCTGATCGATCGGATCGGGCGCAAGACGTTGCTGCTGGTGGGCGCGGTCGGCATGGCGGTGTGTCTGGCGGTGGTTGCCTCGATCTTCTGGGGCCTGCTGCCCAAGCCTTTGCTGCTCGTGATGCTGGTGGGCTACATCGCCTTTTTCGCACCGAGCCAGGGCGCGGTGATCTGGGTCTATCTGTCGGAAATCTTCCCGACGCGGGTGCGGGCACGCGGCATGGCGATCGGCAGCTCGACCCACTGGCTGATGAACGCGATCATCGCGGGCATCTTCCCCGTGATCGCGCACCGTTCGACCGGCGCACCCTTCCTGTTCTTCGCGGCGATGATGGCGCTGCAGTTCGTGGTGGTTCTGGTCTTCTTCCCCGAAACCAAGGGCGTTACGCTGGAGAAAATGGACGCCCGGATGGAGCGAGGCTGATGCGGAAAGCGGTGTTGGCGGCATGTGTAACGGCCCTGATCGGGAGCGCCGCGTCGGCGCAGATCGCGCGCGATCCGAACAGCAAGTTCACGACGGATTGGAACGATCGGCTGTCGACCGACTGGCCCTATCTCGCGAAATATCGCGCGGCTAATGCCGCGCTCATGCCCTCACCCAAGCATCCGCGGATCGTCTTCATGGGCGATTCCATCACCGAGAATTGGGTCAACCTTGCCGGCGACTTCTTCACCGGCGAGCGGATCGGGCGCGGGATCA
>NZ_DATHFV010000102.1:0-5417 GCF_035317925.1 Sphingomonas sp.
CGGTACACACGCTCAATCTCGCGCATCTGATGCCGCTGTCCGCGGTCTGGGCCGGTCCGTCCGGCGACCGCCATTTGGATGGGCCGCCTTTGCTCCTGACCGAAACTGGCGGCGTGACGCCGTTCCGGTTCGCGGCGCATGTCGGCGATGTCGGCCACATCCTGATCGTCGGCCCGACCGGCGCCGGCAAGTCGGTGCTGCTGGCGCTGATCGCGCTCCAATTCCGCCGTTATCCCGGCGCGCAGATCATCCTGTTCGACAAGGGCCGCTCGGCGCGCGCGCCGGTGCTCGCCTGTGGCGGCCTGCATCACCTGCTGGGCGTCGAGGCGGCGGAATGCGGTCTCGCCTTTCAACCGCTGCGCGACATTCCGAACGAAACCGAGCGCGCCTGGGCGGCCGAATGGATCGGATCGCTGATCGAGCAGGAAGGCATCGCGCTGACACCCGATCACAAGGATTCGATCTGGACCGCGCTCACCAGCCTGGCCTCGGCGCCCGCGCAGGAACGGACGCTGACCGGCCTCGCGATGGTGCTGCAATCCAACCCGCTTCGCGCCGCGCTCCAGCCGTTCACGCTTGAGGGACCTTATGGTGCCCTGCTCGACGCGGCGGAGGAGTCGCTGTGCGGCGCCGATGTCCAATGCTTCGAGATGGAAGCCTTGATGGCGACCCCGGGCCTGGTCGCGCCGGTATTGTCGTTCCTGTTCCACAGGCTCGAAGCGCGGTTTGACGGCCGCCCGACCCTGTTGGTGTTGGACGAGGCCTGGCTGTTCCTCGATCATCCGCTGTTTGCCGGCCGCATCCGCGATTGGCTGAAGACCCTGCGCAAGCGGAATGTCGGTGTCGTCTTCGCCACCCAGAGCCTCGCCGACATCTCGGCCAGCAGCATCGCGCCCGCGATCATCGAAAGCTGCCCGCAGCGCATCTTCCTGCCGAACGACCGCGCGATCGAGCCGCAGTCGCAGGCCGCCTATGAACAGTTCGGGCTTAACGAGCGGCAGATCATGCTGATCGCGCGGGCGACCCCCAAGCGGCATTATTACCTCCAGTCGGCGCAGGGGAACCGGCTGTTCGAGCTTGGGCTGGGGCCGATCGCGCTCGCGCTCTGCGGCCGTAGTGGCGCGGACGATCAGAAAGCCATCGATGCCGCGCTCGATACCGGCGGCCGTGCCGGCTTCCTCGAAGCCTTCCTGACCGCTGCCGGCCTCGGCTGGGCCGCGCAGATGACGGCCGATTTCCAGAGCCCCGCAAACCGCAAAGGAGAGGGAATGTGACTGTACGAACCTTTATGCGCGATCATCGCCTCGGTCTCGCCGCTTCTGTCGCGATCGGCGGCGTCGGGCTGGCGGTCGTCGGCGTGCCCCATTGCCCGTCGGCCGAAGCGCAACTCGGCGTGTTCGATGCCGGCAATTATGCGCAAAATGCGCTGACCGCGGCGCGCACGCTGCAGCAGATCAACAACCAGATCCAGGCGCTGCAAAACCAGGCGACCATGCTGACCAGCATGGCGCGCAACCTGAAGCAAGCCGGTTTTCCGGAAGTAGATCGCCTCAATCAGTCGCTCATCGCGATCGATAAATTGATGGGGCAGGGGCAGGGGATCACCTTCAAGGCTGGCGACCTCGACATCCAGTTCGACCGGCTGTTTCCGCAATCGACGCCAACCAACACGACTTCGGCCGCGCTCGCGGTGCAGGCCAAGGTCCGGCTCGACGCCGCCACCGCCGCTTTCCGCCAGACCATGCAGGTGCAGAGCCAAGTCGTCACTGCCGTCCAGGACGACGCGCCGACGCTGGCAGCACTGATGGGGCGCAGTCAAGGCTCAGAGGGTGGACTCCAGGCGGCGCAAGTGACGAACCAGTTGCTGGCGCTTGCCTCCAAGCAGCAGTTCCAGATCGAGAATCTGATGGCGGCGCAATTCCGGGCGCAGGCAATCGAGCGGCAAGCGCGCGCGCAAAGCACGAGCGATGCGCGCGACGCAACCAAGCGCTTCCTCGGTTCGGGGAGCTTCTACCCTCATCAATAGGCAGCCGGATTGATGTCAGCCCGGTCAGGTTGAGCCGACAAAATCATCGGTCGAGGTGATGAACGTGAACGACGCAACGATCATCGATCAATTCCTGCAAACCTTCATCCGCTACATCGACAGCGGCTTTGGTCTGCTGGGCTCTGATGTCCGGTTTTTGACCGCTACCTTGATCGGCATCGATATCACGCTGGCCGGCCTATTCTGGGCGATGGGTGGCGAGAGCGACGTCCTGTCGCGTCTGATCCGCAAGATCCTCTACGTCGGCGTATTCGCCTACATCATCAATCAGTTTTCGGCGCTCGCCGACATTATCTTCCGGTCATTCACCTCGGCGGGTCTGACCGCGAGTGGTGGCGCGATGAGCGCCGACGACTTGCTCCGGCCCGGCAAGCTGGCTGGCACTGGCTTTGACGCAGCCCGTCCGCTTCTCGATCAGATTTCCAAGCTGGCCGGCTTCACGACCTTCTTCGACAATTTCCTCACCATCGTCGTGCTGCTGTTCGCCTGGGCGCTTATCATCCTCGCCTTCTTCGTTCTGGCCGTGCAGGTCTTCGTCACGATCCTGGAATTCAAGCTGACCGCGCTCGCGGGCTTCGTGCTCGTGCCGTTCGCGCTCTGGAACCGTACCGCGTTCCTCGCCGAGCGCGTGCTCGGCAACGTCGTCTCGTCCGGCATCAAGGTGATGGTGCTTGCCGTCATCATAGGCATCGGCTCCAATTTCTTCAGCCAGTTTACGAACAGCCTGGCGGGGCAGGAGCCCGATATCGCCCAGGCGATGAGCCTCGTGCTGGCGTCGCTGACCCTGTTCGGCCTCGGCATTTTCGGGCCTGGCATCGCCTCGGGCCTGGTCGCGGGCGCGCCGCAATTGGGCGCGGGCGCGGCACTTGGCACCGCCGTCGGTGCAGCCGGCGTAACCGCGCTCGGCGGAATGGCGGCAGCGGGCGCGGTAGGGGCCGCCGGCGCGGGCGTACTCTCGGCGGTGCGGGCGGGCACGACAATGGGGTCGGCCGCGAACGCGGCGTTTCAACTCGGCCAAAGTGCGGCCGGCTCCAAAAGCATAAGCGCCGGCCTCAAGGGCGTGGCCCAGGCCGTCGGTAACAGTGTGCGCGACCGCGTGGGCAGCGGGCTGGGACTGCGCGAGGCGGCCAATCGCGGGCGCGACGCCGCCTGGAATGCGATGGCCGGACATGCGGCGAATGACGCCGGCGGCGCGCCTCAGCAGCAACCGCCGGCCTGGGCGACCGCGATGCGCCGTCGGCAGGAAGCGCGCCACCATGGGCAGGCCGCGGTCCAGACGCTCCGCGAAGGCGACCGTGGTGGCGCATCGGCGGCTCCCGATATCCGCGAGAAGGAGGATTGAGATGATCTTCAGGCGCAGCATCCAGCGGTACGGGCAGACGCCTCCCGCCGAGACGCCGTTTCACCGCGCGGGCCAGATATGGGACGAGCGTATTGGTTCGGCCCGCGTACAGGCGCGCAACTGGCGGCTGATCGCGTTCGGAACGCTGGGCCTGTCCGGTGCGATGGCCGGCGGCCTCGTCTGGCAGTCGCAGCAAAGCCGGATCGTGCCTTATGTGGTCGAAGTCGATCATCTCGGCGAACCGCGGGCGGTCAACGCCGCCGACGCCAAGGTGCGCGCCACCGATCCGCAGATCGCCTGGGGTCTCGCCCGCTTCGTCGAGGATGTCCGTGCGGTGTCGCTCGATCCGGTGCTGATGCGCCGCCAGTGGTTGCGTGCCTACGACTTCGTGACCGAACGCGGCGCGCAATTCCTCGGCGACTATGCGCGGCGCGCCGAGCCGTTTGCGCATATCGGTGAGCATAGTGCCTCGGTCGAAGTGACCAGCGTGGTCCGCGCCTCCGATCGGACCTTCGAGGTCAAGTGGGTGGAATCGACCTTCGAGCGCGGCGTGCGCACGTCGCTCGCGCACTGGACCGCGTTCGTGACGGTCGAGATCAGGCCGCCAGCGACCGCCGACACGCTCAGGCGCAATCCACTCGGTCTCTATGTCGACGGAATTTCCTGGAGCCGGGAGCTGGATGCGGCCCGGCCCGGCCCAGCCAGTCCTTCGTCCCCGTCCGGCGCCGTTGCTGCGCCCTTGCCCCAAGTCCCGACCACCGAGGAGACCCTGTCATGACCCTCCGGTTTTCGCTGCCTGTCTGCGCGCTCGCGCTTGTTATGGTTCCGCCCGCGCTGGCGGTCCAACCCGGCCGATGGCGACCCCATAAACCATGGGCGGCGACCACGGTCGCGCACGCCAACCGCGCCGCGACGGTCGCGCCGGCGGCGCCGGCCTTCGTCAACGCGAACCAAGTCTATGCTTTCGCGGATGGCGCCATCTACCAAGTGTTCACCGCGCCGGAACGCGTGACCGATATCGAGCTTCAGCCGGGCGAGGCGCTCGGCGCAGTCGCGAGCGGCGATACCGCGCGCTGGGTGATTGGCGATACGGCCAGCGGCAGCGGCGAGACCAAGCGGACACATGTGCTGGTCAAACCCTTCGCGCCCGACCTCCGCACCAACATCATCATCACGACCGACCGTCGGACCTATCACCTGTCGCTCATCAGTACGCGCGGGACGGCGATGGCGGCGCTGTCGTGGACCTATCCCGCCGACACGCTGCTCGCCTTCAAGGCGGCGGAAGCCGACAAGGCTCAGGCCGAACCGATCGCGGTCGGCTTCAACATCGACCAGCTCAATTTCGGCTATGCGATCAGCGGTGCCAATCCGACCTGGCGCCCCCTGCGCGCCTTCGATGACGGTCGGCAGACCTTCATTGAGTTTCCGGCAGCGCTGGCGACCGCTGAGGCGCCGCCCTTGTTCCTGCTCGGAGCGGACGGCGCCGCCCAATTGGTCAACTATCGCCTGCGCGGCCGCTATTATGTGGTCGATCGCCTGTTCGACGCGGCCGAGCTGCGCATCGGCGGCAAGGACAAGACGGTGGTGCGGATCAGCCGGCAGGCGGCAAAATCGAGGCATGTGTCGTGAGCAGCACCGCGCCCGAGAGCCTGGGCCTTTCGCCGGCACCAAAGGCGGCCCCGGAGCAGTTCGAGCTGCGCGGGAGGCCCGCCCAACCGATCCGCTTCAAGCGTCGGATGATCGTTGGGTCAGCGGCGATCTGTTCGACCGCGCTGGCCGGGACGATCTGGCTTTCGCTGCGACCGCACGCGTCGGCGCCGATCGAAGAAGCCCCATTCCACGAGGCAAAGGGTCCGGCCGAAACCGTGAAGGGGCTTCCAGCCGATTATTCGAGCGTCCCCGAGCTCGGGCCACCGCTTCCCGGCGATCTCGGTCGCCCCATTCTCGACCGGCAGCGTCAATTGGCGGCGCAAGCCGACGCCAGCGCGCCAGTTCCCGCGCAACCGGATGCGCGGATTAAGCGGG
>NZ_DATHFV010000103.1:0-12984 GCF_035317925.1 Sphingomonas sp.
CCACCACATTGTCGGCGACGGTGAAATGGGCGGACTGCTTGCCGTCCTGCTTGGCGTCCATCCCGACCAAAGCGGCGACCGGTTTCGATACCAGGATCGTTCCACCATTGCCTGAATCCAGCTCCATCCACAGCGTGCCCCTGGCGGTCGGCACGGCAGCGGCAACCGCGAGCGCGAGACCGTCGACCTCCCGTTTCAACCGCACCCTGATCGGCTGCATCGTCGCGACGCGCCGGGCGCGGCTCTCCTCGGTTTCGATCGTCAGCGTGCCCGCCGCGAAATCGATCGTGACAATCTTGTCCTCGAACAGGTTGAACCCGATCACACCGTCGAGCGCTGCATCCTTGGGATTGTCGTCGCCCATATTGATCGTGCCCAGCACGGGCGGTCTGAGCGTCACGCCGCCGACGGCTACATCGATATCCTCGCAGCGCGGCGTATCGCCACGCTGGCCCATCATGCGGAATCCCGTCATCCGGCCCCACGGTTCGCAGCCCGCGGCCTTGAGCGTGTCGGACGAGACGAGCGATAGACCTGCGCCCGTATCGAACAGGTATTTGCGTGTCGTGCCCGCGATCGTGGCGGGCAGCACCCAGCGCGTGCGCCACGGTTCCAGTTTCACGGTGACGGGCTGTGCGGCCGCGGCAGCAACCGGCGCCGCCATGCTTGCCATCAGGGCGAAACCAAGAATCGAGGTCAAACGCATCTGTTGC
Organism: Sphingomonas sp.; assembly: GCF_035317925.1. Classification (GTDB taxonomy): domain Bacteria; phylum Pseudomonadota; class Alphaproteobacteria; order Sphingomonadales; family Sphingomonadaceae; genus Sphingomonas_I. The sequence continues at coordinate 714 of NZ_DATHFV010000103.1, forward strand.
TCCACCGAAATGATCGGCGGCGCCTAGTTAAACCGCAATGTCCCGTCGATGAACAGCCGGATCAGTGCCGGAAGTGGCGCATTCCGGTGAAGACCATTGCCAGCCCGGCCTCGTCGGCGGCGGCGATGACTTCGCTGTCGCGCATCGATCCGCCCGGCTGGATCACCGCGGTCGCGCCCGCTTCGACCGCCGCCATCAGGCCGTCGGCGAACGGGAAGAAGGCGTCCGACGCAACTGCCGACCCGATCGTGCGCGGCTCCGCCCAGCCGGCTTTCTCGGCGGCGTCCTTGGCCTTCCACGCGGCGATGCGCGCGCTTTCCAGCCGGTTCATCTGGCCGGCGCCGATGCCCGCGGTCGATCCGTCCTTGGCATAGACGATCGCGTTCGATTTGACGTGCTTGGCGACGATCCACGCAAAGCGGCAATCGGCCAGCTCCTGGGGGGTCGGCGCGCGCTTGGTCACGACCTTCAGGTCGCTTTCGGCCACCTCGCCATTGTCGCGCGACTGGAGCAGCAGCCCGCCCGCGATCGACTTGATCTGCAAGCCGCGCCGCGCCGGATCGGGCAACTCGCCGGTGATCAGCAGCCGCAGATTCTTCTTCCTCGCGAACACTTCGCGCGCGGCATCGTCGGCGGAGGGCGCCGCGACGACCTCGGTGAAAATGCCGGAGATCGCTTCGGCGGTCGCGCCGTCGAGCGGGCGGTTGACCGCGATGATGCCGCCAAATGCGGATACGCTGTCGCACGCCAAAGCCGCCTGATAGGCCTCGATCAACGTCTCGCCGGTGGCGACGCCGCACGGATTGGCATGCTTGACGATTACCACCGTCGGCGGGCCGTCGCGGAATTCGCTGACCAGCTCCAACGCGGCATCGGCGTCGTTATAATTGTTGTAGCTGAGCTCCTTGCCCTGGACCTGCTCGGCCTGCGCGATGCCCCGCGCCGCCGGGCCGAACGGCAGATAGAGCGCCGCCGACTGGTGCGGATTCTCGCCATAGCGAAGCTCGCTGCTCTTCTTCATCGGCAGCGACATCGTGTCGGGGAAGGCCTGGCCCTGATCGGCGAACGCGAACCAGGAGGAGATCATCGCGTCATAGGCGGCGGTCGCGGCGAACGCCTTGGCGGCGAACAATTTGCGCTGCTCCAATGTGGTCGTGCCTTCGGCCACCGCCGTATAATCGGCGGGGTCGGTCACGATCGCGACAAAGGCGTGGTTCTTGGCCGCCGATCGCACCATCGACGGGCCGCCGATGTCGATATTCTCGATGATCTCGTCGCGTTCGGCGCCCTTCGCGACGGTCTGCGCGAACGGGTAGAGATTGACCACGACAAGATCGATCGCGCCGATGTCATGCTCGGCCATCGCCGCCGCATGATGCGGATCGTCGCGTACCGCGAGCAGTCCGCCATGGACCTTGGGGTGCAAGGTCTTGACCCGCCCGTCCATCATTTCGGGGAAACCGGTCAGCTCGGACACGTCCATCACGGTCAGCCCGGCGTCGCGCAAAGCCTTGGCGGTGCCGCCGGTCGAAACCAGCTCCACGCCCTTGGCGGCGAGCGCCTTGCCGAGGTCGGCGAGGCCGGTCTTGTCGGAAACGGAAAGGAGCGCGCGCTTGATCGGGATGCTGGTCATGCGCGGGGCCTTTAACGCGACTTGGCCGGAAGGCGAGTCCTTATCCGAGCAAGCGCGCCATCAGCCAAACGCGGATCGCGCTGGCGAGGTTGACGGGATCGGGTTCGGCGATGCGATCCGCGTCGATCCGGGCGACCAGTGCGCTGATCGGCAGGGAGTCTTCCTCGGCGGCTCGCTTCAAGGCTTCCCAGAAAATCGGCTCAAGGCTGACCGAGGTCGAATGGCCGGCGATCATTACGGAGCGTTTGATGGGGCCGGCCATGATCCGAGCTTAGAGGCGTTTCGCTTCCTCCGTCACCCCGGACTTGGTCCGGGGTCCACCGGGCAACACGCGCGGCGCTCGCGGATGGGTGGATGCCGGAACAAGATCGGCATGACGGAAAAGAGCTCGTTAGCCCTCAATACATATGCTGCCCGCCGTTGATCGAAAGCGTCGATCCGGTGATGAACGCCCCGTCGTCCGAGCACAGGAAGCCGACACCGCGCGCGATCTCGTGCGCCTGGCCCAGACGCCCGATCGGGATCTTGGCGACGATCTTGGCGAGCACTTCGGCCGGTACGGCGGCAACCATGTCGGTGTCGATATAGCCCGGCGCGATCGCGTTGACGGTGATGCCGAAGCGCGCGCCTTCCTGCGCCAGCGCCTTGGTGAAACCGTGGATGCCCGATTTGGCGGCGGCATAATTGACCTGGCCGTACTGACCGGCCTGGCCGTTGATCGATCCGATGTTCACGAACCGCCCCCATTTGCGGTCTTTCATCCCGCTGAAGGTCGCCTTGGCCATGTTGAAGCAGCCGCCGAGATTGGTGTCGATCACCTCTTTCCAGTCGGCATAGCTCATCTTGAGCAACGTCCCGTCGCGGGTAATGCCTGCATTGTTGACGACGATATCGACCGGCCCCAACGCCTGCTCGACCGCCGACACGCCCGCTGCGCACGCCTCGTGGCTCGACACGTCCCATTTGAACGCCTTGATGCCGGTGCGGTCGCTGAATTGCTTCGCGCGTTCGTCATTGCCGGCATAATTGGCGGCGACGGTCACGCCCTGTTCCTTGAGCGCAAGGCTGATCGCCTCGCCGATGCCACGGGTTCCGCCGGTCACGATCGCAACGCGCGTCATCTAGTCTCTCCTCGGTTTCTGTCTTTAGCCTAGGAAGCGGGCAGCCAGCCCGCAAGTTCCCGCTGCAGCAAAAGGCGCAGCATTTCGATGCCGGGGCGATCATTGTTGAGGCAGGGAAGATAGGCGAAGTCGGTTCCGCCCGCATCGAGGAATGTCTGCCGTCCACGGATCGCCAATTCCTCCAGCGTCTCGAGGCAGTCGGCGGAGAAACCCGGCGCGACCACAGCAACCTTGGTGATCCCCTTGCCCGGCAGCGCCGCGAGCGTGGTGTCGGTCGCGGGTTCGAGCCATTTGGCGCGGCCGAACCGCGACTGGAAGGCGATCTTCAGATCCCGCCCGAGCGCCTCGCCCAGCAGGCGCGCGGTCTTCTGGCAATGGCAATGATAGGGATCGCCCAGTTCGAGCGTGCGACGCGGCATGCCGTGGAAGCTGGCGACGATCGCCTGCGGCTCGAACGGCAGCGCTTTGAGCGACGCCTCCACGCTTGCCTTCAACGCGACGATATAGGCCGGGTCATCGTAATAAGGCGGCAAGGTGCGGATCGCCGGCTGCCAGCGCATGGCGGCGAGCGCGGCGAAGGCAGCATCGTTCGCGGTCGCGGTCGTGGCCGCGCAATATTGCGGATAGAGCGGCGCGATCAGGATGCGCTCGCACCCCGCGGCCTTCATCGCCGCGAGCTTGTCGGCGATCGCGGGGCGGCCATAGCGCATCGCGTGCTCGACCATCACGCCGTCGCCGAACAGGCTGCGCAAGGCGTCCGCCTGTTGCGCGGTGATCGCGGCGAGCGGCGATCCGTCCTCGCGCCAGACCTGGGCGTAGGCATGCGCCGATTGCTTCGGCCGCGTGCGCAGGATGATGCCGCGCAATATCGGTTGCCACAGGATCGGCGGGATCTCGATCACGCGCCGGTCGGACAGGAATTCGGCGAGATAGCGCCGCACCGCCCCGGCCTCGGCCGCGTCGGGCGTGCCGAGGTTGACGATCAGCACGCCGATCCTGGGCGCGGGGATCGGCGGATGATCCGGCGGCGGCGTCATGCCAGGCTGAGCGGCAGGCTGCGCAGGCGCTTGCCCGTCGCCGAGAAGATCGCATTGGCGATGGCGGGCGCCGCGACCGGCACCGCCAGTTCGGCGACACCGCCCGGCGCCTCGTTCGAGCCGATCAGCTCGACATCAATCTCCGGCATGTCCTTGAGCCGGGGCAGAGCGAGCGCGTCGAAATTGGCCTGGTCAGGCAGACCGTGGCTGAAGGTCATGCGATCGCCGAGCGCCGCGGCGAGCCCCCAGATCAGCCCGCTCTCGATCTGCTGGCGGACGATATCGGGATTGATCAGCCGCCCGGCATCGACCGCCGCGGCCATGCGCGATACCTTGATCTGGCCGCCCTCGTTCGACGCCTCGACATACAGCGCGATATGGCTGCCGAAGGCCGAATGGCAGGCGAGGCCCTCGCCCGATTGCGCTTCGCCGCTCCAGCCGCCGGTGGCGGCGGCATGGCTGAGGCAGCGCGCGAGCCGCGGATTTTGCGCGAGCAGGCCGATGCGGAAGGCGAGCGCATCCTGCCCCGCGACCGCCGCCAGCTCGTCGACGAAGCTTTCGGTGAAGAAGCCGGTGTAGGCATGCGCGGCAGACCGCCACACGCCGGTTTCGATCCCAATGTCAGCGGGCGCATGCTCGATCGTAAGCGCGGGAATCGCGTAAGGCGGCAGCGCGCCGTCGACCGCCGCCGCTTCCGCGCCCGTGCTGCCATGCGATCCCACCAGCCGTCCTATCGCCTCGCCGGCATTGGCGGGCGCCGCGATCCGCACGCGCCACGCGGAGATCTGGCCCTGCGCGCTCAGCCGTGCGGTCAGATGCGCCTTGGCGGGCGGGCCATGGCGGCCGCGCCGCATTTCCTCGCCGCGGCTCCACATCAGCTGGACCGGACGCTTGGCCTGAAGCGCGAGTGTGGCCGCCTGGATCGCGGCGTCATTCTCCAGCTTTCGGCCGAAGCCGCCGCCGATCAGGGTCGGGTAGATGATGACATAAGGAATTCCGGTCGCGGCCTGGACCGCGGCGCGGGCGAGGCCGGGCGCCTGGGTCGGCATCCAGATTTCGAGCTGATCGCCCTGCATTCGCGCGGTCGCCACGAGCGGTTCGATCGTCGCGTGCGCCTGCAGCGGCACCTCATACGTGGCTTCGATCAGGCCGGGCCCGGACAGGATCGGGTCGGGCTTGCCGATCGTGACGATCGACTTGGCCTTGTCCGCCAGCGCCGCGTCGAGCGCCTGCGCCACGTGCGCGCTATCGGGCAGCGCGCCGACCGTCTCGAAGCGGGGCTGGATCTTGTCGAGCGCGCGTTCCGCCGCCCACCAATTGTTGGCGACCGCGGCGACCCAGTCGGGACCGCGGATCACGCCGCTCACGCCCCACACCTGATCGGCCGCCGTCATCACCTGCGGTACCAATTTGGTATTGCCGAGCGGCCCGTGGCGCACGCTCGCATAGAGCATGTTCGGCAGCCGCACGTCGCCGGCGAAGCGGGCGGTGCCGTCGATCTTGGACGGCAGATCGAGCCGGGGCATCGACTTGCCCGAGATATTGCCTTCGCCCGGTTTGCGTAGCGGCGCTTGCTTGGGCGGGCTGAAGCGCGCCGCTTCCGCCGCCAGCTCGCCGAAGCGGAAGCGATCGTCGCCGCGCACGACGAAGCCCGCTTCGATATCGCATGCCTGCCAGTCGGCGCCGAGCCTTTTGCCCGCCGCCATGCATAATAAGGCACGCGCGAACGCGCCGGCCTCGCGGAACGGCTGTTCGAACGCGCGGACCGAGGTCGATCCGGCGGTGACCATCAAGGCGTGGCGCGTCGCCCAGCGCTGCGCCGACCAGATGCCGACGCCGCGCAGGAAATGGGGCACATGCGCCTCGCCATAATCGCCCGCGATCAGGCGGTTGGCATAGAGCGGATTGATCGGCGCGGGCTCGACCGCGACCTGGCGCCAGTCCGCGCCAAGCTCGTCGGCCAGCGCCTGCGCCAACGCGGTCCAGATGCCCTGGCCCATTTCCGCCTGCGGCACGATCGCGGTGACGCGCCCGGCGGTATCGATCTTCAGGAACGCATTGAGCACCGTTTCACCGGGCGCAGCGGCGACATTGGGCGCAAATTCGCGCGGCCAGAATTCCCACCCGAGCAGCAGGCCGACGCCGACCCCGCCGCCGATCAGCAGGGTCCGCCGATCCACGCCCGTCTTCGTCGCTTCAGCCGCCATGCCAGTCTGATACGGCGGTCATGGCGATGCGTCACCTGCTGTTTAAAACCTTCTCCCGCCTTCGCGGGAGAGGGGCCTACAGGTAGCTCAGCCACCAGTCGCGCCGCCGCGCCTTGAGGGCGGAGAACCACATCGACAGCGGCACCAGCAGGACCAGGACGAGCAGCCAGACCGCATAGACCACCGGCAGGCCGAAGCCCCAATTGTTGTCCAGCACCTTGCTCGAAAGCACGGTGTCGGTTGCGGTGCCGAACGGGAAGCCCAGCGCCAGCACCGCTACCAGCATCAAACTGTGCAGAATGTAGATGTGGCAGATGTAGGTGAAGAGCGGTGTACGGCCGAACGCGAGCAGCACACGCGCGAACGGACCACGCAGTTTCTCCAGCATCAGGAACAACAGGAGAGAGACGCCGAGCGTCGCGAACGCATAATCGGCCGAAGGCGGATATTTGGACACGTTCATGAAGGACATGAAGGTGCGTACCGGCGTCGCCTGATAGCTCCACGGTGCGGGATCGCCGAAGGAATCCAGCAGGCGCAGCAGCACGAACGCCAGCAGCAGGCCGATCGCGATCGGCAATAGCCGCTTGGTGCGCTCGGCCCGATCGAGGCGGTAGATCGGCCCAAGCCCGAAGCCGAGGCACATCACCGAAAGCCACGGCACGAACGCATAAAAAGCCAAAACGTGCGTGCCGATCATGCCTGGCGAAAGCGCCAGCGTGCGGAAGATGGCCAGCACGTCGGTGGGAGCCACCCCCGCCGATACCCGGTTCGCACCGACGCCCCCTGCTGTCGCCGCAAGTGGATAGAGCAACAGGATTGCCAGCCCGAGCCCGAGCACCCAGCGTGCGGGCAACTTCGAGATCAGGCTCATGCAGACCATGCTCGCGCCGATCGCCCAGATCACCTGCAGGAACAGGAAAGGCTCGCCGAAATTGAAGCCGAAGCTGATCACGGTCATTTCGAGGAAGATCAGCCAGAATCCCCGCTTGAGCAGGAACGATGTCAGATCGGTCTTGCCGTTGGCTTTCTGGAAATAGATCGACACGCCGGCGAGGAAGACGAAGGTCGCCGCGCACAGATGCGTCACCCACCGTGTCGCGAACAGCAACGGCCAGGTCTTCGCCGGATCGGTCGGATCGAGCCGCAGCGCGTAAAAATGGAAAAAGTCACGCGTATGGTCGAGCACCATGATCGCGATCACCAGCCCGCGCAGCATGTCGATCGCGTCGAGCCGGTGCGCGCCGGCGCGCGTCAGCCCCTTGGGCGTCGGCTCGACCAGCACATCGTCGTTCGGCAAAGTCGCGGTCGCCATATCCTGTTCCCCCGTTTCCCCGCGCGTTGCTTATCACGGCGGGGAAACGGGCAAAACCGCACTTATTTGACTGCTGCCATTTCTGGGCCAGCCGCCTGTTGAACGGGGTCATTTGTCGATCGGCGTCACCGGCGGATCGGCCGGGTCCATCAGCTTGCGCGTGAAATAGGTCAGCTCCAGCGCGACCGCGCGCGCCGCCTGCTTGAGGTTGGCGCCGGCTGCATGGCCGCCCTCGGTATTCTCCCAATAGAGATAGGGCAGGCCATATTCCTTCATCCGCGCCGCGAACTTGCGCGCCTGGACCGGGCCGACGCGGTCGTCGCGCGTCGTCGTCCAGATGAAGGGCTCGGGATATTCGGCGCCTTTGCGCAGCGCCTGATAGGGCGATGTCTTTTCCCAGAAGGCACGCTCGGCGGGCACGCTCATGCTGCCATATTCGCCGACCCACGACGATCCCGCCGACAATTGTTCGTAGCGCAGCATGTCGAGCAACGGCACCTCGATCGCGACCGCATGCCACAGGTCCGGCCGCTGCGTCATCTCGACCCCCATCAGCAGGCCGCCATTGGAGCCGCCATAGATGCCGAGCCGACGTGGGCTGGTGATGCCGCGCTTGATCAGATCCTGTCCGACCGCGGCGAAATCGTCATAGATGATCTGGCGCTTGGTCTTGAGGCCTGCCTCGTGCCAGGCCGGGCCGAACTCGCCGCCGCCGCGGATATTGGCGAGCGCATAGGCACCGCCTTTCTCCAGCCACAGCTTGCCGCGCGTGCCTTGGTAGGTGGGCGTCTCGGAGACCTGGAAGCCGCCATAGGCATTGAGCAGGGTCGGCGTGCTGCCGTCGAGTTTGATGTCGCGGCGATGGACGACGAAATAGGGCACCTTGGTGCCGTCGCTCGACGTTGCCTCGAACTGTTCGGTGACGAGATTCGCCGCGTCGTAGCGCGCGGGCATGCTTTTGATCTGCTGCGCGGTGGCGGTTGCGCCATCGACCCGCCACAAGGTGCTCGGCACGGTGAAGCTCTGCACCGTCAGCCACGCTTCGTTGGTGAGCCGATCGCTGCTGCCGAGATCGACCGAGGCATTGTCCGGCAAGGCGACGTGCTTGGCGCTCCAGCCCTTGGCGCCCGGCGTGAAGGTCCAGGCGCGGCCGCGCACATTATCGTAGATCGCGGCGAGCACATGATCGCGCGTCACGGTCGCATTTTCGACCGACTGGCGCGGCCCGGGTGCGAACAGCAATTCCTTGCCCGCGACCTTGCCGCCGGCGATCCGCACCGCGACCAGCGAGCCCGCCTTGAAGCCTCCCCAATCCTGATTGATCAGCAACACCAGTCGGTTCGCGACCAGCCCGATGATGCCCTGCTTGGTCGGCAAATCGAGCCTGGTCGTTCCATTCGGCCCGACCGCATAGAGTTCGCTCTCGAACGTGGTGGTGCCGCGGATGATGAGCGTCAGCCGGTTGCCCTGTCCGTCGACCATCACCGCCGAGCTAACGCCGACATCGGTCGGCTTGCCGCGATAGATTTCGGTCGCCTGGTCGAGCGTCTGGCCGCGCTTCAGCCGCTTGACGACAAAAGCATAGCCCGACGTCGTCGTTGTGCCGGGCCCCCAGTCGCGCGAGACGAGGATGCTGTCGGGCGTTTCCCAACTCACGTCCTGCTTCGACGTCGGCAGATTGAAACCGCCCGCGACGAACTGGCCGGTGGCGAGATCATATTCGCGCAAGGTGGTCGCGTCCTCGCCGCCGTTCGACAAGGCGACCAGACACAAACGTTCGGCGACGGATTCGCAATTGGCGCCCTTCCACACCCAGCCAATCTTGTCCGCCGCGCTGAGCGCGTCGAGATCGATCAACGTGCGCCATTGCGGATGCGCGGTCAGGTAGCTGGCCGGACTGGTCGCCCGCCAGATGCCGTGGACGTGATCGGCGTCCTGCCAGAAATTGACGATCTGCCCGCCGATCTGGTTCGGCATCGGAATGCGATCGGTCGCCTCGGCGATCTTGAGCGCGTCCGCATAAAGCCCGGCGAAGCGCGGATCGCTTTCCAGCACGCCGAGCGTGCGCTTGTTTTCGGTCCCGATCCAGGCGAGCGATTCAGGTGAGGAGACCTGTTCGAGCCAGAGATACGGATCGTTGGCAAGGGCCGGATCGGCGGCGATCGTCATGGTCGGAAAGGTCGTGAGCAAGGCGGCGGCGACAAGCAGCCGGGCGCGCGGAGAAAGCATCGGATATCCTTCGTCATTTCATGACCGGAACAGAGGCGATCCCCCGGCGGCGGTCAAGCGCGTTTGCCGGTGCCTTCGTGCTGAGCTAGAGCGCGGCCATGAGCCTCGTCATCCTGGCCGCCGCAGCTGCGGGGCATCTGTCCTATACTGACCTGCATCTGTCGCCGGTCTGGTTCAATCTTGGGCCCTTTCCGATCCGCTGGTACGGCATCGCCTACATGGCCGGCATCCTGATCGGCTGGTGGTATCTGACCAAATTGATCGATCAGCCGGGCGCGCCGATGGCGCGGCGTCATGCCGACGATTTCGTCTTCTACGCGACGCTCGGCATCATCCTCGGCGGGCGCATCGCCTATGTGCTGTTCTATGATCCGTGGATGCTGAAGGAGCCGTGGCAGGCCTTCAGATTATGGGACGGCGGCATGTCGTTCCACGGCGGCGCCCTGGGCGTGGTCGTCGCGATCTGGTGGCTGGCGCGGCGCAACGGGCTCTCGATGCTGCGCTTCGTCGATTATGTCGCCTGCTGCGGCCCGTTCGGTCTGTTCTTCGGCCGTCTCGCCAATTTCGTGAACGGCGAATTGTGGGGCCGGCCGACCGACGCGCCTTGGGGCATCATCTTCCCGCATACGGTCGACGCCGGATTGCCGGAGCCCGCACGCCATCCCAGCCAGCTCTACGAAGCCGGGCTGGAGGGCCTTTTGCTGTTCGCGGTGCTGGCGTGGCTCTTCTGGCGGACCGACGCGCGCTATAAACCCGGCCTGCTTTTGGGCGTATTCCTTGTCGGATATGGCGCATCACGTTTCTTCGTCGAATTTTTCCGCGAGCCGGACGCCCAATTGGGCATCCTGCCGTGGGGGCTTTCGATGGGACAAACCCTGTCCGCGCCGATGGTCTTCGTCGGCCTGTGGTTCATACTGACCGCCGGCCGCAGACGCGTGGGATCGACCAATAGTGCCAGCGCCGCCTGACATATCGCGCGAGCTCGCGCAGCTGATCGAGGACGAAGGGCCGGTCTCGATCGAGCGCTTCATGGGCGCCGCCAACAGCCATTATTATGCGACGCGCGACGCGATCGGCGCGGCGGGCGATTTCATCACCGCGCCCGAAGTCAGCCAGATGTTCGGCGAGATCGTCGGCCTTGCGCTCGCCGACGTGTGGCAGCGCGCGGGCCGTCCGGCGAATGCGGTATTGGTCGAGCTTGGGCCGGGCCGTGGCACGCTCGCCGAAGATATGCTGCGCGCGATGAAGGTGGTCGGGTGGGAGCCCGAACTCCATTTCATCGAGACCAGCCCGCTGCTGCGCGAAAAGCAGGCTGATCTGCATCCGACCGCGATCTGGCACGACACGATCCAGACCTTGCCGACCGACCGGCCCTTGCTGATCGTCGCCAACGAATTCTTCGACGCTTTGCCGGTGCATCAGCTGATCAACACCTTCGCCGGCTGGCGCGAGCGCGTCGTCCGCAACGGCATGGACGGGTTCGAAGCCGTGCCCGGCGATCCGCCCAAATATGGCGAGGTGCCGCTCCATCTGCGTCACACCGATCCCGGCGGGATCATCGAAAGCTGCCCGATGGCGCGGCGGCTGGCGCGCGCGATCGCGCGGCGGCTGCACAGCCAGGGCGGCGTGATGCTGGTGATCGATTACGGCCATTATGGCGGCGCGCATGGCGATACGCTGCAGGCGGTCCACGCTCATGCTTATGCCGATCCGTTCGCGCGCCCGGGCACGAGCGACCTCACCGCGCATGTCGATTTCTCTGCGCTCGCAGGATCGGCGCGCGCGGCGGGCACGCATGTCGCGGGGCCGGTCGAGCAGGGGCAATGGCTGGTCTCGCTCGGCCTGTCCGACCGTGCCGCCATTCTTGCCCGCAACGCCCCGCGCCGCTCGGAGGAAATCGGCGAGGCCTATCGCCGCCTGACCCACCCCGACGAGATGGGCGAATTGTTCAAGGTGATGGCGGTCACCGGCAAGCGCTGGCCCGAGCCCGGCGGCTTTTGAAATTCCCGTCGCCCCAGCGCAGGCTGGGGCCTATGTCTCTCTCAACCTCAGATGCCGCTCTTGTGGCGAGAGACATGGATCCCAGCCTTTGCTGGGATGACGGAGAAAAAGTGACCGCAATCACCCCCTACCGCGCCCGCGCCCTCGATGGCGTCCCGCACGGATTTCTCGGCCGGGCCGGCGGCGTTTCGACCGGCATTCTCGCGGGATTGAATGTCGGTCTGGGCTCGACCGACGATCGCGAAGCGATCCACGAAAATCGCCGCCGCGCGGTCGAAGCCGTGCTGCCCGGCGCGGCTTTGGTGACGGTGCATCAGGTCCATTCGGCCGAGGCCGTGATTGTGACCGAACCATTTCCCGACGATGCCCGCCCGCATGTCGATGCGCTCGTCACCGATCGGCCCGGCCTGCTACTCGGCATTCTCACCGCCGATTGCGTGCCAGTGCTGCTTGCCGACTCGACGGCAAACGTAATCGGCGCGGCGCATGCCGGCTGGAAGGGCGTGCTTCATGGTGTGACCGACGCGACCATCGCGGCAATGGAGAAATTGGGCGCGCAGCGAGACCGGATCACGGCGGCGATAGGACCCTGCATCGCGCGCGCGTCCTACGAAGTCGACGACGCCTTCGCCCGCCGCTTTGAGGAGGCCGATCCCGCGAACGAACGCTTCTTCTTCGCGGGCCGCGAAGGCCACCAGCAATTCGACATCGAGGCCTATGTCGTGTCG
>NZ_DATHFV010000104.1:0-14551 GCF_035317925.1 Sphingomonas sp.
GGCTGATCCGCTCTCCGGCAATGTCGCGATGATGTCCGAGATGAAGGCGATCGGAGGCCTGTTGAAGCAGGGTTGGCGGCCGGCGCGGACGATCGTCTATGCCAGCTGGGACGGCGAGGAGCCGGCCTTGCTCGGCTCGACCGAATGGGCCGAGCAGCATGCCGACGAACTGAAGCGCAAGGCGCTCATCTACATCAATTCGGACGGCAATGGCCGCGGCTTCCTCAACGCCGGCGGCAGCCACGATTTCCAGCATCTGGTCAATCAGGTGATGGCCGACGTCACCGATCCCGAGACCGGCGCCACTGTCGCTCAGCGTGCCCGCGCCGGGATCCGCGTCGGCGCTTATGAAGGCGAGAAAACCGACGAACGCGAACTGACTGCGGCGGAAAGCGGTGGCGATCTGCCGATCGCGGCGCTCGGCTCAGGGTCGGATTATTCGTCCTATCTGCAGCACCTGGGATTGCCCGCGCTCGACCTCGGTTTCGGCGGCGAGGACAATAGCGGCGGCGTCTATCATTCGCTCTACGACAGCTTCCACCACATGACGACGTTCGACGATCCCGGCCTGAAATATGGCGCGGCTCTGTCCAAGGTCGCGGGCCGCGTGGTGCTGCGCATCGCCGACGCCGATACGCCGACGATGCGCTTCGGCGACTTCGCCGACACGGTCGCGGTCTATCTCGATGAAGTGACCAAGCTCGCCGACAAGCGCCGCGATGCCGACCGCAAATATGAGGCTTTGGGCAAGGACGACGCTTTCCGGCTGGCGGACGACCCGCTCAAGTCCGTCGGCGCGCCCTTACCCGAGGCTCCGACACCACATATCGAACTGGCGGCGCTGGCCGATGCGGTCGATCATCTCAAGAAGGCCGCACACGCCTTCGACACCGCTTATGCCGACAAGGGCGGCAAGCTCGACCCGGCGCAGCGCACCAGGCTCAACGGCCTGCTGCGCGACATCGACCAGACCTTGCTCGACGATCGCGGCCTGCCCGGCCGGCCCTGGTACAAGAACATGATCTACGCGCCGGGCCGCCTGACCGGCTACGGCGCCAAGACATTGCCGGGCGTGCGCGAGGCGATCGAGGATCGGCGCTTCGACGATGCGAACCTGTATGCCGCGCGGACGGCAAAAGTCGTGAATAATTACGCCGACCGACTTGACCAAGCGCGTGCCCTCGTAGAGGGGCACTGAGCCATGAAGACGCGTATTTACGTGACGCTCAAGACTGGCGTTCTCGACCCGCAGGGCAAAGCCATCCACCACGCGCTCGAAGGCCTCGGCTTTTCGGGCGTGGAGGATGTCCGTCAGGGCAAATATATCGAGCTCGACCATGCCGACGGCGTCACCGACGCGGACCTGGAGGCGATGTGCCGCAAGCTGCTCGCCAACACGGTGATCGAGAATTATCGCATCGAACGGGGGTAAGGTCATGAAATCCGCGGTGATCGTGTTTCCGGGCTCCAATTGCGACCGGGATCTGGCGGTGGCGATCGAAACGGTCACGGGCCGTGCGCCGACCATGCTGTGGCACCGTGAGACCGAGCTTCCCGAGGGATGCGATCTGATCGCAGTGCCCGGCGGTTTCTCCTACGGCGATTATCTCCGCTCCGGCGCGATGGCGGCGCGATCGCCGGTAATGAAGGCGGTGGTCGCGGCGGCCGAACGCGGCGTACCCGTGCTGGGCGTGTGCAACGGCTTCCAGATATTGACCGAGGCAGGTCTGTTGCCCGGCGCGCTGATGCGCAATGCCGGCCTGTCCTTCGTCTGCCGCCGGGTGGCGCTGACGGTCGAGAACAGCCAGTCGATCTTCACCAGCCGCTACAATGCGGGTGAGGAGATCACGATTCCTGTCGCGCACCATGATGGCAATTTCACCGCCGACGACGCCACGCTCGACCGGATCGAGGGCGAAGGGCGTGTTGCCTTTCGCTATGCCGAGAAGGTCAACGGTTCGGCCCGCGGCATCGCGGGCATCGTCAACCAGGCAGGCAACGTGCTCGGCATGATGCCGCATCCCGAACGGATGATCGGCCCCGAACATGGCGGCAGCGACGGCCGCAAGCTGTTCGAAGGCCTGCTCGAAGCTGTCGCTTGAGCGCGCCGGCCGTAACCGGCGGCTGCCTGTGCAGGGCCGTACGCTATTCGGCTAGGCAGCCACCGCTGATGGCGCGCATCTGCTGGTGCCGCATCTGCCAGCACGTGACCGGCGGCAATTCCAGCGTGAACGCCTTCTTCCACCGCGCCGATTTCGAGATCGAGGGCGAAGTCCGCTGGTATGAGAAGACCGCCGACAGCGGCAACGCGATCAACCGCGGCTTCTGCCCGACCTGTGGTTCGCCTTTGTTTGCGCAAAATGCGGCGCGCCCGGAGTTTATCGTCGCGCGGGTCGGGTCGCTCGACGAACCGAGCGCGGTTTCGCCGATCGCCTCGATCTGGACGAGTGAAGCGCCCGAATGGGCGTTGATCCACCCGGACATTCCTCAAGTCGAGAAGCAGCCTCCGCCGGTCGCCTAAACGCGCGCGCGGAACGGCGAGAAGTCGGTCTGTTCGTCAAATACATCGACGCCTTCGCGCCGCTTGAGGAATCCGACGACGGCATAAGTGACCGGCGTCAGGATCACCTCCCACGACACCTTGAGCACCCACTGGGTGCCGAGCACGATCAGCACTTCGTGCGTGGTCCAGCCGACCGCGCCGAGGAATGCCATCGGATAGAAGATCAGGCTGTCGACGCCCTCCCCGATGATCGTGGACCCGATCGTGCGCGTCCACAGCCAGCGGCCCTGCGTCATGATCTTCATCTTGGCCAATACGAAGCTGTTGGCGAACTCGCCCGCCCAGAACGCGCAGAGCGAAGCGAGCGCGATCCGCCATGCCTGGCCGAACACCGCTTCATAGGCAGCCTGCCCGGTCCAGCCGGCATCAGGCGGCAACGCCACCACGACGATGCTCATGAACACCATGAACAGCAAAGCCGCGAAGCCCGCCCACACGCAACGCCGTGCGCGGCCGTAGCCATAGACCTCGGTCAGCACGTCGCCGAGGACATAGGAGACGGGAAAGAACAATATGCCCGCCCCGAACGGCCACGGCCCGATCCACGGCAGGTCGATCACCGCGCGCTTGCCCGCGCCGATGATGTTGGACAGCAACAGGATGGTGACGAACGCTGCCATCATGAAATCGAAATAGCGGAAGGGCCGCCCTGCAAGCGCCCCCGCCTCGACCGCAACCGGCCGTCCTTCCCCTGCCCCGTTCATAGCGCCAGACTATCGTGCTTGCGCTTTCGCGCAATCCACGTTCGGCCATTTCCTTGGGCGGTCGTTACGGGCACATTCGTCGGGGAATCGCATTACCGGAGTAACCCATGCCCGCCTTCCCGGAAGACGTCTTTACCGAGCCGACCGACGTCGATCCCGACACCCTGGCCAATCTCGGGCCGCTGCGGCGGCTCGCGGGCACCTGGCAAGGCGAACATGGGGTCGATCTGAATCCCAAGGCGGACGGCCCCGAACGGCGGGTCTTCATCGAGCGTATCGAGATGCAGCCGATCGATCCGCAGGCCAACGGGCCGCAGCTCTTCTACGGGCTGCGCTATCATATCCACATCAACACGCGTGAGGAGGAGATCACCTTCCACGATCAGGTCGGATATTGGTTGTGGGAACCCGCAACCGGGCTGGTCCTGCAGACACTCGCCATCCCGCGAGGGCAGATCGCGATAGCGTCGGGGCATGCGGCACCCGACGACATGAAACTGGTGGTCAGCGCGACGCGCGGAGAAACCGAATATGGCATCTGCTCGACGGCTTTCCTGGAATATGCCTTCCGCACCGATGCCTACCAGATCACCGTGACCTTCCATCCCGATGGAAGCTGGAGCTACGTCACCGAGACGACCTTGCTCGTCCATGGGCGGACCGAACCTTTCAACCACCGCGACGTGAACCATTTAAAGAAGATCGCGGAGCCTGAGCCCAACCCGCTTGCCCAAATCCTGGCAGCGAAGGCCAAGGCGTGACGAAGCCATGAACTCGATACCCACGCTGCGCGTCGCCCGACCAAGCGACAATCTCGAAGCGCTTCTTCCTTTTTATCGCGATGGTTTAGGGCTGAATCTTCTCTATCGGTTCGAAAATCACAACGGCTTCGATGGTGTCATGCTTGGGCGGGAGGGTGCGTCCTATCATTTCGAATTCACGCGCGCTTATGGGCACACTGCCGGGAAAGCCCCGACGGAGGACAGTCTCCTGGTTTTCTACATTCCCGACGATACGGAATGGGCGGCGGCCGTCGCGCGGATGCGGGATGCGGGTTTCGATCCCGTCCCTGCCTTCAACCCATATTGGGACAAGTATGGTCAGACCTTCGAGGACCCGGACGGCTATCGGGTCGTGATCCAGCATTCCGTCTGGACACTGTGAAGCAGACTATCCCGGTTCCGTGGCGACGCAATCCACGCTAACGCCTTTCACGGGCGCCCGTAGCTCAGCTGGATAGAGCACATGCCTTCTAAGCCTGTGGTCGCAGGTTCGAATCCTGCCGGGCGCGCCACTTCGCGATAAAACTGACGCTCAGAGCATCGAGGCTCGCCATGCTGCCGACCTCGGCGGGGGAGCGCCGAGGGCCCAGGTGGTTACCGCTCCCGAACTGCGTAGGTCAGGTGGGTCGCCCACTGCGTCGGCTCCGCGCGGATCGGCACCAGGGCCACGCGGCCCGCGTCCACGCCCTCGAACAGGCGGATTCCGGAGCCGAAGAGCACGGGCGACAGCGCGATCGAGAACTCGTCGATCAGGCCGGCGTTCAAATATTCCAGGATCGTCTCGGCGCCGCCCGCGATGCGGACGTCGCGGTCGCCGGCGGCCTCGCGGGCCCGGTCGAGCGCGGCCTCGATGCCGTCGTTGACGAAATGGAAGATGGTCCCGCCCGGCCGCTCCCACGGCTCGCGCCTGGTGTGGGTGACGACGAACACCGGTGTGTGGAACGGTGCCTCCTCCGGCCATGCCAGCTCGCCGGCGTCGAACAGGCGCTTGCCCATGACGCTCGCGCCGGTGCGTTCGTGCGTCGCCCGAGCGATGTCGTTGTCGAGTCCTTCCTCGCCACCCTCGCCGAGTTTGAGGTTCTCCCGGAAGAACCGCTGCGGGAAGGCCCACGCCTGCAGCTCCGACCATTTCATCATCCAGCGCTGGACCCTCGGGTCGTTCTGACCTTCGGGCGAGAAGACGTCTTCGACGGGTACGGCCTCCGGCGCCATGAACCCATCGAGCGACATCGACACGCTGAAGAACACCTTCCCGGCCATCAGGCTGCCACTCCCTTCCGAACGATCTCGGTGACGTAGGCAGCCAGCTTGCTCAAGGTCTGCTGGCCGCCCTCGATCGCGTGGTACTTCTCGACCACCTCGTCGCGCAGTTCCTTGGTAGGGAATACCGTACGCATCTCGATTCTGGTCGCCGCACCGTCGGGCTCGAACGTCAGGACCGACTCAAAGGCGTTCGGGTCGCCGCGAGCCTCACCGTGCAGCAGCGCGATCCGCTCCGACGGGGCGATCTCGGTCCAGGAGATCCACTCCTGGTAGTCCGTCCCGTCCGGTCCGTGCATCACGAAGACCCACTCCCCGCCGGCGCGGAACTCGAACGCCCGCGTGGTGGTGGTGAACCCCTCCGGACCCCACCATCGCGACAGGTGCCGGACTTCGGTGAACGCCTCGAACACCAGCTCCCGTGGGGCATTGATGAGCCGGGAGATCACGATCTCGCGGTCGGCCGTCCCTGACTGCGCCAGTGCGTCGTGTCCTTTCGCTGCCATCGGTCACTCCTCCTGCCTTGCCTGCTTGAGGTCCTGCACGTACGCGTCCAGCCGATCGAAACTCTCGTTCCAGAACCCCTCGAACCCGCCGATCCACTCGTGGACCGCGCGCAGCTCGCGGGCCTCGAGGCCGTACACGCGCTGCTTGCCTGCCTTGCGGTCCCGTACGAGCCCGACCTGCCGGAGCACCCGCAGATGTTTGGACGCCCCCGGCTGGGTCATTCCCAGCTTCTGGGCCAACTCGGTAACCGGCCGCTCACCCGCCCGCAGCAGTACCAGGATATCCCGGCGCCGCGGCTCGGCGATCGCGTTGAAAACGTCCGATGTCGTCGCCGCTCGTGCCATGGGTGCTATCATATTCCGATATCGGCATGCGTCAAGCCGAAGATTCAGCTTTTGTCCGACGACGATCGCGCCACTCAGGAAGGAATCGCGAGCTTGCGGTGGGTGTAGGTGGAGCGCCACTCGCCCAGATCCGCGAGCATGATCGAGGCGGCTTCCTCGCTCGCGCGCACCGCTGCCTTATGATCGATCGGGTCGCGCCGCAGCAGACTGGCGGCATGCGCGAGCCGCCGGGCCGTCTCGGCGGAACGTCCGGCGGTGCCCGCGAAATCGCCCGCGCCGCGTATCCCGAAGATCGCCGCACCCAGTGTCGGCAACGCCGCCGACAGCATCCCCAGGACCGGCGCGATCTGCTTGGTCAGTTCATGCGCGAACAACAGGCCGCCGAGCGTGCCGAGGCCGATCAGGATCGTCATTGCGAACAGGGTCAGACCGATCTGATGGAGCCGGTGATCGAGCACATGCATCCGGTGTGCTGAGGCGCGATGATAACCGACCTGCCCATCCAGCTCGTGCGCGGCGATATGGCGCGCCAGCCGGCCGAGCGCGTCCGGCCCCGCCAGCGTCGGCGGCGCGCCGAGCGACCGCCACAGCGCCTGCGCGTACCAGTCGGTCCAACGACGCGACGCCCCGCTCGACCGCACCGCCGCACTGGCGGCGCCGAGCAGTTTGAGGCTGCGCAGCGGGCGGAGCTGTTCGGCGAGGAAGCGATAATCGAGCCAACGCCGGTGCCATTGCCGCTTGGTGCCGTGCGCCGTGTTGGCCACCACGGCGGCGATGATCAGCAGTTCGGCGACCAGCAATTCCAGTTTCTCGCCCGGCAGCAACGACGCCGCCAGCGACAGCAGAACCGCCAGCGCCGCGCCCGCGAAATTGAGGACAACGCCGCTGCGGAAGACATTGGCATAATGCTGGGCCAGCCCGTCGGCCCAGGCAAAGGCCGATTCCAGCACCTCCATGCGCGCCGCCGGGCCGCATGCATCGGCGACGCCCTGATGATAGGTTTCCCAATCGAGCCGCGCCGTCTCGGCATAGCCGGCCGCGCGGAAGCTGGCGCGGCGGATCGGCTGGACGCCGACCGTCGCCAGTAGCAGCGCCCATTCGGGGCGGGATCGCACGCGCCGTTCATGCTCGGCCAGGAAGAGGGTCAGTTCGGGCATCGCATCGGGCGGCGCGAGCAGCGCGTCGAGTACTTCCTCCAACGCCGCTCTGTCGAGCGGGCGGCGCGGCGCGTCGTCGCTGCGCAGCAGTTCCGGCGCGACATCCTCGAAACCGGCCCACAAGATCGTCGGCGCATCGGCCGATCCTGTCGGCAGGTGGATGACGGGGACGCCCCGGCGCACAGCGATATCGACCACCTCGGCGGTGCCGCCCGGACCGCGCGCTTCCTCGCCGTCCCATGCGGCGATCAGGATATCGCTCTGCGCGACCGTCGCCTCGCCCGCCAGCACATAGCCGCGCGTGCCCAGGCTGCGCGGCGCCGGCAACGCCCACACCGCCTCGGCGCGCGCCAGCAACGCCTCGAACCGCGCGAGCGCGGCGCCCTTGAAGTCCTCGGCATAGGTGTCACGCGCAAACGGCAGCAGCGCGTGCAGCGTGAAGCCGCGACCCAGCGCGACCGCCGCCGCGATCTGGTCCGCGCCCTCCGCCAGCGGCGACACCAGGGTCAGCACGGGTGCGCAATCGCCGAACAGATCGGCATGGGCCTGGCCGATCGCCGCGACCTTGTCGGCAATGCGCGCGAACAGGTCATCGAGCGCGGCAACCAGCGCCGCTCTCCCGTCCGTGCCGAGCGCACGGTGGCCGGTGATACCGAGCTTGAGCGCGAGTTCCGGGCGCGGCGGATGCATCGCGCCGGATCTGAGGTCAGCCATGCGGTTCGATTAAGGCGTCAGGCGAAATGTGTCGAGCGGGTCCGGCGGCGCATGGTTGCACCGGTCATGCCGAAGCCCATGATCATCATCGCCCAACTCGCGGGCTCGGGCACGCCGGCCGTCGCGAAGGAGCCGGGAGCGTAGAGCGGCGCGCGGAAGGTCTGCCCCGGCGGCGGCAGCGGTGCGTCCGCGTCGACCAGATGCAGATAGTTCGAATCCGCGTCGAACTGCCGCCCGATCACCGAAATGCCGGCGGGGCTGCCGGATGAATCGAACAGCGACGATCGCCCGGTAAGATTGGGGTCAATGCCGCCGTTGTTGCGCGGATCGCCAAAGGCGATCTGTACTCCGTCGCAGGCGTCGATGCTGTCGCACGTCCCATAGGAATTGGCGAAGCTCTGCGTGTTGAACACGATAGTCGCGCTTCCGCCCGCCGCGATGGTGACCAGCATGTTGAGGTTGGTTTCGCCCCAATCATAGGCGCTCTCATTTCCGTTCACGTAACTGGTCAGTCCGGCAAATGGCCCGTTGAAATTGCCGGGCACGGCCGATTCCTCGCCACCGAACGCATCGATCCCGCCGCCGGCGAAGTAGAGCAGGCTGGTGCCGAGCGCGTTCCCATCGGCGTCTCGGTCGGTCTGCGCGACCTGGAACGAGAAGCCTGCGAGATCCCCGCCCGTATCTCCCTGAAATCCGATATGGCCGGCAGAGATATGCGTATCGAGCCGCATCGTCACCGCCTGATCGCTGTCGTTGGTGATCACGTCGGTGACGAGCGTATTCACACTGATCGAGCAGGTGCCGACGCAGGTGAGATTGTGCAAGAAATCGAAGCTGCCGTCCGGCGCGATGGTGGAATCATAATCGAGCTTTATGCTCGTCGGCTGGCCCGGCACGGTGCCATCCACGAACAGATGAGCGCTGTCTCCCGCGATATTGCCCGTATCGATACTTCCGTGGTCGTACAGGCTGTAGGTGCTGGAGGTCGACAATGTCTCGGTCACGGTGGCGTGCGCGCCGGAGGCGATCAGCAGGCCGGCGGCGCCAAAGAGCCATGAGCGGAAGCGGACCCGTGGCGCACGCGCACGGTTCTCAACCGCATGAACTTTGAGCATGTCCCTTCCCCCCAAGGTAAGGAGCCGGAATAAACGAATCGGATACGAAATGAAAGGTCGCGGCAGGGTCGGCGATCAACTCCTTTTTTGCTCGGTTTGATGTTTCATGCGGGCGAAGAACCCACGAAGCTCCAGCTAATACCCTCCGGAAATCCGCCTTATCTTAGTTGCCAGATTTGGCTGCGCCCATCGCGGCACACGCTTGACGTGTCGCACCAAGTTCCGGATCGTGCGGATCGAGCTTCGTCTGCAATGCCAGCCCGGCCGTGCAATCACGGCGCGCTTCGTCCAGCCGCCCCGCCCCCCTGAGCACCTTCGCGCGGGCAATCAGCAGTTCGACCTGATCTGGATCGTCAGGACCGTAGCTCGCATCGTAAATCGCCTTGGTTTGCGCAAGCAGGCGCAAGGCCGCATCTGTGTCTTTTCGTTTGGCTTCCGCTTCGGCGGCGTAAAAATCGACATCGCCGACCGCCACGTTGCGCGGCCCGTAAATGCGTTCGTAGATTCCACGCGCCTTGTCGAAGCTCACGATCGCCTCTGCAAAGTCGCCTTGCGAGGTACGAATTCGCCCGAGCAGCAATTGTGACGCAGCAATAGTCGGATGGTCGCCCTCAAGCACCCGCTGATAGATGCCAATCGCCCTTGCCGCACTCCGTTCCGCTTCCGGAAAACGGCCCGCCTCAAAATATCCCGAGGCTTGGTTCTGAATCGCATTCGCAGTCAGCACATGGTTCGCGCCGAACTTGGCAGTATAAAGCTCTGCCCCCTTTGCGAACAGAACGTTAGCCGGAGCGAACTTCTTTGCGAGTACAAGCGCCCGCCCTTGGGTGAGCCACGCTCTGCCCAACTCTTGCCGGTAGTCACCACTCAGTTTGCTATAGCTTGTTGCAGCCTGATCGAGCTGCTCTGCAGCGGTTAAGTAGTGCCCCGACAGCATGGAAACCATACCGCGACGCTCCAATATCCAGGCATCGAGCGCTGGAGCATAAGCTGCGTTCTCGTCATAGGATTGCTGGGCTGCATCGATGAATCCCGCACTGCTTTTGGCGTCGCCCCGGCGGTAGGCAAGTATTGCCAGGCGTATCAGGGTACGCGCCCTGCCCTCGCTCTTCGCCGGCTCCAACGCCAGCGAGGCACGCAGGTCGCGTTCGGATTCCTTCGGCAGCCCAAGATTGAGGTAAATCTCTCCCGTCGTTTGCAGCAGCCGCGCGCTCACCGCGGGTTCGTCCTTCAACTCGCTACCCGCGCGTTTGCTAACGCGGTCGAGGATGGTGAGCGCGGTGATGGTGCGCGGGTTTTCGGTCGCGGGATTGGCGATGGCGAAGGTATCGATCAGGAACTGAAGGCTCTTGTCGGCGAGCCGCCGCTGATGCTCCGCCACGCGCCGCTGACTCTCGGCGTAGATGGCGAGTCCGATCGTCAGCACCGCCACCGCCAGCGACGCCGCCGTGAGATAGACAAGCCGCCGCTGCCGCCGCGCCGCATCGCGCCGGGCGAGCGCGTCGAGCTTGAGGCCGGTGATGCCCGCGACCAGCTTGAGCAAGGCTAGGCGGCGGCCGTCCTTGCCCGGGCGGATGTCGGCGGCGATCGGCTCGGCCGGCGTGTCGGACAGGCTGCCGTCGGGCGCGAGCTTGAAGCGCAAGGCGGGCGGGAAGCATTCCTCGTCGCCGCCGGCATAGGGCTCGCCCCCCGTGATGAGCGCGAGCGTGCGGTTTTCGCCGTGCACGCGTTTGAAGCTCAATATCTCTTCATTGACCCATTTCGACTGGGCGGCGCGCGGGCTGCACAACACGATCTGGAAGCGCGACTCCGAGAGCGCGCCACGCAATTCGCTGCCGAGATCGCCGCTCGCTGGCAATTCGTCGCGGTCGCGGAAGACGGGGGGCAGCCGGCGCGGCACCGGCCCGAACGGAGAATCCGTTCCGATCAGCGCCTTGGGCAGGCGATAGGTTTCGATCGCGCGGTGCAGCCAACGCGCGACCGCTTGATCGGCGTGGCTATAGCTTATGAAAGCCGCATAACGACTCGTCCCCACCCCCTTGGCTTAACGCAAGCGCGGCGCGCCGCAAGCGAGCGGCGATTAGCGCTCGGGCCGCATACCGAGGCCGTGGCGGTAATTCATCACGATCGTGATCCGCTTCGGCGCGTCGCCGACATCGACCGCGACCGTCTTCGCGGCCGGCTTTGACCAACCCAGCCTGGGATTGGCGGAAAAGCCGACCCCGTCGCTCGACGCCTCGAACCTGCGGTCGCCATTGCGGTCATGCAGCAAAGAAAGCGCATAGCGGCCGGGCGCGGGCGCGCGGATGCAGAGTTGGACCGGCCCATCGGCCGGCGTCGCCACATCGACGCGGGCGAAGGCTTTGCCCGCCGCCACCAGCACATTGTCGTCCGCCAGGAAATCGCCGTCATTCGCGGGATAGAGCTCCAGCTTAAGATGGCCGGCGCGATCCCTGAGCCCGCTCACATCGACGAGGAAGGCCGGCCCGGTTTCGGACGTTCGGCATTTGCCTGCATCCATGCCGAGCGTGGGCGACGATGCGAGGGTGGCGAGAAGCAAGAAGATCAAATTCATATCCCCGATCTGTCAGGGGCAGACGGCACATGGTTCACCAAGCCGCATCTCCGGACAGGTCAAAATCGACGAGCTGATGGAAGGATATATCGGGCATGTTTCGAAACCGGGTCGCGCGGATGCGATTGACTTCGCCTGGCAGTCCCGCCTTGGTTCGCTCGTGACGTCATCCGAGCTCGATCAAGCCCTCACCGCGGGCGCGACACATCTGCGCGAGGGCCGCGCGCAGGAGGCCGAGGCCGCCTTCGCGCAAGCCACCCGGCTCATGCCCGAGGCGGCGGCGGCATGGCGCGGGCTCGGCAACAGCCTGCACGCGCTGGGGCAGACAAATGAGGGCGGCGCGGCGCATCTTCGCGCGCTTCAGTTATCCGCGAAGGATCCGGAACTGGCGAAGGCGGCGCAGGCGATCGGCGCCAACCGGCTGTCGGACGCCTATCCCTGGCTGCGCGACCGGCTGCAGGCCGAACCCAGCGATATCGCCGCGCTGCGGATGATGGCCGATGTCGCGATGCGAATGGGGCGGCCGATTGACGCGGCACGCATGCTGATCCGCGCGATCGAACTCGCGCCGGATTTCACGATCGCGCGCCAATTGCTGCTCGATGCCCTGCTCCAGGCGCCGTCCGAGGACGCGTTGGCCGAACTCGATCAACGGCTCGCGAGCAAGCCCGATCATCTCGGCTACCTCAATCTCAAGGCGAACCTGCTCGATCGCGCGGGCCGTTATGACGAGGCGATCGTCCTCTATCGGCGGATGCTCGATATCCGTCCCGATGCCGTGACCTGGATCACACTCGGCAACGTGCTGCAGACGATCGGACGATCGGCCGAAAGCGTGGATTGCTACCGGCGCAGCATCGCACTCGCGCCGCAGGGCGGTGAGGCGTGGTGGTCGCTGGCCAATGCCAAGACCTTCGCTTTCTCGCCCGACGACGTGGCGCAATTGCGCGTGCTGACGGGTTTGCCCGATCTGCCGGTCGCCGATCGGCTGCAGGCCGAATTCGCGCTGGGCAAGGCGCTGGAGGATGCCGGCGACTATGCCGAGGCGTTCGAGCGTTATGCGGCGGGCAACAGGCTACGGCACGGCATGGTGCGCTACAATCAGGCGCAGATGGGCGATCAGCTGCGGCGCGCGGCGCGCCTCTACACGCCCGATTTCTTCGCCGAGCGTGCCGGCGCGGGCGATCCCGCGCCCGATCCGATCTTCATCGTCGGCCTGCCCCGCTCGGGATCGACCCTGGTCGAACAGATATTGGCCAGCCACAGCCAGATCGAAGGAACGATGGAGCTGAACGATCTGCTCCGCATCGTTCGGAAGCTTGATCTGCCCGGCGGGCGCTATCCGGAAATGCTGGCCACCGTACCCGCGGCGCAACTCGCCGCGCTGGGCCAGGATTTCCTGCAGGCCACCCGCATCCAGCGCAAGGCCGGCCGCCCGTTCTTCATCGACAAATTGCCCGTCAACTTCATGCATATCGGGCTGATCCGCACGATCCTGCCGAACGCCAAGATCATCGATGTGCGGCGCCATCCGCTGTCGTGCGGCTGGTCCTGCTTCAAGCAGCATTTCGCGCGCGGCCACGATTTCAGCTACGATCTCAGGGATATCGGCGCCTATTACCGGACCTATATCGGCTTCATGGCCCTGTGGGACGCGGTGCTGCCGGGTCACGTCCATCGCATCTTCTATGAAGATCTGGTCGCGGACACCGAAAGCGAGGTTCGCCGCCTGCTCGATACTCTCGGCCTGCCATTCGAGCCCGGCTGCTTGGCCTTCCACCGGACCGAACGCGCCGTCCGCACGCCCAGCGCGCAACAGGTGCGCCAACCGATCTTCACCGGCGGGCTCGATCAATGGCGCAAGTTCGATCCCTGGCTGGGGCCGCTCAAGCACGCGCTTGGCGACGTGCTCGACGCCTACCCCGCCATTCCGGATACGCTGCGCCCTTAGCCCCGAATGGAGCCTGATTCACGTCATCGCGGAAGCGCGCAGCGCTTCCACCAATGACGATCAGGCTCTAGGCGAAGGACGGCGGCCGATCGGCCTTGTCCGCGCCGAAGCGGGGATCGGGCTTCGGCCCCATCTTGAAGACCAAACGCCCGCCCTTGGCGAGATCGGCATGGCTGATCCAGCTCTTGCTCCAAGGCTCGCCATTCCAGCGCACCGACTGGATGTAGAAATTGTCGGGCCCGGCATCGCGCGCCTCGATCTCCAACGTCTTCCCGTTTTCGAGGTCGATCGCCACACGTTCGAACAAAGGCGATCCGAACACGTAATTGGTGCTGACCGGATCGACCGCATAGAGGCCCATCGCGCTCATCAGGTACCAGGCGCTCATCTGCCCGCAATCTTCGTTGCCGGCGAGTCCGTCGGGCTGATCGCGATACATCGTGTCGAGCAGCATGCGGACGCGTGCCTGCGTCTTATGATGCGCGCCGGTATACGCGTAGAGATAGGCGACGTGGTGGCTGGGCTCGTTGCCATGCGCATATTGGCCGACCAGCCCGGCAATATCGGGCGGCGCACCCTCCCCCATACCGGTGACGACAAAGAGTTGGTCGAGCTTCGCCTCGAATGCCTTCTCGCCGCCGAACATCTCCATGTAATGATAGAGATCGTGCTGGTTGAGAAAGGTCGCTTCCCAGCTGTTGCTCTCGGTGAAGTCGCGCCATTTATGCCAATCGTGCCCGATCCCCTTGGGATCATAGGGTTCTGCCCACTGGCCGTTGGCGAGGCGCGGACGAATGAAGCCGAGCTTGGCGTCGAACAGGTTGGCGTAATTGCGCGATCGTGCCCGCAGTGCTGTCGCATCGTCGTGCGCGCCCGCGG
>NZ_DATHFV010000105.1:0-3009 GCF_035317925.1 Sphingomonas sp.
CGTGTCCATGAAATCACGCATCGCCAGAACCCCGCGTATGGTGTCGGGCGAATAGCGCTCACCGCGCGGATTGAGCGCCTCCGCGCCCTTCGCGATGACGTCGGCCGCCAACGGGATATCGGCCGTGACCACAAGATCACCCGCGATGATGCGTTTGACGATCTCGGCATCGGCGACATCGAATCCGGCGGATACCTGCACGGCGCGAACGCTTGGAATTCTTGGAACTTGCAGGGCTTGATTGGCGATGAGCGTGACGTCTACGCCGGTACGTTTCGCGGCGCGAAACAGAATTTCTTTGATTACGCCGGGACAGGCGTCGGCGTCCACCCAAATGCTGGCCATCCCGCCGAGAATATCACGCCGGCTTAAGCGTTCCCCGTGTCGGCGCGCGCCGCCAGCATCCAGCGCATCGCGGCGTCATCGCCTTCGCGCTGTTCGCGCCCGTCCGCGGCACGCTGTTCTTCTTGGCGAAAGCGGTCGATCACCCGATTCAAGGATTCGGCTTCAATGCGTTTCTCGCTCCACTGCGCACGCCGTTTCTCGAACTCCCTGCGGGCGCTATCGAGCGATTTCATATGCTGATTCAGTGCCAATCCCAATCGATCGAGGAACGAACGATAGTTCTGCAGCTTGACGGCATCGATGGCGCCGGCGGACTGAGTGGAGTTGCGCACGTATTCGTCGCGGTACGCCTGGAGCTGCTCGAGCTGACGCTCCAAATCAGCGACCTTGCGCCCCGCTTCGGCCATGGCACGGCTCAGGTCCTTCGCGGAGGTTGCGGCGATCTCTTGAATCGGCTCGAATCGCTTGGACTTCATCATGGCAGGCTCACTATCGGCCGGTTGCCGTCGGGGGCGCCGAGAACTGCGTCACGAGTTGCTTCAGATCCGCGTAACTTCGTTCGATTCCCACCGGTTCGTACATGTCCTGACGCAGGAATTCGAGCATTTTCGGCCACTGCTCGACGGCCAAATCCACGCGTGCGTCCGAGCCGCGCCGATAGGCACCCACGGTAATGAGGTCGCGATTCTGCTGATAGGTGGAATACACCTGCCGGAAGCGGTTCGCGAGATCAAGCTGTTCGCGCGGGGCGATTTGATGCATCGCGCGGCTGATCGAGGCCTCGACATCGATGGCCGGGTACAGGCCGTTCTCCGCCAAGCGCCTCGACAACACGATGTGCCCATCCAAGATGGCGCGTGCCGCGTCGGCGATCGGATCGTTCTGATCATCTCCTTCCACCAGCACGGTATAGAAAGCGGTGATCGATCCCACGCCGCGGTCGCTGTTGCCGGCACGCTCAACGAGTTGCGGCAAACGCGCGAACACCGACGGCGGATAGCCCTTGGTCGCGGGAGGCTCGCCGATGGCCAGCGCGATTTCGCGCTGCGCTTGCGCGAAGCGCGTCAATGAATCGAGCAGCAGCAAAACCTTCAGGCCCCGATCGCGAAAGTACTCGGCAATGGCTGTCGCCAACCACGCCCCGTGCAGGCGCATCAGCGGCGGATTGTCGGCCGGCGTGGCGACGACCACCGCCCGCCGCATGCCGTCGGGCCCCAGGGTATTGCTGACGAAGTCCTGGACTTCGCGGCCGCGCTCGCCGATCAAGCCGACCACGGTCACATCGGCCTTGGTATATCGAGTCATCATGCCGAGCAGCACGGACTTGCCCACGCCGGATCCCGCAAACAGGCCGATGCGCTGTCCGCCGCCGACCGAGAGCAACGCATTGATCGAGCGCACGCCCACATCGAGCGGGTCTCGGATCGCGCGCCGCATGAGAGGATTCAGGGGCTCGCCCGTCAATGACACACGATCCGTGCAGCGCAATTCGCCCATTCCGTCGAGCGGCCGGCCCGCGCCGTCCAACACTCGGCCCAGCAATTCGTCTCCGACCGCAACGGAGGACTCGCTGTGCGTCGGGATGACGCGCGCGCCGGGCATCAGGCCGCGGATGTCGCCGGTGGGCATCAAAAATAATTTGTCGCCGGAGAAGCCGACGACTTCCGCTTCGATTTGTTTGCCTTCCGCGGTGTCGACCAGGCAGCGCCCGCCCACCGCCGCCTCGCATCCCACCGCTTCCAAGGTCATGCCGACCATGCGATTGAGCGTGCCTTCGACCACGAATTCGGGCGTGCTCGCCATGCGCTCGCGCGCTTGAACCAGCGCCTCCAGCCACTTCTTCGGCTTGAGACCGGCAATGCTAGGCTCGATCATTCGACCCGCCGCGCGGCGTCGTGGCGTGGCGCTCCGTGCCCAACAAGTCGCTCAAAATGCTGCCGAGCCGCGTCTCCAGACGGGCGTCGATGCGCGAGGTGACGGTCATGATCTGGCATCCGCCGCGCGCCATCAGCTGATCTTCGACGATGGTCCATGCGCGCTCTTTTTCCGTGGGGGCCAGGTGCTGTGTGACCACCGCGGCATCCTCCGGGTGCAAGTGCACCCGTATATCGCGCGTCGCCACCGGCAAGGCGGCAATGGCCTCGCGAATGATGCCGATGATCTGCGTCGGATCGGTCTTGAGTTCGCGGCGCACGATTTGCCGCGCCAACGCCATGGCCAGCGTGAGCAGTTCCCGCTCCACCTCTGCATCGAGAACGTCAAATGGTTTGGCCAGGTCGTAAAACATGCCGGCCAGCCGATCCACCTGTGCCTGCACTTCGGCGCGCCCCGCTTCGCGGCCCTCGGCGAGGCCCTGCTCGAAGGCCTCTTTGTGCGCTTCCGCCTGCAGATCGGCGAGACCGCCCACGGTGGCCATTCTTTGCTGTGCGGGCGGGCTCTCCATCTCGGGTGCCGCCCACAATGCGACAGTCGCCGCCGCCTTTGAGTTGGCGTCAGACAAATTCGCCGGCCCCTTTGCCGCCAAGACTGATCGTGCCTTCTTCGGCCATGCGCTGAGCGATCACGATGATCTCCTTCTGCGCCGCCTCGACATCCGTGAGTTTCACCGGACCGCGCGCTTCCATATCGTCCTTGAGAATTTCCGCCGCCCGCTTCGACATGTTC
>NZ_DATHFV010000106.1:0-7042 GCF_035317925.1 Sphingomonas sp.
CGCCGCATCCTTCGCATGCCACGCGTCCGCGATATGGAACCGGTCGATGAACGGCTCCTCCGTCGACCAATAGTTGATGGAGGCCAGATTTACGCCGATTTCCATGGACAAAACGCCTCGCCACTGAACTGAAATTACGGCTTGGGGAGCCGCGTAGACCGTTGGTAGTGATTGAGTTCTCAAGCCTTTTTTACCCCGGATATGGTTAATATCTGGGTAAAGCCGAATAATGGATGTCGGTTCGTCCCGATCGCGAACGGGTTCACCCCGTTTGACGGGTCCGTCGCTCCACTATCTCGTCTGATCGCCTTGAGGCGCCGGGTGCAGCAGTGAAGCCGCCGTGCGAATAATCGTATTGGGGAAACACCCGATCGTCGCAGAAAGACGCAGGAAGCTTGTACGATTGCGACCAGAACGACCGCAATTTGTGGCCGCTCGGGCTCAATCCCGTGCGGCGCGGTTCGCCGCCCAGCGTGCTTCGAGATCGGTCACGACGCGATCGGCGTGGGCACGATAGTGTCGGAGGCGCTCGGCGGCGCGGGCCAGATCGATCGCAGCATCCTCGAGCGTGCGGCGGGGGAAGAAAGGTGCCCCCATCAGGCGGCGTCCTGGAAAAAGCCGTCAGTCTGTTCGGTGAAACGCGCGAGCAGGGGTGGACGGTTGCCGCGTCCTTCGAAGATGACGCGGTGGCCGGCTTCGATTTCGGTGGTGCGTTGATCGGGCGTGAGCCGATCGAGATAGCGGCGATAGGCGGGCGGCCCCCAGGCGAAGAAGACCTCGCCGGGCGAAGCCTGGTCGATCCAGCCGCGCTCGGTGAGCCAGAGCCCGGCGGCGAGCAGGCTGGAGGGCATCGATACGTCCGACGTCGCTAGCCTTTGCTGGCGGATCGCCTCGGCATCGATGCGATCGCACAAAGCAGCACGGATGGCAGCCAAAACCGGCTGTTGCAGCATGGGAACATCCCTCTCCTTGCGCCGTAGCGACCGGAGCGGCGACTCAGCGACGTTCCTGCTTTGTACTTATTGCACGTACATAAGTCAAGTTATGTACGTGCAATAAGTACATCAGCCTTGAGGGCAGGGCAGCGCCTCTTTGAGCGCGCGATAAGTGAGCAAAGGCGCGGGCTTGGAGCGTGTTTCCGGATGCGCGTCGAGATATTTGCGGACCGCCTCGGTCAGCATCTGCGGGGTCAGGCCGGGCAGGAAACACAGCACCTTCTGGTGCGCATCCTGCGAGGCAAGCATCGCGCCGTTGACGACCCCGACGACCATCGCCGTGCAGGCGCTCTTGTTCGGCCCCTCGCCAACGCAGGCGGCAAGCAGATCGTCGCCGGTGTTGAGCGCCGCGGCGGCGAGCAGCGGCAGGAACAGCATCAGCCGATCATGTCGTCGAGGGTGAGCACGCGATCCATATGATCGACCCGTTCCATCGGAATGCGGAAGATCTGGGCCGGGTTATATTGTTCGAGCTCGACATAGGATGCGGTCTTGCGGACGATCGCCTTGATCAGCACCGAACTGATGCGTTCGCCGTCCGTATCGTCGGGCGTGCGCAGATAGATGACGGCGTCATCGCCTACCGCAGGACGTTTGCGGCTCTCCACGAACACGGTGTCGCCGTCGCGGAAGCGGGGCTGCATCGACGAGCCCTGAACGTAGAGGCCGTAGACGTCGGCCCGACCGTCCAGGATCGGCGGGCGGCGCTTATATTCGACTACCTCGGCGCGGTTGAGCGTGGTCTGCTCGATCGCCTCGCCATCGACGATCTCGTCCGCGCCAAGCGCGGTGCCATAGATCGGCAGATCGCGACTCATGCGCTGCCCGCCGGATCCTTCCAGGCGAAACGGCTGCGCGTTGCCGTCCGTGATGAGGCCGGTCAGCATCAGCACTTCGCCCCGCGCAATCGGCGGATTGCCCAGCCCCTCCATTGCCTCGGCGAAGCGTTGTGCGACCTCGACGCCCAGAGGCCTTTCGAAGGCGGGGTCGGCGTAACGCTGGATCCCCGACGCGGCGGCATAACCCGCCTTGGCGGCGAGCGCGCGCAGCGACAAGCCGGCGCGATCGCGCAACCGATTGACCGCCATTCCGGTGGTTTCCCGATTCGTCATGTACGCATCTATGCGGCAAAATATGTACGTAGTCCAGCTTGACTTATATACGCAAATTGCGTAGATAGCGGCGCCTGAGGCTTTACGAGGACAATATGGAAGCTTTGGAAGGCGCGGCGGCCTGTGCCGACGCGAGGAATTTCGTGCGCACACGCGACGTTCCGGGCGGACGCTCCCTAGCGGAAGCGCCCGCTCCGATCGGTTTACCAGCAGTGTTGGACGCGACGATGGTGACGCCATTCGGTGCGGCAATGGCGGTGGTGATTGCGCCAGTTCCCGTTACGTCCATCACGCATGCCGCGGTGATCGTTCCTGCCGCGATCGTCGCGCTGATAGGCGTTGCCGTTGTGGTGCATATCCTGCGCGACGGCCGGCGCGGCGGCGATGCCGATGCTCGCCACACCCAGCGCGACGATGATCGCTTTGAAGATTTTCATGCTGCTTCCTCTCCCGCCCGCAAATCCGGGCTGTGGAGAGGCGAGCGGATCAGCGGGCATAAGGTTCCGGATGCGGCACGACACTTAATATTTGCGCGGGCGGTTCCTGGCGCCGGCGCGATAGGCCTGACCGGCATCGCCATTTTGGGCGGCCTCGCTGCCGGCGGTTTCAGACGTGTTGGCGGCGATCGCGTTCAATTCGGTCTGCTGTTGGGCATTGGTCTGCCCGACCGAACCGCCGTCGCAGGCGGCAAGCGCCAGCAGGGCGGCGAAGGCTGTGGCGGCGCGGATCATTGCACTGTCCCCATGACCCATGACGGGCAGCGTATCAACGCACGAGACGCGGATGGACCCACGCGCACCGCCTAAAAATCGCCGGACGATCGACAGAGGAGACTGACATGGGACAGGCGAGACGGGGCCGGCCGCGCAAGGCGGGCGCACGCAATGCCAAGGGACGACTGATCGTGCTCCCCGATCGCGGCAACGCGGTGGTGCAAGCGCGCGCGGCCATGTTCGCGCGCTTCCAGAGCGGGCGCGCCGACCAGCAGGTGGGCGACCAGATCGGCCGCGCCTGGGCGGCGGGGCTGCTGGATGGGATGGCACGCGACGCGGCGATGTTGCGCGATATCGGGCGGCGCTATGGTGGGCTCTACTGGCACCAGTTTGCGGCGCTCGCGCCCAAGACCGGCCAGCTCGAACGGCGCGACCGGACGGCGGCCAATGACGGCGACGGGCAGGATAATCCGGGCGAATATTTCGCGGCGCTCGACGCGCTCGCCCACAAGGCCGGGCGCGAGGCGGTCGCGGCGATGCACAGCCTGTGCGTCGACGGCTGGTGGTTTCCGGATACCGACGCACCATGGGTTGCGCGTCTTGTCTCGAGCGCAGTGGAGAATGCGGGCGGGCGCGGTGGGGGCGACGCAGCAACGGCGGCGGATCGCGCGAAGATGCAGGCGGCGGCAGAGGCGTTGCTGGCGATGGTCGAGGGGCGATGATGACGGCGTGCGCGCCGACATGCCTATTTAGGCAATCGACCCGATCCGGCCCCGGCGGGTATCCGACAGCGTCTGGCGGTCTGTCCTGCGGCGGCGCCATGTTTTGGGGGTATTCGCATGAACAGGTTTCTGATCGCGGCGTCGGTCGCGGCATTGAGCGCCGGCACGGCCCAGGCGACGCATTTCAACTTCACCGACACGGTCCAGGGCCACAGCGTGACCGGATCGTTCGACGGGACGCTGAGCGGCGACCTGATCACCGACATGTCGAACATTTTCGTATTCGTGGACGGCATCGGCTTCCACGATAACGGATCGCTGCAGAGCTTTCACTTCAATGACGACTTCTCTGCCTATGAATATGGCGGCATCGCCTCGCTCGACGGCGCGCACGATAACTTCTTCTTTGTCGACGGCGACGTAGTGCTCGGCGAGTACTACACCAATTACTATTATACCGTCACGAACATCAGCACCGGCATCGGCAATACGAACAGCCAGCAATTCTATGGCGGCGCGACCGACAATTTCCACGCGACCGTGGCCGGCTCCAGCCCCACACCGGAACCGGCGAGCTGGGCGATGATGGTGGGCGGGTTCGGCCTGATCGGTGCGGCATTGCGCCGCCGCACCACCGTCCGCTTCGCCTGAAGCTCCTCCCCCGAAGAGGAACGCGCCGCCGGTCGCCCACGGTCGGCGGCGCTTTTTCCCGTTAACTCGCGCGGCCCGAGCCGAGGGAGATCAGGCGGTGCGGGCGTTCGGCGCGCCGCCTCCAGCCGCCGCGACCACGGCGGCGAAGTGGAGCGTGAAGAAGATCAGGCCGGTTTCGTCGGTCACCCGCATCAGCCAGTCGCCATTCTTCCAGAAGGCGCGCGCGGAATCGCGCAGCAGCTCCGCGAAATAGGCGACCGCGTGCTCGCGCGCGGCATCGAGGCCGTTGAGTTCGAGCCCTTCGGCATCCTGGTGGCTGGCGCCGTCTTCCACATGGAAGAAGTAACGTGGCATTGCGACTCCTTGGCCCCACCTCCCACTAGCCGCGCGCATTGATCGAGATCAATATGGTTTCTCCGTTATTTACCGGTTTTTGGGGAAACGGCGGCGGCGCGAGGCGCCGAGCGGGTCCAAATATTTCCCGGCCTCGACCCATCAATTTTACCTTCTATTTAAGTAATTCTCCGTCAGTTTTCCTGACGTCCTACGAAGAGAGGAAGATTACCCGACAGTCCGCGCCATGGGGTTTGAGGGACATAAGATGAATCTTCTGAAAGCGGCCGCGCTTGGCTTTTTCGCCATGCTGCCTGTGCCGGCGATCGCGGGATCGCTCCTGACGGTCGACGTGACCGACGATATCTACGCGAACGGCGGCAGCGGCATCTGCCGCGGCGGCAGCGACATCGTCGCGACGCGGGGGCCCGGGGTCGATGTGGTGCCGGAGCCGGCGAGCTGGGCGATGATGGTGGGCGGCTTCGGCCTGATCGGCGGCGGGATGCGCAGCCGCCGCAAGGCCGCCTTCACCTTCGGCTGATCGAAGCCGTTCTCAACGGCGCGGAATAGCCCGATCCGGGCCGGGCCCAGGCTTGCGCGGCTTTAGCATCGCGCCGGGGGTGAGCGCTTCCTGGGCGAGGAGCTGCAATTCCTCCACCACCGCCTTCCAGTCGGACGCGCCGATCGCTTCGGCCGCGCCGCGCACGTTGAGGTTGGCGATACGCTGCAACTTGGCGCAAAGATCGGCATCGCGCGCCTCGATCCGCGTGACTTCCTGCGACAAGGCATGGAGCATGTGCGCGGCGCCGCGGAAGGTCTGCGCATTGCTTTCGACCGGATGGTCGTTGGGCTTGGTGGCAGCGACCTTGATCATGCCGAGCGACACCGCCCTGGCGTTGGCGATCAGATCCGCGACTTCGGTTTTCATGCCCCGTCCTTGTACATATTCAAGCACTTCATGGAGGCGGAACGGTTTCCAATCGGTTTCGATGCGTGCGTAGGCGAGGCGCGGAGGATCGAGCAGAAAGTCAAAAAGCCGCTTGACAAGTTCGTTCCTGTTTTGTACTGCGATATTTGAGCAGTAGGAATGCGCCTGAAGCCCGCCCACCCGGCGGGCTTTTTGCGTTTCGAGGGGATGCGATGGTTACACAGAATCAAACCCGGCTACGGGGTGGGATGGCCTTCAACGGCCGACCGCAGAATGCCAATTTCGGAAATCATTCCTGGTTGATGAATCAGCTCGTTGCCGCCGGACAAGGCGCGCTCGACGACTTCACATTCGGACTGGACGATCAGGCTTACGCCGGTGCTCGAGCACTGATTGACGCTGCCAACGGTAAATCGTTGAGCCAAGCCTATCGCGACCGAATAGCCTACGAACATGCCCGCGACCAATATTACGCCCAGCATTATGGGGTTGCCAGAACTGCGGGAAAGATCGCCGGATCGGTTGCTCAACTCGCTGTCGGAGGTGGCCTTGGCACGATCGGCAAAGCCGGCGCGCGCATCAAGCAGGTCACGCCAATGATCGGCCGAGAACTGGCCGCGCTTGGCGGTGTGGGGGCAACCGGCGGCGTCGGCGGTCAGGCTTATTCCGACGCGATGCGTGGCAGATTGAGTTCGCTGGGCGACTATGCCGGCGCTGGGCTTGGCGGAGCGGCCGAAGGCGTGATGGCAACCCGCGGTCAGCCGGGTAAAGCTAGCGCGGCTGGGGGATTCGTTACGTCGCTCGCGCAGGACGTTCTCAACGGTCGACGGCCTTCGATGATGAAGGCGATCGAGAATGCATCCGCCGCCAGCCTTTTGGGTGCGGCTGGCGGTGCAGTAGGCCGCAAAGTCAGCGAGAGGCTTCCGAGCCAATTGCCATCGCTCAAAGGCCCTTTGCCTGTGGGATATCGTCCGCCCCTGAGCAAAGAAATCCTGGGCGAAAGCGGCTCACGCGCAAGAACATGGGCGCGTGGCGATAAAACCGTCTCGGCGAATAAGGAGAGACTATATCTTGACCAAGGCGGTTTCACGCGTCCCGACCAGCGTACTTTAAGGGGCCAGCACGTAGAATCGAAGTACGGCATCCATGCTGACCTGACACCACGGCAGAAGCAGGCCTACAGGCAGCTCAGCCTCGACTATCGCGTTGATCAGGCCCTTCCCGGCGACCTTGGTTTCCTGCACGGATTTTTCACCGGACAGGCGGGATACCAGATGCAAGATGACTGGGCGCGCAAGGAATTGGATCTGTGACCACAGTGAGCTCGCTTACGCTGCCAGTCATGGCAGGCGCTAACAAAGGTCCAAAACGCCGGCATCGCAAGCGCCGTCGGATCCCGCAAATCCGACGGCGCTTCCCATGAGCCGGGGCGTTAGAAGAAATCGGCGAGGCGGAATGCGTCGGCATTCAGCCCGTCCAGCTTGAACGCGGAATCGATCGCGCCTTCGCCATCGGATGCGTAGAAAAGATAGGTGTCGGCCCCCACCTGAACCGCCGCGACCTCGCCCTCGTGCGGGGCGGCATGAAA
>NZ_DATHFV010000107.1:0-19157 GCF_035317925.1 Sphingomonas sp.
CCGGACCGCACAGGGCGTCGACCAGGCGCGTCTCATAGTGACGGGCGTAGATCATGCCCTTCTTGTCGAGCCCGCTCGGCCAGCGCTCGCGCAGCAGAAGATACCGGCCCGCGACCTCGACATCGAGCTGCGCGGCGATCGTGGCGCCGGCATGGTTTTGAACGCTGCCATTATAGCCGAGATCGACCAGCATCAGCGCGTCGCCCGCCTCGACCTTGGCTTCGAACCGGACGTGGGCGGCAAGGCGCTGGGCGAAAGCGTGGCTGCGTGCGCAGATGCGGTGCACCCAGGCCGGCTGCAGAACGTTCTTGCGGAAATCTTCGGATTTGCGCCCGATCTGACGGGCTTCGCTGTCGGTCAGCAGCAATTGCCGGCTGAGAATGGAGACGATTTCGGTCGCCTCGGTGACCAGGAAGGCGCGAATCGCCTCCTCGTCGCGGAAGCTGGCCGCCAAAGCGGTGAACCGGCTGATCTCGACCGCGGCCGCATCGCCCAGCCCGGCGGCCTTGTAGGCCTCGCGCGGGAGATAGCCGTCGCGCATCAGGAACAGGATCTTGACCGGGCGGCCGCTGGCGGCGGCGAGCGCGTCGGCCTCGTCGCGAACCCAGTGGGCGAAACCGTGCATGACCGGGCCGAGCACGTCATGGCCGAGCCGGTCCACCACATCCGTCTGCGCGCGCAGCGAGAGTTGCGGCCGGTGCGATTGGCGCGCGGGCTGGCTGATGCGGACCGCACTGTCGATCATCGTCGCCGATGCGGCTTCGAGGCGCAGGCGCTGTTCGGTGACGGCATCGAACTGCTCGAAATGCACGCCGTGGATGCCGAGCGGACGGGTCGCATGCGCGTCGGCCGCATAATTGTCGCCGAGATGGATGATCGTCTCGGGCGGCAGGCCAAGCTTTTCCAGCACCGGGCCGAACATGCCCTGCTGCTTGGATCGGTTGATCTCGCACGAACAGAAGATGCGATCGATCATCGCCGCCACGTCCTCGCCCGCGGCGCGCGCGATCAGGGTGCGCAGCTGCGTGTTCGACAGATAGGTGTCGCTGACGATGATGATTTGCAGGCCTTGCGCCTTGGCCGCGCGCATCAGCTCGACCGTGGGCGCGAACGCGAAGCAGTGGCGCGCCTCCGCGTCCAGCTCCCGCGCGATCGCGGCCGCGCGTTCCTCGGCGGTCGCGTTGGGCATCAGCCGGTCGTAAATCTGATCGATCGTGACCTCGGTATAGCCTTCACGGGCATAGCGTTCGTCGCGGGCGCGCCCTTCGGCGCCGACGCGCGGCTCGACCCCGCCCCCGGCGATCGCCGGGTCGGCGAATATGTCGCGCGGCGCCTGGGCGTTGCGCCAGAGCAAGGTATCGAAACAGTCGAGCGACAGGCAGCGCACCTCTTGCGGCATATCGTCGAGCAAGGTCGCGATCTCGTGTGCGCGAACTGCGGTTTTCATCACGTTCAACTCCGGCCAGGCTCTGGCGGGATATTGATGAAAGCGGTTGAGAAACGATTAACCTTCCTGAGAAAGGTCTCGGCAAGGCGTGAAAAAACAAACGCCCGGACCGTATTCCGGTCCGGGCGCCTGCGTGACGATTGCTCGTCAGCCCCCTTTTTGTCGCTGGGCCCACACGCTTCCGTCTTGCGACGTGCGGGGCCTCCGCTTCTCCCCGAACCATGGCCAAAGGCCGCCGTCCGTGGAGTTGTGCTAGGACAATCAACGCGCTGCTGTCATTGCTCTTGTTAACGGGTCGCTCAGAATGCGCGGGGCCTGTGCCCGATCCGCAACAGGGGCATTCAGGCCAGAATGAGCCGGCCGTCGCCCAGATCGGCGAGCCATCCGACCATCCCGCCATAGTCGAAACGCGGGTCGAGACCACCCGCCTCCAGCCCCGCCAGCGCCAGCCCGCTCTGGCAGAGCGTGACCGCAACCCCGAGCTCCAGGCAGCTTTCCAGCAGTTCGTCGGGTTCGGCGGCGAGTCCCACCGCCGCGCTGTCCAGTAAGAGCCGTGTGCGTCCGCCCAGCGCGGCCTGCGCCGCCGCCAGCGTCAGCGCGCTGCTGAAGCGGATGGGATCGGGGCCCGCGACGATGATTCCCAGCCCCTTCATGACGCGCAGCCGCAGCCCGGATCCTTGAGCAGGCCGATCGTGCGGAAGCGGAAGTGAAGCGCGTCGATCAGCAGCAGGCTGCCCGCCGGATCGGCGCCGAACGGGACGATCGCGCGGATCGCCTCGATCGCGGCGAGGCTGCCGAGCGTGCCGGTCAAGGCACCAAGCACGCCCTGATCCGCGCAGGAAATGTCCGGCCGGTCCGGATCGTGGCCGACGAGGCAGCGATAACAGGGCTTGTCCGCCTCCCATCCCCGATAAACCGCCAATTGTCCGTCGAACTGGCCCACCGCCGCCGAGACGAGCGGGATCCGCAACGTGCGTGCCGCATCCGCCACCGCCAGCCGGGTCGCGAAATTGTCGGAACCGTCCACCACCACATCCGCCCCGGCCAGCAGATCGGCGGCATTGTCGGCGGTCAGGCGCAACTGCCGCCCCGTGACCCTGACGTCGGGGTTGAGCAGGGCGACGGCGACCTCCGCCGCCTCGACCTTGGGCTGCCCGATATCGTCGGTCGCGAACAGGACCTGCCGCTGCAGATTGGACAGGCTGACATGATCGTCGTCGATCAGGGTCAGCCGGCCCACGCCCGCTGCCGCGAGATACTGGATTGCCGGCGCGCCGATACCGCCCGCGCCGATCAGCGCGACATGCGCGTCGAGCAGACGCTGCTGCCCTGCCCCGCCAATCTCCTTGAGGATGATGTGGCGGGCATAGCGATCGAGCTGCTCGTCGTTCACCGCCCGGTCGAACCGAAGCCGCCCTGCCCGCGCGCAGTTTCGTCCAGCTCCTCGACTTCGGCGAAGCGGGCGTGCTGGACGGCTGCGGGCACGAGTTGCGCGATGCGCTCG
Source organism: Sphingomonas sp. (assembly GCF_035317925.1). Classification (GTDB taxonomy): domain Bacteria; phylum Pseudomonadota; class Alphaproteobacteria; order Sphingomonadales; family Sphingomonadaceae; genus Sphingomonas_I. The sequence goes on from NZ_DATHFV010000107.1 coordinate 2,952, forward strand.
CCGCGCGCGATCGGGAAGGCCTCCTGCCCCAGATTGGCGAGGATCACCTTAACCTCGCCGCGATAGTCCGCGTCGATCGTGCCGGGCGTGTTGAGGCAGGTGATACCATGCTTGAGCGCGAGGCCCGAACGCGGGCGGACCTGGACTTCGTAGCCGACCGGGATTGCGATCGCGAAGCCGGTCGCGATCGCGAGCCGTGCGCCCGGTTCCAGCACCACCGACTCGGCCGAGACGACGTCCATGCCGGCGGCATGGTCGGTCGCATAATGGGGGAGCGGCAGGTCTTCGCCATGCGGCAGGCGCTTCAGGCGAATCTCGATATCAGAGAGCGGGCTGGTCATGCCCGTGCCATAGCCGAGCCGGTCGCAGCGGCGCTAGAGCAGCCAGGCAGTAAGGCCGGCACCCGCGGCAAGCGCAACCAGCGCCACCACCACATAGCGCCAGCCGCCGCCGATCCGCACGACCTCGACCTCCCGCAACGGCGGTGGCGGTGGGGCGGCACCCGGAATCGGATAGGCAGCCTCGATCCGCCGCAGCAGATCGGGCAGGCGCAGCAATGCGCGGAAATCTTTCTGGAGCCGGTCGGCAAGCCAGGCTTCGGGGCCGAGCTCATCGCGCAGCCACTCCTTCACGAACGGCCCCGACACCTCCCACATATTGATGTCGGGATCGAGCGCGGTGGCGACGCCTTCGACCATCACCATCGTCTTCTGCAGCAGCAGCAGGTGCGGCTGCGTCTCCATGTCGAAATCGCGCGTGATCGCGAACAGGCCGTCGAGCATCTGCCCGATCGAGATATCCTTGACCGGCAGCCCCCTTATCGGCTCGCCGACCGCACGCAACGCGGTCGCGAATTCGGCCTGATTGTGATGCGGCGGGACATAGCCCGCCTCGAAATGGATTTCGGCGACGCGGTCGTAATTGCCCGTGATCAGCCCGTGCAGAATCTCGGCCAGCCACAGCCGCGCCTGACGGTTGACCCGGCCCATGATGCCGAAGTCGATCGCGGCGATGCGCCCATCGGGCAGAGCGAACAGATTGCCCTGGTGCAGATCGGCATGGAAGAAACCGTCGACGATCGCCTGACGCAGGAAAGCCCGCACCAGACAGGAGGCGAGGCCGCCCATATCGTGCCCGGCGGCGATCAGATCGGCGCGCTTGGACAGCTTGATGCCGTCGATCCAGTCGAGCGTCAGCACGCGCCGCGTCGTGCGCGACCAGTCGATCGCGGGCACCGCGAAGCCAGGTTCGGCCGCCATATGCTCGCCGAGTTCGGACGCAGAGGCGGCTTCGCGCCGCAGATCGAGCTCGCGCAAGGTCCATTGGCGGAAGGTAGCGATGGTCAGGCGCGGGCGCAGGCGCGCGATCTCGCCGCCGAGCGCCTCGGCCTGCGCGGCGGCCCATTCATAGGTCTCGATGGCGCGCCCCATCTCTTCCTCGATGCCGGGGCGCAGCACCTTAACCGCAACGGAATGGCCCTCAAGCGTGACCGCGCGATGGACCTGCGCGATCGAGGCCGCGCCGACCGGCTCGGGATCGATCGAGGCGAATATCAGCTCGATCGGCTTTTCGAGGCTGCGTTCGATTGCCGCCTTTATGGCCGCGAACGGCACCGGCGGCACCGCATCCTGCAGCCGCGCGAGATCGTACGCCGCCGCCTCGCCGACCAGATCGGGCCGGGTGGCGAGCGCCTGGCCGAGCTTGATCGCGGCCGGGCCGATCGCCTGGAAGGCATCGGCATAACGCGGCACTTTGGGCACGCGCACGCCGACATGCGCGAGCTTGATCAGCCGTTTTACCGGCGGCGGCGTATTGGGATCGCGCTCAAGGCCGCGCAGCGCGCCGTGACGCGCGAGGATGCGGCCCCATCGCAAGAGCCGCCAGACATGGGTGATCGGACGCGTCATGCCGGCGTCAGATCTTCCAGCCCGAATGGATCGCGACCAGCCCGCCCAGGATCGGCTCGGCCTTGGCCTGCACGAAGCCCGCCTCAGCGATCAAGCCCTTGAACTTCTCCATGTCGGGAAAGCGGCGGATCGATTCGATCAGATAGCGGTAGCTGTCCTCGTCATGCGCGATCATCTTGCCGAGTTTGGGCACGATCTTGTGCGAATAGACTTCGTAGACGTCGGCGAAGCCCGGCCAGAGCGTGGTCGAGAATTCGAGGCAGAAAAAACGCCCGCCGCGCTTGAGCACGCGGTGCGCCTCGGCCAGCGCCCGGTCGATGTGCGTCACGTTCCGGATGCCGAACGCGATCGTATAGGCGTCGAAACTATTGTCGGCGAAGCTCAGCGTCTCGGCATTCTGCACCGACCAGGCAAGGTCGGTCAGGCCCTTCTTCTCCGCGCGCTGCTTGCCGACGTCCAGCATCGCCGGATTGATGTCGGACACGGTCACGTCGGCGCCTTTGGCCTTCATGCGGAAGGCGATGTCGCCGGTGCCGCCCGCCATATCGAGGATATGCTCGCCGGGGCGCGGCTTCACCCGTGCGACGAAGCGATCCTTCCACAGCCGGTGCATGCCGCCCGACATGGCATCGTTCATGATGTCGTAGCGGCGCGCAACGCGTGCGAACACCTCGCCCACCTTGGCGGTCTTTTCAGCGGGAGTGACTTCGGAATAGCCGAAGGAGACGGTCTCGGGGTCGGCAATGCTCATGGGACAGGCCCATAGCGAGGCGTCTCCCGATGGGCTAGCGCCGCCCGATGCCCGAGCTTCCCGAAGTCGAGACCACCGTGCGCGGCCTGCGCCCCGTGCTCGAAGGCCATCGCCTGACCAAAGTCGAGCCGCGCCGCGCCGATCTGCGCCACGCGATCCCGGTCGATCTGCGCCAGCGGCTGACCGGCGCCGTCGTCACCCATCTCGACCGGCGCGCCAAATATGGGCTGATCGATACCGATCGCGGCGACACGTTGATCTTCCATCTCGGCATGTCGGGACGATGGCGGATCGACCCCGCCGATATCGGCAAGCACGACCATCTGCTGATCGAGACCGATGCCGGCCACGCGCTCGCGCTCAACGATCCGCGCCGATTCGGATCGCTCGACCTGGTGCCGACCGAGCAACTGGACGATTTTCCCGCCTTCAAGGCGCTCGGCCCCGAGCCGCTCGGGCCCGGGCTCAGCCCAGCCTATCTCGCGAAAAAGCTCGAAGGCCGGATCGCGCCGATCAAATTGCTGCTGCTCGACCAGCGCGTCGTCGCGGGACTCGGCAATATCTATGTCTGCGAGGCGCTCAATCTGGCGCGGATCGATCCGCGCAGGCCCGGCGGCCAGGTGTCCGGCCCAGCGCTGACCCGGCTGCTCAAGGCGATTCCCGAAGTGCTGCTCGCCGCGATCGACGCGGGCGGGTCGACCTTGCGCGATTATGCCCGGCCCGACGGCGAGCTTGGCTATTTCTCCAAGCAGTTCCGAGTCTATGGCCGCGAAGGAAAGGAATGCCCTTATGATGGGGGCATCATCAAGCGGCAGGTCGACGGTGGCCGATCGACCTTCTGGTGCCCCAAGTGCCAGCGTTGACGAATCAATGGCCCTTATGTAGAGGCCGCCCCTCACGGCGCAGGCTTGCCTGCCGCCGCAATCCCAATTGACAGAGGTCTAGAGACGCATGGCGAACACGCCGCAAGCCAAGAAGCGCATCCGCCGCAACGATCGCCGCGCCGAAATCAACGGCGCGCGCGTCAGCCGCATCCGCACCTTCCTCAAGAAGGTCGAGTCGGCGCTCACGAGCGGCGACAAGACCGAGGCCGCAGCGGCTCTGGCGGCAGCGCAGCCGGAACTGGCACGCGGCGTTTCGAAGGGCGTGCTCCACAAGAACACCGCTTCGCGCAAGTTCGCGCGCCTGACCAAGCGAGTCGCGGCGCTCGGCTAACATAGGTTTCCGACAGGAATTCAAAGCCCGCCGGTCACCTGATCGGCGGGCTTTTTGCTGCCTTTGCGAAGTGACGCGCAATGCGCGGATTTTCCATGATTCTCCAAAACGTCACATTCGCGTAACATCGCGGCTTTCGAGAAATTCGTTTCGTTACAAGTACTTGTAGAATTTCTAGAAAAAATTGGCGGTCTTCCGCTGTCAAGCGCATTATTTCAAAATCGTGACGGTTCTGATGCTTGAATCGTGCCGCGCGATGTCCCTACAGTGCAGCGTTCGGTCGGCGATTCTCCGACTGAGCCAACCAGCGATTACATATTCTGCCGCGCACGGGGGTATCGTGCGCGCGGGGGTCGAATTTTGTCTGGATCGGTCGTGCCGGCGTCAAAGGGACGTTTCGGCGATGGGAGAGGTATGCGTGGAGCAGGTCGTGGACGCAGGGGCATTGGATGCGGGACAGTTGCCGGTCGAGGCGGCTTGGGACGGTATCCGCACGAGCCTGCGCAAGAGCTGCGGCGAGCGCATCTTCGACGGCTGGTTGAAGCCGCTGCGCCTGGCCGGCTGCGACGCCGATCTGGGCGAGGTGCGCCTGTCCGCGCCGTCCGCCTTCATGGCGACCTGGGTCCAGAATCATTTCGCCGAGCAGATCGGCGCCGCCTGGAAGGCGATGCTGCCGCAGGTCCGTCATGTCGTGATCGAGGCCGCGGCCGATGCGCCCGCGCGCGCAGCGTTCGAGGCGCCCGCGCCGGAGCCCGAGGCCAAGACCGCCGAGTCGGCCAAGCCGGTCAATAAGGGCACCGCGCTCGATCCGCGCTATAGTTTCGACAGCTTCGTCGTCGGCAAGGCCAATGAGCTGGCTTACAATGCCGCACGGACTTTGGCCGAAGGCGGCCGGCTCGCCTTCAACCCGCTGTTCCTCCATGGCGGCACGGGTCTCGGCAAGACCCATTTGATGCACGCGATCGGCCAGGAATATCGCGTCCGCCATCCCGACGCGCACATCCTCTACATGTCGGCCGAGAAGTTCATGTTCGAGTTCGTGTCGGCGCTGCGCGCCAAGGACACGCACAGCTTCAAGCAGCGCCTGCGCGCCGCCGACGTGCTGCTGATCGACGACGTCCAGTTCATCGCGGGCAAGGATTCGACCCAGGAAGAATTCTTCCACACGATGAACGAACTGATTTCGGCCGGCCGCCGGCTCGTGATCAGCGCGGACCGGAGCCCGCAGAATCTCGACGGGATCGAAAGCCGCATCCTGTCGCGCCTGTCGTGGGGCCTGGTCGCGGACATCAACCCGGCCGATTTCGAGCTGCGCTACAATATCATCGTCAAGAAGCTCGAATCGCTCCCCGCCGGCACCGTGCCGGACGAGGTTGCACTGTTCCTCGCCAAGCGGATCAGCGCGTCGATCCGCGAGCTCGAAGGTGCGCTCAACCGCGTCATCGCCTTCGCGACGCTGAACAACCGCGTGATCGATCTCGATTTCGCGCAGGAAGCATTGGCGGAGCAGCTCCGCGCGAGCCAGCGCCGCGTCTCGATCGACGAGATCCAGCGCAAGGTGTGCGAGCATTTCCGCATCCGCCAGACCGAAATGGGTTCGGCGCGGCGTGCACGCGAAGTCGCCCGCCCGCGCCAGATCGCGATGTATCTCGCCAAGCAGCTGACCCAGCGTTCGCTGCCCGAGATCGGCCGCCGCTTCGGCGGGCGCGATCACACCACCGTGATCCACGCGGTCCGCACGATCGAGGCCTTGCGCGTCAAGGATGCGGAGATCGACGCCGACGTGCGGCTGCTGCTGCGGCAACTCGAAGGCTGATCGCGCCGATGTCGACCGCGATATTGTGGCCGACATTCCTGCTGGTCGGGCTGATCTTCGCGGTCGTGATCACGATGGCGACGAAACGCTTCTCCTATATCCGCAGCACCAGGCCGAAGCGCGAGAATTTCGCGACGTCCGCTGCGCAGAAAGCCTATTTCGCGCCGGTCGACAGCGCGGCCCACAATCTCGCCAACCTGTTCGAGCTGCCGGTGCTGTTCTTGGCACTGGTGCCGCTGCTGCTCGTCTTTCGGCACGCCGACCATATCCAGGTCGGCCTCGCCTGGCTGTTCGTGGCGCTGCGGGGGCTGCACAGCTTCGTCCATATCAAGGAAGGAAGGGCCCTCTTCCGCTTCCGGGCCTACCTTGGTTCGTGCGTGGTGCTCAGCGTGATGTGGGTCGGGTTCGCGATCGACATGGCGACCGCGTCGATCGCCCTCGCCAACGCGGGCTAGATCCCGTCACCCGGGACCTGTTCCGGGGTCCACTTCTGACCTTGGCGCTCGCAACCGGTGGATGCCGGAACAAGTCCGGCATGACGACCTTGCTTAACCTACCCGGTTCTTGATCAGATCGTCGACCACGCTCGGATCGGCGAGCGTGGAGGTATCCCCCAACGTCGACACATCACCCTCCGCGACCTTGCGCAGGATCCGCCGCATGATCTTGCCCGAGCGCGTCTTGGGCAGGCCGGGCGCGAACTGGATGACGTCGGGCGTGGCGATCGGCCCGATCTCGGTACGAACCCACTGGGTTAGCTCCTTGCGCAACGCATCGCTGGATTCGACGCCCGCATTGAGCGTGACATAAGCGTAGATGCCCTGTCCCTTGATGTCGTGCGGGAAGCCGACCACGGCGGCCTCGGCGACCTTGGCGTGGAGCACGAGCGCGCTCTCGACCTCGGCGGTGCCCATGCGGTGGCCGGAGACGTTGATCACGTCGTCGACGCGGCCGGTGATCCACCAATAGCCATCCTCGTCGCGGCGCGCGCCGTCGCCCGTCGTGTAGACGCCGGGGAAGTGCGAGAAATAGGTCTGGAAGAAGCGGTCATGGTCGCCCCACACGCCGCGCATCTGGCCAGGCCAGGAGCGGGTGAGGACGAGATTGCCTGCGGCCGGGCCATCCAGAACCTTGCCGTCATTGTCGAGCAGTTGCGGCTCGACCCCGAAGAAGGGCTTGGTCGCCGAGCCCGGCTTGAGGGCGATCGCGCCCGGCAAAGGCGTGATCATGTGGCCGCCCGTCTCGGTCTGCCACCATGTGTCCATCACCGGGCAGCGGGCTTCGCCGACGACATCATGATACCAGCGCCACGCCTCCGGATTGATCGGCTCGCCGACCGAACCGAGGATGCGGAGCGACTTGCGTGAGGTCTTCTTCACATAATCGTCGCCCTCGCGCATCAGCGCACGGAGCGCGGTCGGGGCGGTGTAGAGGATCTCGACCTGATGGCGGTCGACCACCTGCCAGATGCGGCTCGCGTCGGGCCAGTTGGGCACGCCTTCGAACATGAGCGTGGTGCCGCCGTTCGCGAGCGGGCCGTAGACGATGTAGGAGTGGCCGGTGACCCAGCCGATGTCGGCCGCGCACCAGTAGATCTGGCCCGGCCGATAATCGAACACCAGTTCGTGCGTCAGGCTCGCCCACAGCAGATAACCGCCGCTGGTGTGCATCACGCCCTTGGGCTTTCCGGTCGAGCCTGAGGTGTAGAGGATGAAGAGCGGGTCTTCGGCATTCATCGGCTCGGGCGGGCAATCCGCCGAGGCCTGCGCCATCGCTTCGTCATACCAGACGTCGCGTCCGGGCTTCATCTCGGCCGCACCGCCGGTGGCGCGCACGACGATCACCGTCTCGACCGTGCAGCGTTCGGCGGCGGCATCGACATTCTTCTTGAGCGGGACCGGCTTGCCGCCGCGGCGGCCCTCGTCGGCGGTGATGACGACGGTCGATCCGCAATCCTCCATCCGGCCGGCGAGCGCGTCGGGCGAGAAGCCGCCGAACACGACCGAATGGATCGCGCCGATCCGCGCGCAGGCGAGCAGGGCCACCGCCGCTTCGGGGATCATCGGCATGTAGATGGTGACGCGATCGCCCTTCTTGACGCCCTTAGCCTTCAGCACGTTGGCGAAGCGGCAGACGTCGCCATGCAGTTCGCGATAGGTGATGTGCTTCGGTTGCTCGGACGGCTGGTCCGGCTCCCAGATGATGGCGGTCGTGTCGCCGCGTTCGGCGAGATGGCGATCGAGACAATTGGCGGCGACGTTGAGCGCGCCGTCGGCGAACCAGCGCACGCCGAAATCCGCCTTGGCGAAATTGCTCTCGTCGACCCTGGTCGGGAAGGTCGTCCAGTCGAGCCGCTTCGCCTGCTCCAGCCAGAAAGCGGTCGGGTCGGCGAGCGAACGCCGGTACATCTCCGCATACAGTGCCGCGTCGATCCTGGCGGTCTTCGCCCATTCGGCCGGCACCGGATAGATTGCGTCCTCGCTCATCCCACCCTCTTATTCGCGGTCTGAAGCCGCCTCGGTTTGATCCGCATAGCGCCGCGCGATGAAGGCGCAGGCCATGAGCTGCATCTGATGGAATAGCATGATCGGCAAGAGGATCACGCCGGTTTGCGGGCCGGGGAACAGCACTTTCGCCATCGGCACGCCTTGGACGATCGATTTCTTGGTGCCGCAGAAGAGGATCGCGATGCGATCGGCGCGGTCGAAGCCGAGCGCACGGCCGATGCCCCAGGTCATGACGAGCCCGATCGCGAGCAGAACCGCATCGACCGCGAACAGCAGGGCCAGCGCCTGTGGGGAAAGCTTGTGCCACAGACCTTCGATCACGGCCGCCGAGAAGGCGCCATAGACCGCGATCAATATCGTCGAACGATCGGTGATGCCGACCAATTGCTTGTGGCGTGCGACCCAGCCGCCGATCCACGGCCTGAGCAGATGGCCCGCGACGAAGGGGAGCAATATCTGCGCCGCGATCTTGGCGAGGCTCTCCAGCCCGATGCCGCCACCGTGCGCGCCGACCATCAGTCCCATCAGCAAGGGCGTGAAGACTATGCCGAGCATCTGGCTGGCCGAGGCGCTGGCGATCGCGGCGGGAACGTTACCCCTAGCCATCGATACGAACGCGATCGCCGACTGCACGGTCGAGGGCAAAGCGCAGACGAACAGGATGCCGATCCACAGGTCGCGCGGCATCAGGTTCGGCAGCGTGCGCGCACCGATCAGGCCGACGATCGGGAACAGGACAAAGGTGCAGGCGAGGATGGTCAGGTGCAGCCGCCTGTGGGTGAGGCCGGCGATCACCTGCTCGCGTGCGAGCTTCGCGCCGTGGAAGAAGAAGAGCAGCATGATCGTCGCCAGCGACAGCCAGCCGACCACCACCGCGAACCCGCCGCGCGCGGGCGCGAAAGTCGCCAGCAAGACGGTGCCGACGAGGAAGAGCAGGAACGGGTCGGGAATCAGACGACGAAGCACGCGCCGCCTTTGGCAGGCTACGCGCGCTTCGCCAATGTCAGGTTTTGTTCGTCATGCCGGACTTGTTCCGGCATCCACCGGGAAGCAGGCGCCTCGCCGCTGAGTGGACCCCGGAACAAGTCCGGGGTGACGAAGTACTAGTTGCGATCAGACCTTGTCGCCGAACAGGCCCTTGACGGTGCCCTTCAGATTCTGGCCCTGACCCTTGAGATCCTGGGCGGCGCCGTCGGCCTGAATGTCGGGACGGTCGGCGGCATCGCCCACGGCCTGCTTGGTCTTGCCGGCAACCTGATTGGCAACGCCTTTGATCTTGTCGGTGAGCTCACCCATCGGAATTCTCCTCTAACGCAACAACATGGACTGAACGGGTGGGTATCGACGCCGGTTCCTGCCAAGCCGATTTCGAGGGACTACAGAATGCTCGGTCAGGACGGGGCCGCCGCGGGGCAGACGCCCTGCAGCTTCACGAGATTCGTCTTGAGCCTCGCTTCTTCCCTTGCCTCGGGGGTCATGGGATGTCCGTTCGCATCCAACTGCTTGATAGGCTCTCCCACGGTTGCCCAGTACATGCGCTGTCCAAGGTGCCTCTTCTCGCGCGCCCATCGCTCCTGGCTCGATGTCGCATCACGAGCCTCCGTTTCTGCCGTCAGCCGCAGGAGCGCACAGGTCTGCGCCTGACTGGCGTCAATCGCATTCGTCAATTCCGATAGGCTGGGTTTCGCCTCCGCTATATTGTTAACCGAAACCGAAAGCGGTTTGCCCGTCACGATCTGCTGCAAGCTTTCGACAGAGCCGGAGATATTCGCCAAGCTGGTATTCATGCTGGTCAGGCTCGTCGAGCGCTGATCGTCGAGAAGCGCTTTCCGCAAATCCATGATAGCAGCTACAAGTTCTGGATTTTGGCCGCCGGCTGTTTGTTCTTTTTGCCGGAGCTGGGCGATCAGGTCCCTTAGCGCGTCATCCAATTTGTCCAGGGTCGGGCTGTTGTTGGAAATCTCTCGCAGCACGCGCACCTTCTGCTCGCGATCCAGCATGTGGATTGGCGGCAGGCCTTGCTGGACCAGCCGTTCATCCCGTTGAGCATCCGCAGCTTGCACGTGCTCACTGACACCCACCCCGAAAAGGATGAAGCTCAACGCCGGCACGAGCAGCTTCTGAATGACCTCTCCCGAGGCTGTCGTCTCAATTCGCGCGATACGCGGATAGAGAATGCCGAATATGACTATAAGGGCACTACCCAGTAGCATGGGCAGTAAGCCAGCGTAAGGTGAGGGCTGCGGCTGCCTAACCCACCAAAGCAGTGTGCTGTCCTTTACCTTTGCCTTTGCGTCGAGATTTGCGGCAGCTGGCAAGGCCATGTCCGAACCAGCACCATCGACCTTTCTCGCCTGGGATTGTCCAGAAGCAGAAACCCCCGGCGAAGGCCCGGCAAACGCAAGCGCGTAACCTTCGTAGGTCGGCAGCTGACGTTCGACCACAGATGTGGCCGACACGAAAAAGATTGCCGCCCCGACCAGAAAGGCCAGTCCACCTAGAAACAGCGCCGCGTCAAACTTCTTATTCAAAAGGAAGTTCGCCAACCGGTAGGTTATATCGGAGTGCCCAGGGCTGGACCGTTCCGAGAATTCCAGTTCGTTAGTCGAGCAAAACAAAACCAGGATCGCAGCAACGAGGAGAAACGATCCCACCATGATTTGAGCGATGGTTGCATACGGTAAGCCCGCCAGGAAATACCCCCCTTCACTCTGCTCCGTTCGGGATTCGAATATCCTCAAATAAGCGCTAAGAAAAAGGGAGAACCCCGCTATGCAGATGAACGAGCCAAAGGCAATTTGGCTCGCACCGGACCGACGGATAACGCCGCGAACGTGGGTGCGCTTTGAAGTATTTGGGATCATGGAATATCCCCCCGGAATTCCAATTGAAGTGGCGGGTTAATTCTTCAGCCAAACAATCCTGCCGTCAAACCCGAATGATACCTGTTTGGTCATAATCACCGCGGGGTGACGCCCCCCTCCCCCTCTGCTAGTCGCCGCGCCATCATGGCATCCCCCGACCAACTCGAACGCCGTACCTTCGCGATCATTTCGCATCCTGACGCCGGCAAGACCACGCTCACTGAAAAGTTGCTCCTGTTCGGCGGCGCGATCCACGCGGCGGGCGAAGTCCGCGCGCGCGGCCAGCAGCGGCGTGCGCGATCCGACTGGATGAAGATTGAGCAGCAGCGCGGCATTTCGGTCACCTCGTCGGTGATGACGTTCGAGCGCGAGGGCGTGGTGTTCAACCTGCTCGACACGCCGGGCCACGAAGACTTTTCGGAAGACACGTACCGCACGCTGACCGCGGTCGATTCCGCGGTGATGGTGATCGACGCGGCACGCGGCATCGAGGCGCAGACGCGGAAATTATTCGAGGTCTGTCGCCTGCGCAACGTGCCGATCATCACCTTCATCAATAAGGTCGACCGCGAGGGCCGGGCGCCGTTCGAACTGCTCGACGAGGTCGCCGACGCGCTCGCGCTCGATGTCTGCCCGATGAGCTGGCCGGTCGGCATGGGCGGCCAGTTCGAAGGCATTTACGACCTCGCCAGGAACGTCCTCCACCGCCCCGCTAACGATGCGACCGGCGCGTTCGAGGGCGACAGCGTGCCGGTCGGCGGGCTCGACGACAGCGATCTCGACCAGTTGCTCTCGGAAGACGCGGTCAACACACTGCGCGACGAGGCCGAGCTGGCGGTGGGCGGTTATGCCGCGTTCGACGACAAGGCCTATAAAGCGGGCGACCTGACGCCGGTCTATTTCGGGTCGGCGCTCAAGGATTTCGGGGTCGAGCAATTGATCGACGCGCTCGCCGATTTCGCCCCCTCCCCGCGCCCGCAGCCGTCCGATGCGCGCGAGGTCCAGCCCGACGAGGATCAGGTCGCGGGCTTCGTGTTCAAGGTGCAGGCGAACATGAACCCGCAGCACCGCGACCGCATCGCCTTCATGCGGTTGTGCGCGGGCCGGTTCCGGCGCGGCATGAAATTGTCGCAGGTCGGCACCGGCAAGGTGATCGCGGTCCATTCGCCGATCCTGTTTTTCGCGCGCGAACGCGAGCTCGCCGAGGAGGCCTTCCCCGGCGACATCATCGGCATCCCCAACCACGGCACGCTCCGCGTCGGCGACACGCTGACCGAGGGCGAGCAGATCCGCTTCACCGGCATCCCCAATTTCGCGCCCGAAATATTGCGGCGCGTGAAGCTGGTCGATCCGACCAAGACCAAGCAGCTCCGCAACGCGCTCAACGACATGGCCGAGGAAGGGATCATGCAGGTCTTCTTCCCGCAGATTGGATCCAACTGGATCGTCGGCGTCGTCGGCCAGCTTCAGCTCGAGGTGATGATCAGCCGGTTGCAGGCCGAATATAAGGTCGATGCCGGGTTCGAACCGAGCCCCTGGGATACGGCGCGCTGGATTTCGTCGGACGACGCCAAGGCACTCGACGGCTTCATCGGCGAGCATCGCGGCGCGATGGCGGAGGACCGCGACAGCGCCCCGGTGTTCATGGCCAAGGATGCGTGGGAGCTGAATTATGTCAGCGGGCGCTTCCCCAATATCCGGTTCGCGGCGACCAAGGAGCGGCGCTAGTCATATATCCGAATGCAAATTCGTGACACACTCGTAACGACTCGATTCGAGTGGGGCGTTGCGGGGGGAATAGACGTGAAGCGTTTGCTGGCCGTTTTGCCGCTGCTCGCGTTGGCCGCACCGGCGCATGCCGTCTTTGTGGCGAAGGTCAAGATCACGAGCGCGGGCACGGGCGTTCCGCTGCAGATCACCGAACTGATCGCAACGCAGGCGGTGACGGGCATCGACGTGGCGCTCGCCACGAACGGGGCGACGGTGGACGCGGGCCCCGAATATGAAGGCGCGGGCGGCGATCCGATCGCGGCCAAGGCGATCGACGGGCTGTTCGCCGACCAGACCTTCCCGAACCTGTATCATTCGCTGGACGCGGCGCCGGATGCCTATCTGACGGTCACCTTCAGCCAAGGGTATGACCTGTCCGGCCTCACCATTTACGGCCGCAGCGACTGCTGCACCGACCATCGCGACATCTACAATTACGCCTTGCTCGACGCGTTCGGCGCGACGATCGCGACGGGCATTCTCAACGCCGATAATGAAAGTCACATGGCGGGCATCAGCTTCGATACGCTCGGAGTGCCCGAGCCCGCCGGCTGGATGATGATGGTCGCGGGCTTCGGCCTGGTCGGCGGCGCGCTCCGCACCCGCAGGACCGCGTTGCGTTTCGCCTGAGACTCAGCGCTTGAGCGCCCCCACGAACGGCGCATCGGTGCCGTCGATACCGGGCTTGGGCGGCATGCGCAGCAGATCGCGCAGCAGGGCATAGACGTCGACATTGTCGAAGGTCGGGATGACGCCCTTTGGTGCGATATCCGGGCCGGCGGCGATGAACAGAGCGCGCATCTCGGGCGCCTGATTGTCGTAGCCGTGGCTGCCGAGATCGACGCCGTATTTCTTCGGGAAGACATCGAGCAACAGCCAGCCCACATCCGCCAGACATACGAACGGCGCGACGCGCGGGTTGTGGCCGAAATGCAGGCGATCGGGCAGATCGGCCTTGCGCATGCAGGCGATGTGCGGGTGCGGCTTGAGCAGGCTCGCGGCGAGCGCGGCCTCGTGGCCGGGCACCGCGTCGATCGTGGCGACCGGGCCTTCGTCGACGACATGATAATCGGCGGGATCGGCGATGTCATGCAGCCAGATCACACGATCTGCCGAAGTCGCCGCCATGCCGTGATCGGCGACGATCACCAGATTGGCGGGCTGCCCGAGCGCGGCGAGGCCGTCGCGCAACTGGGCGATCTGGCCATCGACCTCCTTGAGCGCCGCGTTCAGTTCGGGGCTGTCGGGGCTGTGGCGATGGCCGGCGGTATCGACGATGTCGAAATAGAGCGTGACGAAGCGCGGGCGGATCGCGGCCGGACGACGCAGCCAATCGAGCACCGCGTTGACGCGCTGGGTGCCGGTGTTCGCCTCGTCATAGTCGAACCAGTCTTCGGGGCGGATATTGTCATAAGCGACGTTCGATCCGGGCCAGAACATGGTCGCCGAACGGATGCCGGCTTTCTCCGCCGCCGCCCACAAGGGCTCGGCCTCGCTCCACCAGAAAGCGTCATTGGTCTTCATCGAGAAGGTCTCGCCGGGACGGGCGGCATCCTCGATCTTGTTGCCGATGATGCCGTTGCGATCGGGGCGAAGACCGGTGACGATCGCATAATGGTTGGGCGCGGTCTTGCTCGGGAAGGACGGACGCATCGCCGCGCTGATCCCCTGGGCCGCGAGCGCGGAGAGAGTCGGCGTCAGCCCGCGATTGAGATAGTCCGCGCGGAAACCGTCGATGGAGACGAGGATCGTGACCGGCGACCGCGCATCCTGTGCGATGGCGGGGCCGGCGACGAGGGCGAGCAGCGCAAGTAGCGCGAATCGAAGGGGAAAGCGCATTGCCCCTTCGATGCCCTAGTGGTGTGACGAGGGGAAGACGGTTGCCTCCCCCTACCCTTGTTATCCCCGCGTAGGCGGGGATCCATAAACTCGACAATGGCGATGAAGCCGCGACGTTCGCCAATATGGATTCCCGCCTGCGCGGGAATGACGGTGTGATGAGTCAGACGTTGAAGCGGAACAGCATCACGTCGCCGTCGTGGACGACGTAGTCCTTGCCTTCGGAGCGGAGCTTGCCCGCGTCGCGCGCGCCGGCTTCGCCCTTGTAGGTGACGTAATCGTCGAAGCCGATCGTCTCGGCGCGGATGAAGCCGCGTTCGAAATCGCTGTGGATCGCGCCCGCCGCCTGGGGGGCCTTCGAGCCCTTCTCGATCGTCCAGGCGCGCGCTTCCTTGGGACCGACGGTGAAGAAGGTCAGCAGATGGAGCAGTTCGTAACCGGCGCGGATGACGCGGGCGAGGCCGGTTTCGTGGAGGCCGAGATCGGACAGGAATTCGGCGCGGTCGGCGGGTTCGAGCGTGACGATCTCGGCCTCGATCGCGGCGGAGACGACGACCGCGCCGGCATTCTCGGCCTTGGCCTTTTCATAGACCTTGGCCGACAAAGCATTGCCGTCGGCGGCTGAGCCTTCGTCGACGTTGCAGACGTAGAGAACCGGCTTGGCGGTGAGCAATTGCGCCTGATCGAACAGGCGTTTTTCGTCGTCGTCGCGGGGCATTGTCAGCCGCGCGGGCTTGCCTTCGCGCAGCAGATCGAGCGCCTGGCCGAGCACGGACGCGGCGGCCTTGGATTCCTTGTCGCCCTGCGTGCCCTTCTTGATGAGATTGGGGACGCGCTTTTCGAGGCTCTCCAGATCGGCGAGCATCAGTTCGGTCTCGACCGTCTCGGCATCGGCGATCGGATCGACCTTGCCCTCGACGTGCGTCACCTCGCCCTCGAAGCAGCGCAGCACGTGGATGATCGCGTCGCATTCGCGGATATTGCCGAGGAACTGGTTGCCGAGGCCTTCGCCCTTCGACGCGCCGCGCACGAGGCCGGCGATGTCGACGAAGGCGAGCTGGGTTTCGATCTTCTTGGCGGAGCCGCCGATCTCGGCGAGCTTGTCGAGGCGCGGATCGGGCACCGCGACCTGGCCGACATTGGGCTCGATCGTGCAGAAGGGATAGTTCGCCGCCTGCGCCGCCGCCGTTTCGGTCAACGCGTTGAAGAGGGTCGACTTGCCGACGTTCGGCAGGCCGACGATGCCGCACTTGAAACCCATGTGTCGCCTGAATTCTTGAGGAAGCGCGCCACATAGGGGCTTGGGGCCGGGAAGGCTACCCGGCGCGGACAAGCGCCGATAGCCGCACGTCCTTGGGGACGTGCGGCATCGTGGCCCCACCCAAAAGAGGGCGGGCAAGCTTTTCGACCGGCGCTGTTCCATCACCTCTCGGTGCGGGAAGCTGCACGTCTGACCTTGGGCTTTGAATCCCGAGGATACCTACCTGCAAGCCTACCTTTGCGCGGTATCCGGTCTGCGGCTGCGGAATAAGCCGGG
>NZ_DATHFV010000108.1:0-12004 GCF_035317925.1 Sphingomonas sp.
CCGGCCGATACCAAGACCGAGAAGGACATGCTGGTCCAGATCGCGTCGCGCCCGGTCGATACCAACACCACCGCGACCACCGGCGGCGACGTATCGCGCTATCAGCCTTCCCATATCGCGCCGAAGCAGACGCCGGAGACGGCCGCCAACGCGATGGTACAAACCGCCAAGGCGGTGGTTCATGCGGTCGCACCGGGCGGTATGATCGTGGTCGCACGCGGCAACAACGTGACCGTGACGCCGCTTGGCGCCTCCGCCGCTCCGGGCGGGAACTGATCCCATGCATATCAAAGCCTTTTTGCGCCAAAGTTGCGCGCCCGTGATCGTGGCCGCGATCGCTACCGCCGGCCTGCTCGCGCCCGGCGCGGCTCGCGCCGCCGAGGGCATGACTTCGTCCAGCACTGTCGCCGAAGCGCCGGCACGCGTGATCAACATGTCGGTCGGCTCCGGCCAGCTGATCCGCCTTCCGCGGGCGATGACGGGCATGTTCGTCGCCGACGACAAGATCGCCGACGTCCAGGTCAAGGGTCCGTCCGCGCTCTATCTGTTCGCCAAGACCCCGGGCACGACCAGCATCTATGCCACCGACAAATCGGGCACTGTGATCTGGTCGACCGACGTGCGCGTCGGCAACAATCTGACCGCCGTCGGCGGAATGCTCAGGCTCGCGATGCCCGACGCCGATATCACCGCCACCCCGGTGAGCGGCATGGTGTTGCTGACCGGCACCGTCGCGACGCCCCGGGATATCGAAGAGGCCGAACGCCTGACCACGGCGTTCGCCGGCGGCGTTCAGGTGCTCAACCGGCTCCGGACCGCGACCCCGCTGCAGGTCAATCTGCAGGTCAAGATCGCCGAAGTCAGCCGCGATCTGATCAAGACTCTCGGCGTCAATCTGCTGACCCGCGATCAGACTGGCGGCTTCAAGTTCGGCATCGCCCAGGGCCGCGATTTCGGCTCGATCGGCAATACCGACATTTCCAAGCTGCCGATCGTTCAGGTGCCGACCCAATATGGCCCGATCGGCGTTCCCTTCAATCCGGCGACGGGGCAGTTCGTCGACGTGCTTCATCCGGGCACGGCCTACGACTTGAGCAAGCTCGGCCAGGGCGCGGGCAAGACCAGCATCGCGCTCGCGGGCCATCTGCTCGGGCTCGACATTCTCTCCGCGATCGACGCGGCGGAGACGGATGGTCTGGTCACCACGCTCGCCGAACCCAATCTGACCGCCTTGTCGGGCGAGACCGCCAGCTTCCTCGCCGGCGGCGAAATCCCGATCCCGATCGCACAGGGCCTTGGCCAGGTGTCGGTCGAATATAAGCAATATGGCGTCAGCCTCGCCTTCACGCCGACCGTGCTAAGCGACGGGCGCATTTCGCTCCGCGTCCGCCCCGAAGTGTCGCAGCTGTCGAGCGCGGGTACCGTGACGTTGGGCGGCTTCACCATTCCCGGCATCGTCACCCGCCGTGCGGAAACGACGGTTGAGCTCGGCTCGGGCCAGTCGTTCATGATCGGGGGCCTGCTCAACAACAATACCGCCAATTCGACCGACAAGGTGCCGGGCGTCGGCGCGCTGCCGATCATCGGCGCCCTGTTCCGCTCGAACAGCTTCCGCCGCCAGCAGACCGAGCTGATCATCGTGGTTACGCCATACCTGGTCCGGCCCGTCGACGCGTCGCAGATCAAGCTGCCGACCGACGGCTACAAGGCGCCGGGCGATGCCGAGCGCTGGCTGCTCGGTTCGACCTTCAAGGGTGACTCCGGTGCACGCCGGCCGGGCCCGACCGGCGTCGGCGGTGTCGCCGCGGCTCCTGCTACCCCGGCCACCCCTGCTCCCGCGGGAGGGAAGTGAGATGAAGACGATGCGTCTTGTTCAAAAAGGCGCGCTCATCCTGGGCGTGCTGCTCGCCGCCGGCCCGATTGAGGCCAAGCGCAATTTCAGCCTCGATTCGGTCAATCAGCCGGTCGTCAGCGGCAGCCAGGCGGTGGTCCCCAACTGCCCCAATTGGTCGTCGGGCGGGGTCGACTCGGCCGCGATGACCGACAGCAATTACGGCTGCGCGATCAATTCGAACCTGGCGGCGATGATCGCCGATCCGGCCGATCTGCTGCACGGCAAGTCCGATGCCACCACCGATACCGCCAGCCTGGTCCGCGCGATCAAGGCGTGGCGCGAGGCGGAGCCGACTTCGAAGCTCTGGACCACCACCGTCAAGGAAAGCTCCAAGTCGGGAGGCGGCCAGTGAACGCGCCCTTCCATCCCCGCACCGGGACGCGCGATCCGTTCAGCGCTTTCATGAGCGATCTGGATTCGGAGGACGTGGTCCGCGCGACCGCTTTGTCTTTCGGATGGCCGCTTGAACGCATCCATAATGGCGGCGTGAATTATGCGGTGCAGAGCCTCGCCGTCTCGCAGAGCCCGAGCATCCTGCTCGTCGATCTCGGCGACTCGAGCGACCCGCTCGAAGATATCAATGGCCTCGCCGAAGTGTGCGAGCCGGGCACGATGGTGATCGCCTGCGGGCGCATCAACGACGTCCGCTTCTATCGCGACCTGCTCGCGTCCGGCATCCACGATTACCTGCTCAAGCCCTTCACGCAGGAGCAGCTGCACGAGTGCATCGCCGGCGCGCAGACGATCCAGGCCGGCGCGCGCGCGGCCGAGGCCGCTTCCGCGACGCCGCATCTGATGACGGCGGTGATCGGCGTGCGCGGCGGCTCGGGCTGTTCCACGCTCGCGGTCTCGCTCGCCTGGCTGATGAGCGAGCGCGACAAGTCGACCGCTTTGCTCGATCTCGACGTGCATTTCGGCACCGCCGCGCTCGCGCTCGACCTCGAGCCCGGCCGCGGTCTGACCGACGCGATCGAGAATCCAAGCCGTATCGACGGTCTGTTCATCGAACGCGCGCTCGTCCGTCCTAACGACATGCTCGGCGTGCTGTCGGCCGAAGCGCCGATCAGCCAGCCGCTCACCGGCGACGGCACCGCTTTCCTCCAGCTTCAGGACGAATTGCGCGCCGCGGTCGCCTGTTCGGTGGTTGATCTGCCGCGCCATATGCTGGTCCAGCATCCCGCTTTGCTCGGCGACGTGGCGACCGCCGTCGTCGTGACCGAGCTCACGCTCGCCGCGACCCGCGACACGATCCGGATCCTGTCCTGGCTCAAGGCCAATGCGCCCGCCACGCGGGTGCTGCTGGTCGCCAACAAGGTGCCGGTCCTCGGCCAGGAAGAGGTCGTCCGCCGCGAATTCGAATCGTCGGTCGAACACAAGATCGATGTCGTCATTCCCTATGACGCCAAGCTCGCATCGCAGTCCGCCAAGGTCGGCAAGCCGTTGGCCGAGGTCGCCAAGGGCAGCAAGATCGGCCTGGCGATGACCGAACTGGTCGAGCAGGTGATGGGCGAGGAAGGCGTGCTCAAGAAGAGCAAGTCGCTGCTCGGCCGCATCGCCGACGTGCGCAGCCTGTTGCCGCGCAAGTCCACCGCGCCTGCCGACTGACGTGCTGACGATCCTTCTCCTGCTTTTCGGCGGCCTGCTGGTGCTGGGCGGGCTTGCCCTCGTCGGCCCGCCGGGCGGGCGCACGCGCAAGCGCCGGCTGGACACGGTCAAGGCCCGCCATACCGGCACCGGCAACACGGTCGAGACCCAGCTGCGCCGGATCGCGGCCGCACGGTCTACCGCGCTCGACGATGTCTTTCTTCGCTTTCTGCCAAATCCCGAATTGCTGCGCCGTCGTCTCGAAGCGACCGGCAAGAGCTGGACGCTGGGGCGCTACGCTGTCTTTTGCGCGGGCTTTTCCGCCGTCGCCTTCCTGCTGATGACCTTCCGGGGCGTGCCCTTCTTCCTGGCCCTGTTCCTCGGCATCCTGATCGGCGTCGGCCTGCCGCACATGCTCGTCGGCAAGATGATCAAGCGCCGCATGAAGAAGTTTCTCGCGCGCTTCCCCGACGCGATCGAACTGCTCGTGCGCGGTCTGCGCTCGGGCCTGCCCATTTCCGAGACCTTGTCCGTGGTCGGCAGCGAAGTGCCCGATCCGGTCGGCAGCGAATTCCGCAGCGTCGCCGATCGCATGCGCATCGGCCGCACGATGGAACAGGCGCTGCAGGAAACCGCGGACAAGCTCAACACGCCTGAATTCCAGTTCTTCTGCATCACGCTCGCGATCCAGCGCGAAACCGGCGGCAATCTCGCGGAAACGCTCGGCAACCTTGCCGACGTGCTGCGCAAGCGCCTGCAGATGAAGCTCAAGATCAACGCGATGTCGTCGGAATCGAAGGCGTCGGCCTACATCATCGGCTCGCTGCCCTTCATCGTCTTCGGCCTGATCTGGTGGATCAACCCGGATTATATGGGCACCTTCTTCACCGATCACCGGCTGATCATGGCGGCCTGCGGTGGCGGCGTGTGGATGGGCATCGGCGTGTTCATCATGGCCAAGATGATCAATTTCGAGATCTGATGCGATGATGCCGACCCACATCCCATTCGGCCTCGATGCCGTCACCATCGCCACCTTCATGGCGGCGCTGGCCGTGGCCGCATTGATCGTCGCGATCTACGCCGGCTCGACCGTGCGCGATCCGATGACGAAGCGCGTCAAGGCGCTCAACCAGCGGCGCGAACAGCTGAAGGCGGGCATTACCGCATCGACCCGCAAGCGTTCGCGCCTCAACCAGAGCAGCAAGGCGACCGAGCAGATGCGCTCGCTGCTCGGTGGGCTCAAGGTGCTGCAGGACAAGCAGCTCAAGGAAACGCAGGTCAAATTGATGCAGGCCGGCATCCGCTCCAAGGACGCCGCCATCGCCGTCATCTTCGCGCGGATGGTGCTGCCGATCGTGATCGGCGGCACCTTCATCTTCGGCGTCTACGTGCTCAACTGGTTCCCGAGCTGGGGCGGTTTCAAGCATTATATGCTCGTCGCGGGCGCGCTGATCCTGAGCTACAAGGCGCCCGATCTGGTCGTGAAGAACAAGATCACCAAGCGCACCGCCGCGATCCGCAAGGGCCTGCCCGATGCGCTTGATCTGCTCGTCATCTGTGCCGAGGCCGGCCTGACGGTCGACGCCGCCTTCCACCGCGTGGCGAAGGAATTGGGCAAGGGCTATCCCGAAATGGGCGACGAAATGGCGCTCACCGCGATCGAGCTCAGCTTCCTCACCGATCGCCGCCAGGCATTCGATAACCTCGCCCAGCGCGTGAACCTGGATTCCATTCGCGGCGTCGTCACCACCATGGTCCAGACGGAGAAATACGGCACGCCACTCGCTTCCGCGCTGCGTGTGCTCTCGGCCGAATTCCGCCACGACCGCATGATGCGCGCCGAGGAAAAGGCCGCGCGCCTGCCCGCGATCATGACCGTGCCGCTGATCCTGTTCATTCTGCCGGTGCTGTTCATCGTGATCCTGGGGCCCGCGGCCTGCTCGATCAGCGACAACATGCTCAAGACGTAACATATTTGTTTGAGCGGTTCCGCTCCCCCGCCCAACCTCCCGACATGATCATGCTGGATCGGGAGGTTGGGCGGGGGAGCGGGCCGGAACCGGCTTCCCCAATCAATGTTGACCGCGGGCGCTCCTACGCGCAATCCTTCGCCAAACGAGCAGGGAGAGTGTGAACATGCCCGAATTCACCACCAACCAGTGGGCCGTCCTTTTTCTCGTGCTCGTGCTGGGATGGCTTTTGGGGCTGGTATCCCGCTCGGGCGGCAAGAAATGGAAGCGCGCCTACGAGGCCGAACGCGACGCCCGCGCCGACGAGCAGGCCGAACTTGACGCCGCCCGCGCCCGCGTCGCCGAACTGGAAGGAGGCCGGCCCGTAGAGGTCGTGACGCCCGCACCGGTGGTGACCTCCGACACGCTCGACCTCACCCGCGACGATCTGTCGCGCATCCGCGGCATCGGTGCCGCCGGACAGCGGCGGCTCAACGAAGAGGGTATCTACCGTTATTCGGACATCACCGGCATGACTCCCGAGGACGAAGCCGCGCTCGAACAGCGCCTCGGCGCCGACGACGGTTATATCGAGCAGGAACAATGGCGCGATCAGGCCGCCCTGCTCGAAGCCGGCAAGATCGACGAGCACAGCGCCAGCTTCAGCTAAGGTTCTTTCCGTCGTTCCCGCGAACGCGGGAATGACGCTGCCTTGACCGCGCTAGAAAGCGGGATCCCGCTTTCGCGGGGATGACGGGCCCCACGAAAAAGCCCCCTTCCGTAGGGGCGGAAGGGGGCATTTCTGGCGGGAGGCTTAGTGACCGCCTTAGTCCCGCCCGATAGCGCCCCGGGCGGGATTGATTGTCCAACTTGAGAGCCTGATTCACGCCACCGTCGGTGACGATCAGGCTCTAGCGTTTCAGTGCCGCCTGGGCTGCTGCCAGGCGCGCGATCGGTACACGATAAGGCGAAGCGGAGACATAATCGAGTCCCGCGCTTTCGCAGAAGGCGATCGAGGCCGGATCGCCGCCATGTTCACCGCAAATGCCCAGTTTTATATCGGGTCGAGTCGCCCGGCCGCGCTCCGCCGCGATCTGAATCAGCTCGCCCACGCCCTCGATATCGAGGCTGACGAACGGGTCCTTCGCGTAGATGCCCAGCTCGACATAGGTGCCGAGGAAGCGCGCCGCATCGTCGCGGCTGACGCCCAAGGCGGTCTGCGTCAGGTCGTTGGTGCCGAACGAGAAGAATTCGCCGACCTCGGCGATCTCGCCCGCCCGCAACGCCGCGCGCGGCAGCTCGATCATCGTGCCGACCAGATATTCCAGCACCTGGTCCTTCTCGGCGAAAACATCCTTGGCGGTCTTGTCGACCAGCAGCTTGATGATCTCCAGCTCGCGCCGGGTCGCGACCAAAGGCACCATCACCTCGGGGATCGGCGCCTCGCCGGTCTTGCGCGCCACGTCGCACGCCGCCTCAAAGATCGCGCGCGCCTGCATCTCGTAGATCTCGGGATAGGTGATCCCCAGCCGGCAGCCGCGATGGCCCAGCATCGGGTTGAATTCGTGCAGTTCGGCCGCACGGCGCTTCAACTGCTCGACCGACACGCCCGAGGCGGACGCCACCTCCGCATATTCCTCTTCCTCGTGCGGCAGGAATTCGTGGAGCGGCGGATCGAGCAGGCGGATCGTCACCGGCAGCCCGGCCATGATCTCGAAAATCTCGGCGAAGTCGCTGCGCTGCTCGGGCAGCAATTTCTCGAGCGCGCGCCGGCGGCCTTTCTCGTCCTCGGCCAGGATCATCTGGCGCACCGCCGATATCCGGCTCGCGTCGAAGAACATATGCTCGGTTCGGCACAGCCCGATGCCGTCCGCCCCGAACTGGCGCGCGGTGCGGCAGTCGTTGGGTGTCTCGGCATTGGTGCGCACCTTCAGCCGGCGCACATCGTCCGCCCACACCATCAGCACGCCGAAATCGCCCGCCAGCTCCGGCTGCACGGTCGCGACGAGGCCCAGCATCACCTCGCCGGTGGCGCCGTCGATCGTGACGATATCGCCCTCGCGCACTTCCTTGCCGCCGACGCGGAACAGCTTGGCCTTGGCGTCGATCGCGAGGCTGCCGACGCCGGACACGCACGGCCGTCCCATGCCGCGCGCCACCACGGCGGCGTGGCTGGTCATGCCGCCGCGTGCGGTCAATATGCCCTTGGCGGCATGCATGCCGTGAATGTCCTCGGGCGAGGTTTCGACCCGCACCAGGATCACCGAATCGCCCACCGCCGCGCGCTTCTCGGCGGTGTCGGCGTCGAACACGACCTGGCCTGATGCCGCACCGGGGGAGGCGGGCAGCCCCTTCGCGATCACGTCGCGATGCGCCTTGGGATCGAGCGTCGGGTGAAGCAACTGGTCGAGCGCCGAGGGATCGACCCGGCCGATCGCCTCGTCCTGCGTGATCAGCCCCTCATTGGCCATGTCGACCGCCATCTTGAGCGCGGCCTTGGCGGTGCGCTTGCCCGACCGCGTCTGCAGCATCCACAGCTTGCCCTGCTGCACCGTGAATTCGATGTCCTGCATGTCGCGATAATGCGTTTCCAACAGGTCGAACACGCGCGCCAGCTCAGTGTAGGTCTCCGGCAGCGCCTCTTCCATCGACAGCGCCTTCGCGCCGGCCCGCTCGCGCGCGGCCCTGGTCAGATATTGCGGCGTGCGGATGCCGGCGACGACGTCCTCGCCCTGCGCGTTGATCAGGAACTCGCCATAATAAGCGCGCTCGCCGGTCGACGGATCGCGCGTGAAGGCGACGCCGGTCGCCGACGTCTCGCCCATATTGCCGAACACCATCGCCTGGACGTTGACCGCCGTGCCCCAGCTGCCCGGAATATCGTTCAGCCGGCGATAGACCTTGGCGCGGTCCGACTGCCACGATCCGAACACCGCGCCGATCGCGCCCCACAATTGGTCGTGCACGTCCTGCGGGAACGGCTTGTGCCACTGCTCCTCGACCAGGCCCTTGTAGCTCTTCACCAGCGCGCGCAGATCGTCCGCGGTCAATTCGGTGTCGAGGCTGACGCCGCGATCCTCCTTGGCGATCTCCAGCGCTTCCTCGAACGCGCCATGGTCGAGCTCCAGCACGACGTCGGCATACATCTGGATGAAGCGGCGATAGCTGTCCCACGCGAACCGGTCGTCGCCCGACGTGGCGGCCAGGCCCTGCACGGTCTGATCGTTGAGGCCGAGGTTGAGCACCGTATCCATCATCCCCGGCATCGACGCGCGCGCGCCCGAGCGGACCGAGACGAGCAGGGGGTCGGCGTTGTCGCCAAAGCTCTTGCCGGTCACCTTTTCGATATGGGCGATGCCGCTGACGACCTCGTCGCGCAGACTGTCAGGGAAGGCGCCGCCCTGATCATAATAAAGCGCGCACACCGGGGTCGAGATCGTGAAGCCGGGCGGGACGGGCAGGCCGATGCCCGCCATGCCGTCGAGATTGGCGCCCTTGCCGCCGAGCAGATTCTTGTCGCCGTTGCCGCCGTCGGAGACCCCGCCCCCGAAGCGATAGACATAGCGTTCCTGCTCGACGCTCACCGGCACACTCGCCATCTCCGATACGCTCCTTCGCCACCCGCCTGTTGCGGTGCAAAAGCGCTAGGCCGTCAAATAACTCCAATCAAGCCGGGCAAAACGAAAGCAAATTGCGCTAATCTGTTCGCAGGTGCAGCGTTAGCGCTACCCTTCGATCTTGGAGAAGTCGGCAACGCGATGCACCGCGTCGCGGATAAGAGCCAGCAACCCTAGGCGTACTTCGCGCTTGTCCCTGTCGACATCGTTGACGGTAACGGTATCGAAGAAAGCATCGATTGGACCTCGTAGGGTAGCGAGAGCTGCCATTGCGCCCTCGAAATTTTCGTCCTTAACCGCGAAATCGGCGGCGGCTCCGGCGGTAGCAAGCGCTGCGATCAAGGCATCTTCAGCGGGTTCGGGGGTGTAGGACGGCAGAAGAGATTCGCTCGAGGCGCGCCACTCTTCTTTGCGGAGAATGTTTGCGGCGCGCTTATAGCCAGCGAGCAGGTTTGTGCCGTCTTCGGTAGAGATGAACGCCTGCAATGCTTTCACCCGCGCGAGCAACCGCACGAGATCATCTTCTCCGCCCAGCGCAAACACTGCATCAATCAGGTCATGGCGAACACCGGCTTCGCGCTGCTGAGCCTTGAGACGGTCAGCGAAGAAATCGAGCAAACGATCCCGGGTAGGATAAACCCTATCTTTGAACAGCGCATCGAGCGCTTCGTCAGACACGTTTCGCTTCTCAAGCTGTTCCCAAATCGCGTCCGCTTCGTCGTCAGACAAAGGGAAGCCTGCAGCTTTTTGGGCCTCTCGAATTTGCTTAATAAGCTTTGAGCTCTGATCACCCAGGGCTCTGCCAATGCCATGGACGATTGCCCAAGAAAGGGCGTCCCTTAAACCGAGGTGCAGGTCGTTGGTCTGGAGCAGGCCTATGACGCCAAGTGCCGACCGGCGAAGAGCAAACGGATCCTTGGAACCCGAAGGTTCCATTCCCTCAAAAAAGAACTTCGCAATTGTATCGAGCTTGTCCGCCAAGCTTACAGCCACTGTGACAGGTGCGGATGGCACCTCGTCGCTCTGCCCAACCGGCTTATAATGGTCGCGGATCGCACCAGCGACTTCGTGCGGCAGCCCTTCGGCGTGCGCGTAATAGCCACCCATAACGCCTTGCAATTCGGGGAACTCGCCGACCATTCCCGTGACCAGATCGGCCTTGGCGAGCCGGGCGGCCTGCTCGGCATGTTCGGGGTTTGCTCCCTTGATAACGCCCTGCTCGACAAGCCAGCGTGCCAGTCTTGCTACCCGCTCGACCTTGTCGGCAACCGTGCCAAGCTGTTCGTGAAAACGGATCTGATCGAGCTTCTTCGCCTGCTCCGCGAGCGGCACCTTGAGGTCCTGCTCCCAGAAGAATTTCGCATCCGACAGCCGCGCCGCCAGCACCTTGCGGTTGCCGTTGACGATCGCGACGCCCCCATCTTCCGCCACGATATTGGCGGTGCAGATGAAGTTCGGCGCCAGCTTGCCCGCCTTGTCCACGCACGCGAAATATTTCTGGTTGGTGCGCATGGTGAGCTGGATCACCTCGCGCGGCACCTCCAGGAAGGCCGGGTCGAAGTCGCCGAGCAACGGCACCGGCCATTCGGTCAGCCCGGCATTCTCCGCCACCAAGCCATCGTCGGGAATGACATGCAGCCCGCGCGCCTCGGCCAGCGCGCGTGCGCCGCCTTCGATGATGCCGCGCCGCTCGGCGGGGTCGAGGATGACGTGGCAGGCGCGCAGCTTCTCGGCATAGTCGCCCGCCGATCCGATCGTGATCTTGCCGGGATGATGGAAGCGGTGGCCATAGGTCGCCGCGCCGCTCTGGATGCCGTCGATCTCGAACGGCACCACATCCTCGCCGAGCAAGGCGATGATGCCCTGCAGCGGCCGTACCCAGCGCAGGCTCGCGGTCGAGGCGGAGGCCGTGCCCCAGCGCATCGACTTCGGCCACGGGAAGGCGCGCACGATCGCCGGAATCGCCTCGGCAAGCACCTCGGCGGTGGCGCGGCCGGGTTTCTCGACGATCGCGAACAATATGCCGTCGCGCTCGATCAATTGCTCGCGCGTCAGCCCGGTCTTGCGCAGGAAGCCTTCCAGCGCCTGCGGTGGCGCGGAGGACTTGGGGCCCTTCGTCTCTTCCGACACCGCCTCGGTCGCGGCGGGCAGGCCGCGCGCGATCAGCGCCAGCCGGCGCGGCGTCGCATAGGTCTCGATCGCGCTCGCGGCCAGGCCGGCCTTGGCGATATCCGCCTCGAACAGGCGCTGGAGATCGGCCGACGCCTTCTCCTGCATCCGCGCGGGGATTTCCTCGGAGAGCAATTCGAGCAGGAAGTCAGCCATCAGGCGTCCCACCCGTTATGCGCCATCCAGGCTTCGCACGCGCCCTTGGTCAGCTCGCGCACACGGCCGATATAGGCCTGGCGCTCGGCGACCGAAATCACCCCGCGCGCCTGCAGCGTATTGAAGATATGGCTCGCCTTGATCGCCTGGTCATAGGCCGGCAGCGGCAGCGGCTTGTCGCGCTCCAGCAGCGCCTTGCACTCGTCCGCCGCCTGCGTGAATTGCTTGAACAATGTCTCGGTGTTCGCCGCCTCGAAATTATAGGCGCTGAACTGCTTCTCATTCTCAAGGAAGACGTCGCCGTACGTCACGCCCTCGTCGTTGAAGGCGAGGTCGTACACGCGGTCGACGCCCTGGATATACATCGCCAGCCGCTCCAGCCCGTAGGTCAGCTCGCCCGCGACCGGCTTGCAATCGAACCCGCCGACCTGCTGGAAGTAAGTGAACTGCGTCACCTCCATCCCGTCGCACCAGACTTCCCAGCCCAGCCCCCATGCGCCCAAGGTCGGGCTCTCCCAATCGTCCTCGACGAAGCGGATATCGTGGTTCTTCGTGTCGATCCCGATCCGCGCCAGCGAACCGAGATACAATTCCTGCAAATTGGGCGGGCTCGGCTTCAATATCACCTGATA
>NZ_DATHFV010000109.1:0-6018 GCF_035317925.1 Sphingomonas sp.
GCACCGACGCCTGCTGCATCAGCCTCGCGCGCCATGAGCAAGGCGTCATGGTCGGCGTCGATTGCACGGACGGCGCCCCCCATGTGATCGGCAGCCAGGTGCTGCTCGCCGTCGGCCGCCGGCCTAACACCGACGATCTCGGCCTCGACAAAGCCGGCGTCGCCACCGACGCCAAAGGCAATATCGTCGTCGACGATCGGCTCGCGACCAATGTCGAGGGCATCTGGGCGCTGGGCGATTGCAACGGGCGCGGCGGTTTCACCCATACCGCCTGGAACGATTACGAGATCGTCGCCGCCAATCTGCTCGACGGCGCCGATCGCAAGCTGTCGCAGCGTATCACCGGCTATGCGCTCTATATCGATCCGCCGCTGGGCCGGGTCGGGATGACCGAGACGCAGGCGCGCGCGAGCGGACGGCCGTTGCTGCTGTCGACGCGGCCGATGACGCAGGTCGGGCGCGCGGTCGAGAAAGCGGAGACTTTGGGCCTGATGAAGCTGGTCGCGGACGCGGAAACCAAACGCATCCTGGGCGCGGCGATCCTCGGCACCGGCGGCGACGAGGCGATCCACGGCATTTTGGACATGATGAACGCGGATCAGCCGCTTGCCACCCTGCAATGGGCGGTGCCGATCCATCCGACGGTTTCGGAGCTGATTCCCACCCTGGTGGGGGATTTGCGGCCGGCCTGAGCCGGCCGCAAAGAACGAAGTAAAGATTGAAGCCAGCCGCCAAAAGCATCGAGGCACCGATGCCGGGATCGGCAAGCTGGCTAAGGCGGTTTCCGCTTTACTGGTGGAAACGCCGCAGCCGTAACGGACACGCAACAATTTAGGATACGCTACTTAGGGTACACTTACGCTACGCATACAAATTACGAGCACTCTACTCGTCCCCCGGTACGTCCATCGCCCCCCAGCGATCTCGCTCCGTACGAATCATCTATTCCAAATCAGGGGCTTGGCGCAATCCGGCTAGAGGATGGGGCAGGAACACTAACCTTTGGTCAGGTATCGCCTATGTCTGTTACATTGTATCTTCCAAGGGAATTGCGAGGGCGGGGGCAAGTAATGGTCGACCAACTCATTTCAGCCCGCAGCAGTCGCGTCGTCGCGTTCGCGCGCGCGCTGCTTGCCGCATTCCTTTTGCTGTCGGTGACCGTCGGCACGCTCAAATATGACGATGCCCAGCACGTCGCGAAGATCATCCTGGTCGTCTATTTCGTCTACAGCATGCTGATCCTGGGCGCGGTGCGCACGGTGAAGCTGCGGCGGCATCTGTTCAGCGCCGCGCTGGCGCTGTCGGTCGCCGACGTCGTGGCGCTGGGCGGGCTGATGTACCTGACTCAGGGGGAGGGGCAGGGGGCGCCTTTCTTCACGCCTCTGATCTTCCTTATCCTCAGCGGCACGGTGCAATGGGGTTCACGCGGCGCGATCGGCAGCGGGCTTCTGGTGCTGTTGATCTTTCTGCCGACCGGCATAACGACGGGGGTGTTCGTTTCCCCGCACAAGAACCTGATTCAGCTTTATCTGGTGCGCGTGGGCTATATCGGCGTGATCGCCACGATGCTGGCCGCCTTTGCCAGCAATCTTGAACGACTGATCAACGAACTGACCCGCCTGTCGCGCGTGCCGAGCCGGGGCGGCCTGGGCGAACTGCCGCTCGCGGAATCGCTCGGTTACGCGATGGACGTGTTCGCGGCCAAGCGCGGCCTGATCGTCTGGCAGGATCCGGAGGAGCCGCACCTGACGTTGGTCCGCAAGGATTTCGGCGCGTTCCACGGCTCCAGCCTGCCCAATGTCGATCAGGGGCCTTTGGTCGCAAGCGAGCTGCTCAACGCGCCGTTCCTCTATGACCGGCGGCGCCACGCGGTGCTGTACCGCACGGGCACGCGCCTGCGCGACTTCACCGGTGAACCGTTCCAGCCGATCCTGGCGAGCATGGCCGATTATCACCGCATCCTGGTGGTTCCGATCGAGGCCGGCACGTCGCGCGGGCTGGTGATGATCCTCGATCCGACCGATCCGGTGAACGAAGACCTCGCGGTCGCGGCGATGGTCGCCGGCCAGGTTTCGCTGACGATCGAATCCTGGCAGCTGCATTCCGAATTGCGGATTTCGGCGGCGAGCGAGGAGCGCATCCGTCTCGCGCGCGATCTGCATGACGGCGTGCTGCAATTCCTCGCCGGCGCGCGGCTTCAGCTCGACCTGATCGGCCATACCGATTTGTCCGACGCGGCGCGCGAACGCGTCAGGCACATGATCGAGGCGATCGGGGAGGAGCAGCGCAGCCTGCGATCGGTGATCAATGCGATGCGGCGTGCGCCCGAACTGGCGATCAGCAAATTGTCCAATTCGCTCGATCACCTCGCCAGCCACCTGTCCCGTTCGTGGGACGCGGCGGTTTCGACCAAGGTCGAGCCGGCCGACCTGGCCGTGTCGGAAAGCCTGGAAGACGATATCGTCCGCATCACGCGCGAGGCGGTCGCCAATGCGGTGCGCCACGGCGGCGCACGCACGATCGACATTGCGGTCCGCCGGGCCGATGACCGGCTCGATATCGCGATCGGCGATGACGGGCGCGGCTTCGCGTTCCAGGGGCGTATGGCGAATGGCGAACTGGCAAGCTATGCGGGACGGCCGCGTTCGCTCCACGATCGGATCATCGGCATGGGAGGTACTATGACGGTGACCAGCGGGAAGACCGGGACCAGCCTGGAAATGCGCGTGCCGCTGAAGGGTGCCCGATGACGCTGTCGATCGTCGTTGCCGACGACCATCCGATGCTGCTCGACGGCATTGGCGGCCTGCTCGCCGCAGCCGGCCACGACGTCAAGGCGCGCTGCCTCGACGGGCAGCAGGCGCGCGACGCGATCAAGAGCTTCCAGCCGGACATCGCGATCCTCGATATCCATATGCCGCATCTGACCGGCATCGACGTGCTGCGCGAGGCGCGGCGCGACAAATGGAAGACGCGGATCGTGATCCTGACCGCGAGCCTCGATCCGCAGCCGATCATGGAAGCGCTGCAATTGCGCGTCGACGGCCTGATCCTGAAGGGCGCGGGCGGCGACACGATGCTCAAATGCCTCGAGCGGGTGATGGACGGCGAGCAATGGCTCGACCGCGACGCGATGCACCAGATCGTCGATCAGATCGGCAAGCCGATCGACCGGCCGCTCGAACTGACCCCACGCGAGACCGAGGTGGCGCGGCTGGTTTCGATGGGCAGCCGCAACAAGGAAATCGCGCGCGAGCTCGATATTTCGGAGGGCACGGTCAAGATGCACCTCCATAATCTGTATGAGAAATTGAGCGTCTCCTCGCGCACCGAACTCGCCATCATGGTCCGCGACAAAGGTCTCAGTTGAACCTGCGCTAGGGCGGTGGCAACCAACTGACGATTGCGTTAGCTGTTGCTCCTCACCCAGCGAAGGACTCACCGGATGTTCCGCTCGACCCTCTGTCTCGCTCTCGCTCTGGCCGCGATCCCCGCTGCCGCCAACGCCACGCTCGCGGTCGGCGCCAAGGCGCCCGATTTCTCGACCCAGGTCAGCCTCGCCGGCAAGCCGATGCCCTTCAGCCTGAAGGCGGCG
Source organism: Sphingomonas sp. (assembly GCF_035317925.1). Taxonomy (GTDB): domain Bacteria; phylum Pseudomonadota; class Alphaproteobacteria; order Sphingomonadales; family Sphingomonadaceae; genus Sphingomonas_I. Next base: position 3,596 of record NZ_DATHFV010000109.1, read on the forward strand.
CTCAAGAAGGGGCCGGTGGTGCTCTATTTCTATCCGGCCGCCTTCACCAAGGGCTGCACGATCGAGGCGCATGATTTCGCCGAGGCGACCGACGATTTCGCGAAACTCGGCGCGACCGTGATCGGCATGTCGGCCGACGGGATCGACAAGCTCAATCAATTCTCCGTGTCCGAATGCCGCAACAAGTTCGCGGTCGGCTCGGCGACGCCGGCGACGATCACCGCCTATGACGTCGTGCTGCCGCAGAACCCGGCCATGTCCAACCGCACGTCCTATGTGATCGCGCCCGACGGCAAGGTGATCTTCGCTTACTCGGCGATGGACCCGGCCGGCCATGTCACCGGCACGATGGACGCCGTGAAGGCTTGGGACGCAAAGCACCACTGAGCGTGGGCGACGACGCTAAGGCGCTGATCGCGCGCCACGGTCTCGCGCCGCATCCCGAAGGGGGCTGGTATCGCGAGACGTGGCGGGCGCCTGCACCATCCGGCGAACGATCGGCGGGTACGGCGATATTGTTCCTGCTGGAGCAGGGGCAGAGTTCGCACTGGCATAAGGTCGACGCCGACGAATTGTGGTTTTGGCATGCGGGTGCGCCGCTGGCGCTGCGGATCGGCGGCGATAGCGTGACGCTCGATGCGTCCAGCCCGCAGGCCTTGGTGCCTGTCCATGAATGGCAGGCAGCCAGGGCCGAGGCGGGCTGGGTGCTGGTGTCGTGCGTGGTGGTGCCGGGGTTCGACTTTGCCGGGTTTACCTTGGCGCCGCCGGGGTGGGAGCCGCCTCTGTAGGACTGGATTGCTTCGCTACGCTCGCAATGACGATCCTCTTGTCATTGCGAGGCGCGTAGCGGCGAAGCAATCCAGGCCGGGAACCCACTACATCAAGCCGGCTGAGCGACGTGGACTTCGTCCCAGGTGGGATAATCGACGTAGCCGTCCGCGCCGCCGGTGTAGAACAGCTCCTCCCGTTGCGGGTTGAGCGGGAGTTCCTCGATCAGGCGGCGCGGCAGATCGGGGTTGGTGAGGAACGGCCGGCCGAAGGTGATCGCGTCGGCCTCGCCCGCGTCGAGCGCGGCCTGGGCGTCGTCGCGATGATAATCGGCATTGAGGATGAGCGGGCGCGAGAAAGCCTTGCGGATCACCGGATGGACCGGTGCTACATCGGGGACACCGCGCGTCCCGCTGGGGCGGGGTTCGCGCAGTTCGAGCCAGGCGGCGCCCTTCTCGTCGAGCAATCTGGCGGCGGCGCCGAACAAAGCGTGCGGATCGCTGTCGTTGACCCCCTGCACCTCGCCATTGGGCGACAGGCGCACACCGACCTTGTCCTTGCCGACCGTCGCTACCAGCCGCTCGACCACCCCGCCGAGCAGACGGATGCGGTGCTCGATCGGGCCGCCATATTCGTCGGTGCGGAAATTGGAATTGTCGCGCAGGAATTGGTCGATCAGATAGCCGTTGGCGGCGTGGAGCTGGATGCCGTCGAAACCGGCCTCCAGCGCATTTTCGGCGGCGCGGGCATAATCGTCGAGCAGGCCCGGAAGCTCGCTCAGTTCGAGGGCGCGCGCCTGCGGATAGGGCGCGGTGCCGCCCGACCAGGTGCGGGTGCGGCCGGGCGCAGTCGTTGCCGAGGACGAGACGGGCTGGCCGCCATTGACCTCGTGGCTGCCGAGCCGGCCCATATGCCAGAGCTGCGACACGATCTTGCCGCCGGCGGCGTGGACCGCCTTGGTGACGTGCTTCCAGCCGCCGACCTGCGCCTGGTTCCAGATGCCGGGCGCGCCCGGCCAGCCGAGGCCGATGCGGGAAATACCGGTCGCCTCGGTGATGATCAGGCCGGCCGACGCGCGCTGGCGATAATAGTCCACCATCACCGGGGTCGGCACCGCCTCGCGTGTCGCGCGGCCGCGGGTGAGCGGCGCCATCAGGATGCGGCTTTTGGCGTGGATCGAGCCCAGATCGATCGGATCGGTAAGACGCGGCATGTAAGCAATTCCTCCCTGCGCTGTGCAGTGTGCCCTAATCTGGATAGCCGCATCGCGCATTGCAGCCGAATGATGCTTTGCATGCTGCAAGTGCAGCTTTCGCCGCGCCGCGCGAATTGGCATGAAGGCCTCATGCCCAAGCTCGACCTCAGCCAGATCCCCGAACGCAACGCCACCGGCTATCCGCCGCCGTTCAACCAGGCGGTGGCGGGGCGCTGGTACCGCCGGCTCGCGCCGGCGAGCGGGCTGACCGAATTCGGGGTCAGCTTCGTGCGGCTGGAGCCGGGCGCCTGGTCGTCGCAGCGCCATTGGCACGAGGGCGAGGACGAGTTTTTAGTGATGCTATCCGGCGCGGCGGTGCTGATCGACGATGACGGCGAGCATGATCTGGCGCCGGGCGATTGCGTGGCCTTCCCCAAGGGGGAGCGCAACGGGCATCATG